>NZ_CP060039.1:637740-956610 GCF_014211915.1 Burkholderia cenocepacia | reverse complement strand
CTTCAGCAGCCGATCCTGCTGGATCAGGCCGCCACGAATCGCCTGGGCCAGTTCGGTCACGTTCATGCGTCACCTTCTTCTTGTTCATCGCGAGCCCGCCGGGCCCGCGCTCTCAGGTCAAAAAACGATCGTTCACGCCTGCTCGTCGGGCCTCACCCCCAGCAGCTCGCGAATGTGCGACAGCGAGCCGTCGTCCTTCACGACGCTCTCGAGCCACTTGTGCAGCGGCATGTCGGCCCACTCGGCCGCCTTGTCGGCGAGATACGCGACCGGGCTGTGCGGCTCGGTCTGACGGAAATAGCGCGCCACCGCGCGCAACTGGTCGACGGCCTGCGCGCGGTTCTGGATGCCGGCGATCATCTGCGTCACCGGCGGACGCGAAGCGGTCTGCTGCTGCACGTGAGTCTCCTCGGTCTGGATCGGCTGGCCGAACACCGGCTCGATGCGTTCGGGCTGGGCCTGCGGCGCCGCCTGCGCGTGCGGCGCGCTGCCCGTATAGCCCTGTTCGCGCGCAAAGCGCTCGGCGAGCCGGTACACGGTCTCGAACGCGTCACGCGCCTGCCGGAAGCTCGGCGCCGAATCGCCCGCGCGCTCGACGAGCCGCTCCTCGAACGCATCGAGCGCGAATTCGAACGCCTTCAGGTTCGCCAGCAGCGCCGTGTAGAACGCGATCGACGTCACGCGTCGCGACGCGTCGATCTGGTCGATCGACGGCTTGCCGTGCGCGATGTCGTCCGCGTGTTCGGGATCGCGCTTGATCGACTGCGCGACGTGCTGCGCGACTTCCCAATCGAGCGTGCTGAACGCATTCGATGCGCCGTCCGTCAGCGGCACCGCGCGCAGCAGCTCGGCCGTGCGGCCGGACAGCCACGCGACGTTGCCGAGCCGGTGCTCGATGTCGTCGTCCTCGGGCAGCGGGTGGAAGGTGTCCCAGAAGTCGCGGCACAGGCCTTCGAGCAGCGCATAGCCTTCGGTGAGGCCCGTGATGCCGTCCTCGAGCGCGAGCGCCTCGGTCAGCCACACGGCGAGCCGCAGGTCCTTGGTGCGCGTGCGCAGCAGCTCGCCCGCATGGTCAACGACGAAGCCCCAGTCGGCCTCCTTGATCTCGGTTACCCATTCGCCCTGGTCGAGCGTCGGGTCGTCGTAGCGCCGCGCGTCCTGGATCGCGTCGAATTCGTTCGAAAACAGCAGGTCGTCGCCGCTGGGCGACGCATCGCTGATCGGCGTCAGCAGCTCGGGGAGATTGATCGGCATGGTTCAGTGAATCCGTTGATGTATCAGATGTCGCGTGCGGGGGCTCATTCGACGGTGTACGCGAATTCGCCGGCCTCGTCCGCGCGCACCGCGATGCGCGCGATCGCCACGCCGTCGGCGATCCGGCCGAGCACGTGGCCCGCGATCTCCGGCAGCAGCGTGCCGTTCAGGATGTGGTCGACGTTGCGGGCGCCCGAGTCGACCTCGGTGCAGCGCGCGAGCACCGCATCGACGAGCGACTCGTCCCACTCGAACGCGGCCTTGTGGTTCGCCTCGATCCGGCGGCGGATGCGTTCGAGCTTCAGCTCGATGATCTCGGCCAGCACGTCGTCGGAAATCGGGTAATACGGCACGACTTTCATCCGGCCGAGGAACGCCGGCTTGAAGGTCTTGTACAGCTGCGGGCGCAACGCCTCGGCAAGCGCGTCCGGATCGGGCAGCTCCTCGGCCGGCTTGTTCAGGCAGGCCTGCATCACCGCGGCCGAGCCGACGTTCGACGTCAGGATGATCAGCGTGTTGCGGAAGTCGATCTCGCGCCCTTCCGCATCGTCCATCGTGCCCTTGTCGAACACCTGGAAGAACATCTCGAGCACGTCCGGGTGCGCCTTCTCGACCTCGTCGAGCAGCACGACGGAATACGGGTTGCGGCGCACGGCCTCGGTCAGCACGCCGCCTTCGCCGTAACCGACGTAGCCCGGCGGCGAACCCTTCAGGCCCGACACGCTGTGCGCTTCCTGGTACTCGCTCATGTTGATCGTGACCATCTTGCGCTCGCCGCCGTACAGGATGTCGGCCAGCGCCAGCGCCGTCTCGGTCTTGCCGACGCCCGACGGCCCGACGAACATGAACACGCCGCGCGGCTTGTTCGGGTCCTCGAGGTTCGCGGTCGCGGTGCGCACGCGCTGCGCGATCGCCTCCAGCGCATGGTCCTGGCCGATCACGCGCGCGGTCAGCAGCGGCTGCAGGTTCAGCACGGTGTCGATTTCGTCCTTCACCATCCGGCCGAGCGGAATGCCCGTCCACGCGGCGACGATCTCGGCGACGACGTGACCGTCGACCTGCAGCGGCACCATCGGCTCGCCGCCCTGCAGCGCGTGCAGCGCCGCGACGCGTTCGGCGAGCTTCTCGCGGGTGGCCTGCACGTCGACCGGCTGGCCGCCTTCCGACGGGCCGCGTGCCTTGTCAAGCGCGTCGCGCAGCTCGGTGATCTCGGCGACGATCACGCGCTCGGCCTCGTAGCGTTCCTCGTCCTTCGCCAGTTGTTCGAGCGCCGTGTCGCGCGCGCCGCGCAGCTCGCCGAGCCGCTCGTCGTGCGCCGCACCGCCCGCCGCCTCGCGCTCCAGCGACGCGATTTCCGCATCGATGCGCTCGATGCGCTTCTTCGTATCGTCGATCGCGGCCGGCGTCGCGCTGTGCGCGAGCGCGACTTTCGCGCACGCGGTGTCGAGCACGCTGATCGCCTTGTCCGGCAGCTGGCGGCCGCTGATGTAGCGATGCGACAGGCGCACGGCCTCGGTGATCGCATCGTCGAGAATCCGCACGTTGAAGTGCTTCTCCATCAGGCCCGACATCCCGCGCAGCATCGCGGCGGCCAGCGGCTCGCTCGGCTCCTCGACCTTCACGACCTGGAAGCGTCGCGCGAGCGCCGCATCCTTCTCGAAGTACTTCTTGTATTCGCTCCACGTCGTCGCGGCGATCGTGCGCAGTTCGCCGCGCGCGAGCGCCGGCTTCAGCAGGTTCGCCGCGTCGTTCTGGCCGGCCTGGCCGCCCGCGCCGATGATCGTGTGCGCCTCGTCGATGAACAGGATGATCGGGTGCGCGCTCTTCTTCACCTCGTCGATCACGCTCTTCAGCCGGTTCTCGAACTCGCCCTTGACGCTCGCGCCGGCCTGCAGCAGCCCCATGTCGAGCACGTGCAGCGCGACACCGCGCAACGGCGGCGGCACGTCGTCGGCCGCGATCCGCAGCGCGAGCCCTTCGACGACCGCCGTTTTGCCGACGCCGGCCTCGCCGGTCATGATCGGGTTGTTCTGGCGGCGGCGCATCAGGATGTCGATCGCCTGGCGGATCTCCGCCTCGCGGCCGATCACCGGGTCGATCTTGCCGTCGCGCGCACGCTGCGTGAGGTTGGTCGTATAGGTGTCGAGCGCGGGCGTCTTCGACGGGCCGGTCGCAGGCGCAAAGCCGTCGGCGGCCGGCGCGACGTCGCTGCCTTCGTCGTCCGCCTGGCGCGGCTCGGCTTCGCTCGAACCGGCCATGATTTCGTCGAACTTGTGCTTCAGGTCCGTCACGTTCATTTCCGCGAAGCGCGACGACATCCGTTGCGCGAACTGCGCGAGATCCGGCGCGGTCAGCAGCGCGAGCAGCAGGTGCCCGGAACGGATGCGGCCGAGCTGTGAATCGAGCGACGCGATCAGCCACGCCTGCTCGAACAGCGCGATCAGGTGCACGGAGAACACCGGCGTGCGCGTGTTGCCGGTCTTCAGGCGCGTGAGCTCGCGTTCGAGATCGGCGTGCAGCGCATGCGGATCGACGCGGCTCGCGCGCAAGGCGAGCGGCAGGTCGCCCGTCGCTTCGTCGAGCAACGCGAGGAACAGATGCTCCAGATCGACCTCGTAGTGGCCGCGCGCCAGGCACGCGCTCGCCGCACGCTCGGTCGCGTGGCGGCACAGCGGGTTCAGTTTCGTGATCAGGGTCTTCAGAGGCGTGCTCATGGCGTCGATCTCAGGTTCGATTGCGTGTTGTTGTTAGGGTCTCAGTGAATCACGTGCAGTTCGTAGCGGGCGTCCGAGCGATCCTCCAGTGCGTCGCGCGTGCACAGGAACGCATCCCAGCCGAGCCGCGAGCCCGCGCCGAGCACGCTCGCGCCGACCTCGGTGCGCTTGAGCACGAGCTTCACCTCGTACTCGAGCGTGACGCCGGCGAGCAGCGTCAGCATCCGCTCGAGCGCGACGGCGTGCGCGCCGCCCGGCAGGAACGCCTCGTAGTCGCGCTTGGACAGCGGGCCGACGACGATCCGCGCGCGCATGTCGCGCTGCCACACGCGCTCGCCGACGAGCGCCGTCGCGCCGAGCACCGCGTTGACTTCGCCGAGCACGCTCAGCTGATCGGGCGGCACGTCGTACCACTTGCCGACGAACTGGTCGATCTTCACCGGCACGCGGAAGTAATCGGACAGCGTGCGCTGCAGGTAGGCGGCCGACATCGGCCGGTGCCGCGCCGCGAGCGCGTAGCCGGCCACGGCTTCGTCGAGCACGCCGCCCGGGCCGGCCGCGAGGCTGTCGCGCACCTCGTCGCTCGGCACGCCCGCGATCGCGAGCAACAGCGGCAGGTAGCGCTCGTCGCGGTCGAGCTCGTAATGGAACGGCAGCCGGTATTTCTTCCACGCCGCATAGAACAGCGCGGTCGCGCGATTCGAGAACACGTCGAAAAACGCGCGCGCCGCATGGTCGCGCCGCAGGTGCTCGCGCGCGACGATCTGCTCGGTGTAGTGCAGCGGCAGCGCGCCCTGCCCGCCGAGCAGCCCGAAGAACGCGGGCGTCAGCTCGACGCGGCCGAGCTCACCGGCGGCCAGCGCGGTGCCGCGCTCGTCGTCCGAGTTCAGCGGCGCGCCGTCGTCGTCGAACGAACGCGCGCCTTCGATCTCGCTCGGCGGGAAGCCGAGCGACAGCGTGTTGCGGAATGCGATGTGCTGCGCGACCACGTCGCCCTGCCGCCACGCGCCGGGCGCATCCGACGCCTGCCGCGCGAACAGCCCTTCGAGCACCCGCACCGCCTGGAAGAACTCGAAGCGGTGCGGCTCGTCGAGCAGCGCGTCGACTACGCCAGGATCGATTCGCCGGTTCGGGGCTTGCATCGGATGATCTCCTCGCCGGTGCGCTTCGACACGACGACCAATTGAACGAAACTGTTGAGGTGGACGTACAGCCCGAAGAAGCTGTCGAGCACGCGCACGAACGACGCAAGGCTCGCGCCGACGAAGTGCTCCTCGTCGATCGTCAGCCGGATCTCGATGCCGCGCACGAAGGTCGCGAACGGCTTGCCGGGCAGCCACTGCACGGCGCCGCGCTGCTCGACGCCGGCCAGGCCGTCGATCTGGCGCATCGACACGGCCGTGCGCCGCAGGTCGTACAGCGTCAGCATCTCCTTCAGCGGCGCGAGGCCGTGCGCGACGAGCGACACGTGGTTGAGCGCGAGGTGCGACACGAGCCGCCAGTGCGCGGCGCGGCCGCGCTCGAAGCGCACGCTCTGCGTCGGGCGGCGCAGCAGCGAGATGCCGCTCGTCTGCGCCCCGCCTTCCTGGAACAGGTCGCCGCCGTCGAGGCCGAACGCCAGCATCGAAGGCAGGTCGCGGTTCGTGCAGGTGAGGTCGAGGCTCAGCGTGTCGGTCTGCGGCGACGTCGGCTCGAAGTCGATGTCGACGATCGAGATCTCGGTTTCATAGCCGGGGCTCTTCTGCGCGACCCAGTCGTTGCGGCGCGCGAACCAGTAATGGCCGATGCGCGCCGATTCGCCGTGATGCAGCGAATAGAACGGCCGGAATTCGATCACCGATTCCTCGTGCGCCTGCTGCCGGACGAGCTTCACCGAGTCGATCGAGTACACCTCGTACGCGAACGCACGCCGCGCCTCGGCGATCACCGGATACGACACCGCGCGGTGCGTGATGCGGATCGGCTCGCCGTGCTGGCGGAACAGGTTGACGATCGGCGTGCAGAACAGCCGGAAATGGCTCGCCGTCAGCAATTCGAGCAGGCGCGCGATATGCGAATCGCTGCGCACGTCCTGCAGCACCAGATGCAGCGTCGCGCGCTGGCAGCGGCCCGACGCGCGTGCGATCGCCGCGAGGTCGAAGTCGACGAAATCGAACTTGTCGGGAAACGCGAAGTATTCGGTGAGCAGCCGGTACGCGGGATGCGATTTCGCCGGATAGTCGATCAGCGCGTCGTCCTCGGCGAAGCCGGCCTGCGCGATCGGCAGCTTGCGCAGCGCTGTCCAGCGGCCGTTGCGTTCGGGCTCGACGTACGCGCCGAGCACGTTGACGAACAGGCAGTCGGTCAGCGCGGCGACGAACGACTGCTCGCCGTGCAGATGCGCGCGCAGCGTCGACAGCTTCAGCGCGCCGAGATCGAGCTGCGCGGCGAGCGATTCGAATGTGATCGAGATCACGCCCGTCGCGTTCGACGGCAGCACCGTCGCGCTCGGCGCGAGCGCGACCGGCGTATAGCGCGCCTCCGAGATGCGGATCGGCGCAAGCGTCACGTCGTAGGCGGTACGGAACCGGCATTGCACGCCGCGGATCGGACGGCTTTTCAGCTCGGTGCCGCGATCGATCACGACCGGTTCGGTCTGCTGGCCGGGCGAAGCCGGCGTGAACTGCGCGATCGAGCACGACGGGAACGGCCGCAGGTAGTGCGGATACAGCACTTCCAGCAGCGCTTCGGTGAATTCCGGGTAATCGTCGTCGAGCTTCTTGTTGATGCGCGCGCCGAGCAGCGCGAACGACTCGATCATCCGCTCGACGTGCGGATCCTCGCAATGCTCGCCGGACAGCGCGAGCCGCGCGGCGATCTTCGGATAGCGTTCGGCGAAATCTCGCGAATAGCGCCGCAAAAACGATAATTCGCGTTCGTAATACGGCAGCAATTCTTCCATCGACGACCCCGAACCTCAATATTTCCTGCCGGACCTGATTGACCACCGGGCGGTCCGGCCCGCTCGGCGGCTTGATTTACTGCATGCGTGCCGCGCGTGCGCGCGTGACCGAATACTGCAGCGTCGACGGTTGCAGCATCGCGTCGAAACTGACCGGCTCCTCGGCCGGGTGCACGACGAGCAGCGCCTGGATCGCGAAGTAGAGCGCGTTGGTGGCCTGCTCGTTCAGCTCGAACGTCACCTGCACCTGCTGCAGGCGCGGCTCGTGGCGCGCGATGGCCTGCTGGATCGACTTGCAGATGAATGCGCGGTCGTAGTGGCTCGCGAGGCTCAGCCCCGCGAAATCGTTCAGCCCGTAGGTCAGCACCGACTTCTGGCATTCCGGCAGCGCCGCCAGCTCGTTCTCGGTGTGCGCGATACGGGTGTTGAGGATCGCCTCGACGTCGCGGGCGACCGTGTTCTTGAGCTCGTCCAGCGACAATTGCCGCATCGCAGCCGAGGCCGGCAGATGCGGTTCGTCGTCGAACAGCTTGTCGAGAAAACTGGGTTCGAATCGTTTCATCGGCCGGTGTTGACAGCAAAAACGACAACGGGACGCGACGCGCCCCGTTGCCGCAACCGACCTTAGACCGCGTAGGTCTTGTCGTTCTTCGTCAGACTCCAGGCGCCTTGCGTGTTGCCGCCCTGGTTGCCGCCGATCTTCTGCTGGGTTTGCTTCCACTGCACGGCTGCGTACTTCAGCGAGAACGTCTCGAGCGGCAGACCTTCCTCGCGAACGCTCGGCGCGATGCTCGAGATGATCACGTACTTGAGCTTGACTTCCAGATACTGCACGCGCTTGCCTTCACCGTCCGCGCGCGAGAAATGGACCGTCACTTCGTCGAACGTGGTACCGCCCGAAGCGTGCTGATACAGCAGCGGGCTCGACGAATCGATTTCCTTCGTGAAGATCATGTCGCCGTGCTCGCAACGCGTCATCGTGTGACCGCCAGCGGTCGATGCGGTTGCCGAACGCGGCTGAACGATCGAGTGATCCCACGATTTCAGTTCGATCCAGCCTTGGTGGTCTTTATCCGCGGACTCGCCCTTCACCGCGGGACTACCAAACTGCAAGTGCATATGTAACATGGCCCTTCGACTCCCCAAAGAGGTGGTTTTAACGTCCTACCCAGGCGGCCCGCCCGGGCGATTTACTCGCTTATGAATTTGCCGGTTTGGGCAGATCAGCGACAAGTCGCAGAGAAATCGAGAGTTCGTCGAGCTGAAAGTGCGGGCGCAGGAACGCGACCGAACGATACGAGCCCGGCTTGCCCGGAATCTCCGACACTTGTATGGATGCCTCGCGCAGCGGAAATTGCGCTTTCTGTTCCTGCGAGGCGTTGTCGTCGAGCAGGACGTACTGCGAAATCCACCGGTTGAGGAAAGTCTCCACGTTCTGCGCCGATGCGAAGCTGCCGATCTTGTCCCGCATCATCGCCTTCAGGTAGTGCGCGACGCGCGATACCGAGAAGATGTACTGAAGCTGGGCGGACAGGACGGCGTTCGCGTTCGCGCTGTCGGTGCTGTATTTCTTGGGCTTCTGCACCGACTGCGCAGCGAAGAACGCGGCGTAATCTGAGTTCTTGCAATGGACGAGCGGGATGAAGCCGAGATCGCTCAGCTCCTTCTCGCGGCGATCGGTGATCGCGATTTCGGTCGGGCACTTCAGCGCGACTTCACCGTCGTCGGTCTTGAACGTGTGGGTCGGCAGATCCTCGACGAGGCCGCCGCCTTCGACGCCGCGGATCGCCGCGCACCAGCCGAAGTCGTCGAACGCGGCCGTCAGGCGGGCCGCGAAGGCCCATGCCGCGTTGCACCACAGGTACTTGTCGTGATCGGTGCCGTCGACGTCCTCGACGAAGTTGAAGTTCTCCGCGGTCTGGCCGTCCTTCGGATTGAACGGCAGGCGGCCGAGAAAGCGCGGCAGCGTCAGGCCGACGTAGCGCGAATCCTCGGCGTCGCGGAACGACTTCCACTTCGCGTATTCGACGGTGTCGAACACCTTGCCGAGATCGCGCGGCTTGCCGAGGTCGGAGAACGACTCGAGGCCGAGCAGCTCCGGCGACGCCGACGCGATGAATGGCGCATGTGCGGCCGCCGCAACGTGCGACATCTGCTCGATGAAGTACATGTCTTCCGGCTGGCGCGAGATCTCGTAATCGCCGATCAGCGCACCGAACGGCGAGCCGCCGAACGTGCCGAATTCCTCTTCGTAGACCTTCTTGAACAGCGCGCTCTGGTCGAACTCGCTCGCGCCCTTGAAATCACGCACGAGATCGCGCTTCGGCGCATGCAGCGCCTTGATCTTGATCGTCTGGCCCGTGTTGCTTTCCTTGACCAGATAATCCATCCCGCGCCACGTGCTTTCGAGGCGCTGGAATTCCGGCGCGTGCATCACGGCGGAAAGCTGCGTGGAAATCAGGCGGTCGAGCTCCGCGACGCGCGCGTCGATCGTGGCCGACAGGTTGTCCGACACGATCACCGTGCCGTCGAGCACCTGGTGCACGAGTTCGCCGATCAGGTCCTTCGCACGCGCATGCTCGGAATCGGATTTCGCGACCTTGCTCTTCTCGACGATGTCGTCGAGCAGCGAAGTCCCGGCGGCGTATTCCGCGCCGCTCGCTTGGGCCGCAGCCGTTTGCTGGTTCATCTCAACACTCCGTCGTCATTCGCCGTCTTTGTCGCCGCCGGTGCCCTTCGCGAGCTCCTGCAGCTGCTGCGTGTTCTTCAGCACCTCGGACAGCAGATCCTCGAGCTTGTCGTTGCCGGCGAGCTTGTTGCGCAGGTCGGCGAGCTTCGAGCGCGCCTCGAGCAGGCGGCGCAGCGGCTCGATCTGTTCGACGACTTCGTCCGGGCTGAAATCCGACAGCGAGCGGAACTTCAGGTCGACCGCGAACTTGCCGCCTTCCGGGCTCAGGCGGTTTTCCACCTGGAACGCGGCGCGCGGCTCGATCGCCTTCATCACGTCGTCGAAATTATCGCGGTCGATGTTGACGAATTTACGATCGCGCAGCTTCGGCTGCTCGATTTCGGACTGGCCCGCCAGATCGCCGACGACCCCGACGACGAACGGCAGCTCCTTCACCTCGATCGCATCGCCCTTCTCGACCTCGTAGGTCAGCTGGACGCGCGGCGGCCGTATTTTCTGCAAGCTTTTCTGAATGCTTTCTTTCTTGGCCATCTCGACGGCTCCCAGGTTAGTTGTGGTTATCGCGTCAGTTGCGGTTTCAGTTGCGCAGTGCGCCGAACGGGTCCGCGCTGCCCTTTTGCGCCACGGGCGGCGTCGGCGCGCTCGGTGCGGCCGGCGCAGCCGCATCGGCAGCCGGTGCGGCCCCGCCCTTCGGGCGATGGACGACGCGGCGCGGCGGACGCGGTTTCACGGTCTTGGTTTCCGGCGGAAACAGCGCCGATTCGCCGAGCGTATCGCGCAGTTGCTTCGCGAGCGCCTGCGCGTCGGACTTCGCATCGCCCGCGAGCGATGCGTCCTGGCGCAGCTCGCCGAGCGACTGCGTCGCGATCCGCAGGCCGGCGACGGCCAGCACGCTCTTCGCCTGACGATCGGTCGCGTCGCGCTGCAGCGCTTCCTGGGCGGCGACGATCGCCTGCCCGTAATGGTTTTGCGCGAACTGGATTTGCGCGATGCGCGACCACGGTTCCTCGCGCGTCGGATCCGACTTCGCGAGCTGCTGGTACAGGCCGAGCGCCTTGTCCTGGTCCCCCGCCTTCGCGACGGCGTCCGCATCGGCCAGCGACTTGTTGAACACTTCCGCAGTCGGCGGCGCGGGAGGCTGGCTCGCACAGCCGGCGATCACGCCGCAAGCCACCACTACCCCAGACAGTTTTGCGAACAGACGGTCTTTCATCGTTATATCCACCGGCGCGTGAGTTTTAAATCGTTGAGAATCTGGTTCTTTTGCTTTGCAAGAAGCGCGCGGGTATAGTACCGATCAATTTTTCATAATTCAATCGTCGTGTGAAGAGTAATTCCTTTTAAAACCGGGCGCTACCCCCTCGAATGGCCGATCGCTGCGGGCTCGCCGCGGTTTTTCCTCGGGTCGGATGCGCAAGTTTTACTGGTCGCACGACGCGCCGCCCGGACGGCGGAAAAAATTTCCGGGCGCTCGCCTGACGCGGGCGTGCTTAATAGTTGAACGGTGCAATGTCGGGGAGGCGCAGCGGACGCGGCAATACCCGGCAGTTTTGACAGGGATAAAGGCGGCACGCCGGAAAAACGATGAGATCGTCCATGATTCGCTACGCGCTGCCGCTGGTTGCCTGCGCCCTTCTGGCCGGATGCGCGGCCGCCCCGCTGCTCGGCTCGGCCGCGAGCGCCGTGATGTCCGCGGCCGGTATCGGCAAGCCCGAGGTGCCCGACGCGCAGAAGCCGCCGCGCAACATCGGGCTCACGCTGGCCGCCGCGCCGAACCTGAATGCCGCGACCGACCACAAGCCGCTCGCGCTCGTCGTCCGGCTTTATGCGCTGAAGGACCCGACCTCGTTCCAGCAGGCGCCGTTCGACGCATTTACCGATCCGACCAAGGAAAAAGCCGCACTCGGCGCCGATCTGCTGAATGTGCGCGAAATCACGCTGATTCCGGGCCAGCGCTATACGGCAACCGAGAAGGTATCGCGCGAGGCCCAGGCATTCGGCATCGTCGCGCTGTTCCGCGATCCCGCACTGCAACGATGGAAACTGACATTCGATCCGGCGAAATCGGAGAAATCCGGCATAATCATCGGCCTGCATAATTGCGCGATGACGGTCACCGACGGCACGGTCATCGCACCGCAACAAGGTGCGCCTTCGCAACCGCTGAATTTGCTGTCTTCGGTCTCTTGCGGTTAAACATGACGCACGGATGTCAATTAACAAGAGTTAACACTTGGCGATTTAATTCGGGCACGAACAAATCGATTACATCGCAACGCCACATTAACCGGATTTGACATGAGTTATTCGGCCAAGGTGCTGTGGGGGGAAGGGCTGTTCCTCCGGCCTCAACACTTTCAACGGCAGGACGCGTACCACGAGGCGCGCCTGTTCGAGTCCATCCAGGCGATCCAGCCGTACAACTGGGGCGTGCGCTCGGTGCGCATCGACCGCGACGCGCTCGGCAGCAACGTGCTGCGGGTCGCCGAGCTCGCGCTCGTGTTCCCGGACGGCGCGCTGTATGCCGCGCCGCAGGCAGACGATCTGCCGCCGCCGATCGCGCTGGATACGTTGCCCGACGGCATCAACGAATTCGTGTTCTATCTCGCGCTGCACCCGTTGCGCGAGAACGGCACCAACTACAGCGACGATCCGGCCGCCGGCTTCATGACGCGGTTCGTCAGCGAGCAGACGAGCGTCGCCGACAACTTCACCGACGCCGCCGAAGCCGACATCACGTTCCTGAAGACGCAGGTCAAGCTGATCGCGCACAGCGAGCCGCGCGACCAGCTGCTGTCGGTGCCGCTCGTACGCGTGCGCCGCACCGCGACGTCCGGCTTCGAGATCGACGACAGCTTCGTGCCACCGTGCCTCGCGATCGAAGCGTCGCCGATCCTGCACCAGCGGCTGCGCCAGCTGGTCGACGCGCTGCAGGCCAAGGTGAACGCGCTGTACGGCTTCCACCGCGAGCCGTCGAAGAACATCATCGAATTCCGCTCGGGCGACATCGCGTCGTTCTGGCTGCTGCATACGGCGAATGCCGCATTCGCGACGCTCGCGCACCTGCACCAGCACGCGGCGCTGCATCCGGAGCGGCTGTTCCAGGAACTGCTGCGCCTCGCGGGCCAGCTGATGACGTTCTCGAAGGGCTATACGCTCGCCGACCTGCCCGTGTACCGCCACGACGATCCGGGCCCGAGCTTCGCGCGCCTCGACCTGATGCTGCGCGAACTGCTCGACACCGTGATCTCGACGCGCTATTTCGCGATCACGCTCGACGAGGTGCGCCCGTCGTTCCACCTTGGCCGCCTCGATTCCGGCAAGATCGACGACAAGACCGAGTTTTACCTCGCGGTATCCGCGGACATGCCGAGCGTCGAGCTCGTCGATGCGGTGCCGGCCCGCTTCAAGGTCGGCGCGCCCGACGACGTCGACAAGCTTGTGCTGTCGGCGATGCCCGGCGTGCGGCTGTCGTACACGCCGCAGGTGCCGCCCGCGATTCCGGTGCGCCCCGGCGCGTGCTACTTCGCGCTCGATTCACGCAGCCCGCTGTACGAGCGCATGCTGCAGGCCCAGTCCGCGATGATCTACGCGCCGACTGGCATCAATGACCTGAAGTTCGAACTGATCGCGGTCACATCATGAGCTACGCGCCTTCCCTGTTCGGCGACAACGTGCCGCCGCCCCTGCATAGCCCGGCATCGACGGACTCCGCGTTCCAGGCCCGCTCGCTGCTCGATCTGCTGTACGACGGGTTCTTCATGCTGTTCCTGCTCAAGAACAAGCGGGAGCCGGACAGCGCCAGCGAGTTCAGCACGCGAATCCAGGAATTCCTGTCGGATTTCGAGCGCGGCGCGAAGAAGCTGAATATCGCCGCCGAGGATGTGTACGGCGCGAAGTTCGCGTTCTGCGCGGCCATCGACGAAATGGTGCTGTCGTCGCAGTTCAAGATCCGCGCGGATTGGGAACGCCGGCCGCTGCAGCTCGTGCTGTTCGGCGAGCAACTCGCGGGCGAGAAGTTCTTCCAGTATCTCGAGGAATGTCGTGCGCAGGGTGCGGCGCGATTGCAGTCGCTCGAGGTGTTTCATATGTGCCTGCTGCTCGGGTTCCAGGGCAAGTATCTGCTCGAGGGGCCGGAGAAGCTCGCGTATCTCACCGCGCGGCTTGGGGACGAGATCGCGCATATGAAGGGCAAGCGCGCGCCGTTCGCGCCGCATTGGCCGCTGCCGGATCAGATCGCGCACCGGTTGAAGCGGGAGGTGCCGGTTTGGGCGATCGGGACCGTGTTTGCGCTCGTTGCGTTGCTTGGGTATCTCGGGCTCAATACCTATCTCAAGGACAAGACGCTGCAGGCGTTGGCGCCGTATTCGCAGGTGATCAAGGTCGGGCCGGAATCGGCTAATTTGACGATTTCGTTGCCGTAAGAGGTGCGTGTTTTTTCGAATGCCGCTTCATGGAAAAAGGACCGCACTGGCGGTCCTTTTTCGCTGTGGCGTGGGGCGCGTGCCTCGTCAGAGCAGAATGAACTCGTCGTTGTCGACGTAGAACACGAACGCGTCGAACAATTGCGCGACGGTCGGTTCGTCGACCTGGTCATGCGCGTTGATCACGATGTCCTCGATCGTCGCGCTGTTCAGCGTGACGCGCCAGCCGGGTTGTGGGGCGGCGGCGGGCGGCGTGTCGACTTCGGTGTTGTCAGCGTCTTCGGTGAATACGCCCTCTGTATCTAGCGCCCACGGCGTTGGTGGCAGGCAAAGCCATCCGGAAAAGTCGCCAGGATGTTCAAGAATGTGCTGCAGCGACGCGGTGGTCGCGGGGGTGGTCGACATGGGTATTGCGGTTGAACGGGGTGAACGCGTTGCGGGGATAGGTCACGGTGGCAAGCCGTGATTATGCCGAATCCGGCCACCACCGGGCCTTATTGCTTTCCGCCGTCCGGACTCAGCAACACCCCGGCGATTTGTTGCCGGCACCCTTCTGTTCGGTGGCGATGCACAGAATTATTCCGGAAGCTGGCTCTGTCGTCTGACTGAGCACGTCATAGAAATATCGCTACTCGGCAAGCAGCGCAGGTGACGTCGATCGCTGAATCGTCTGCTGCAACACGCGTCCGGCCCGATCGTACTGCCCATCCTTGCTCGGCAGCACGCGCACCGTCTCGCGATGAAGATCGTCACGCTCGAACTGAACGTGCTCCTCGCCGTCGAGCAGCATCCCGTGCACATGCCCCGAGCCATACATCAACCAATCGACCGCATGCCCGTCCGGCCGAACGATACGCCGCCGATTGCCGAGTTCGTATTGATAAGCCGCCCCCCGCTCGGATCATAGATTACGACAGCTATATCGAGGCCGCGCCTTTGCTAAGCAAGTATGTCAACACCGTTTACTGCTTCAGCTGACTTAATCCGCAGCGCTCGCGCTCGCAAGTTTACTTTCTTAGAATAAAAAAGGTATCTACGACCTTTCCCGTCGATTTCAGGTTACTTAGCTGCACGAATTCCGGAATTGAAAAACTTCCTCTCAACCTCAACTCTTCCAATTTATGCCTAGCATACTCACGCGCTTCCGCGGACAGAACAATCTCCGCCCCATGTTTTTTATTTTTAAACCCATCATCCACCCCTTCTACAAACGTATAGCGCACAATCCCGCCGCTCGATCTATCATTCGCGACTATTTCAAATTTCTTACCGCCCCTAAGGTCACCGATGGCACCGAGAAACACCTCACCTTCTTTCGAATCGAAGATGAATGAGATTCCACCAAATTCTCGCAACACCTCCAGCATCATCGACACCCCTTATTCCCAATATCAAGCGGAACGTGCACGTTCTTTGTAACAACATGATTTTCATTACCTGTCGGCCGCAGGAACTCGAAGTGGGCATGAGGAGTATCCGGCGCGGTGGAACTACCCATTCCGTGACCGCCATTATAGGCTGATGGCGTCACTCGCATCTGACGCCTTCCCTCCAAACTCCGCCATTTTCCGGGCTCAACTTTCACCAAACCACCATCTAAAACTTCGTTCTCCCCTCCTTCAGCCCGCTCCTACAAATGATGCGCCGCCATTCGGACATTTTGTGTCAACTTATTAGATTTATCGTTTCCGAGCAGATCTGCGCCCCAAAAACCCGATACGTATTCGAGTCCGAGTGGATCATTCCAATCAATCGGGATAGAGGCATAAATCTGTAAATTCCCTCCACCTGCCAACCTGTTACCCGGTGCCAGATTCGGTTGGGGACTAAGGTTACCGTGTTGATCTGCGTCGTTGACGCAGTACCCACCAGGCCGGCGGCATGCCCAGCCAAGTGGGTCAATCCACCTTATCGGATTCGGAACGTATTGATAGGCGTTGATCCGCCAGCCAATCCGAGCGGATCCTTGGACACGAAGCGCCCCGAACTCGGATCGTAGTACCGATGCCGGTTTAGTGCAGGCCCGTCTAATTGCGTCGGTACTTGTGCCAGCTATAACACGTAGCCAAATCGCCGCCGCGAGTCGATCACACTTCCGTGTCCGACCGATCGCTACTCTTCATCGAAATATACAGTTGGCCCAATCAGTGAGACAAACTGACAACGAAAATCGATATTCACCGATTCACCGGAAATTTTTACTTCGTATCCATCAGAAAGCTTACCGATACCGAGGCTTGATATATTTCTCACCCCCCATCCAGACAAGCTCAGCCCATCGATTGATGCGCAATAAATTCCCACTCGACATTTATTGAAACCCTTCCACTTCTCGGGCGGCCGATCAGGAATTTGCCCTATTAAATCAAAATTTGCAACGAGCACCCTCCCATCTCTCTTCAGAGAAATATCAAATAAATCAATTTCCTCGGTCGTCGGGCTATAACTGAAAACTCGGCGCAACAACTCTGCACCGGCAAGATCCGTGAGATTTACGACGTTCACCTTCACCCTTCAAATGGATAATGTGCCTTCGCCTGACTCCGCCGGAGGTTTGAATTTGACCTATATTATTAGGCATTTTTACCTCTACCCATTCGATCTAAATTTTTAATATGCTCGATCACTGCTCGTTACAGTGTCGATGGCGTTTTTCCACAGTGCCAGATTGCCGTCGCCAAATTAACAAAGGGCTGCAACGCAACCCTTTTTCTGTTAACGCATATAGACCGTCTTCAAAAGCTCTTCTTTTTCAATCTCGTACACATATGTTACTCCACGCCCATTCTTATATACCCCCTGATCCGCAATCTCAAAGGGCACACCATTAACCTCATATGCCGGAAGAGGAACAAATGAGACAGCAACCAAACTCTCATTTTTTCCAAAGTCGATCGAAACTTTGTAAAAATTTAAAGACCATTGACCTTTTGATAATTTCTTAAATTCATCCAAAGCCAGACCAAATATCTTGAAGCAATTACCTTTGAACGAGTAGTCACTTGGATATTTATTCACCAACTCCATAACATCCTCTTGGCTATAGCTCACGCGCGCCTCCCATGACTGTATAAACCTTGATCTTGCCGCTTGGCGTACCTAAATATGAACGATGACACTTGTTCTTAAGTGTGGCAAGAGCAGTAATCTCCTTGTCTCTCCTTGAGAAATCATCGCTATTGAAACTATCCCTGCTTGGATCTGATGTCCTGACAATTTCTCCATTCGCCCCCAGCACCGAATAATCTCCATGCGTATGATAGTCGCCTACGATGGTTGCACCCTTCGGTATTTGTGGCAGCGCCAACGCAGGGATGAAAGTTCTGCCCGTGCCAGGTACAGGGATCGTCGCGAAGTACTGACCGCCTTTTTCATAGACTAATCCGCCGAATTCTTTGTTGGTACGGATCGACTTACCCATGACTGATTCAAGCGCGCTGCGTGCAGCAGCATCGGCACATCCCCCGCTATGAGGCGTTCGAGCTAGTCCGAGCGGATCAGTCCAATGAATAGGGTTATTGGCGTACTGGAATAGATTGATGCCACCCGTAAGGCCAATCGGATCGTTGCTTATGAACCGTCCGCTATCCGGATCGTAATGCCGATGCCGGTTGTAATGCAGCCCCGTTTCGTCATCAAAATGCTGCCCCTGGAATCGCAGCAAACTTCTCGCCACAATCCCTGCCGCCTTCGACGCCCGCGCAATCACCTCCCGCGCTTCGCCCCAAGCCTTGTACGACGCTTCCCAGACCACATCGCCATCATCGTCCGTTAGAAGCTGCGGCGTACCGATCTGATCACAGTGGTAATAGAACACCACCGCATCACCCCGCCGCTCCGGCACCTTCTGCAGCGGGTCTTCCTCGGGCACATAGCGGTCGGTACTCGTCCATACCGGCGTCTCGATCCCCTCAACCGGCCCCGCCACATACTGCGCCAGCGGCACGAACGTCCCCGGCTCGTAGAGATAATGCGTGCCGCGCTCGCCATCACTCTCATACGCCAGCGCGTCACCATCCCATCCGAACACCGTCCGCTCGCCGTTCACCTCCTTCGCAATACGACGACCGAACGCGTCATAGAAATACCGCGCCTGACTCTGCCGCGCCGTCTCGGCAACCCGCGCGGACAGCAAGCGATTGAATTCATCCCACTCGTATTCCTGCTCACCCGCCGGCGTACGCTTGCGCACCAGATTCCCGCGCGCGTCGTACTCGAAGTGCATCCCCGCATACGCCTTCAGCAGGTTCCCGAGCACCTTCGGCACCTCGACCGGCAACGTGCTTTCCGGCCGCACCGGGCTCGGACGCGATGCAGGCGTCTCGGCAGTTCGCACCGGCTCGATGATGTTGCTCGCCGGATCGAACGCGAACCGCTCCTTCGCGACGGGACTGATCGCCTCGATCAAACGCCCGACAGGATCGTATCGATAGTCGGTCCCGCCCTTGCGACTGTCCTCGATCCGCGACAACTGCCCCACCGCGTCATAGCGATAGCGCCGCTCGGCAAGCGGCGCGGGCGACGTTGACCGCTGGATCGTCTGCTGCAGCACGCGCCCTGCCGGATCGTAGTGCGTGCGCTGCCCGACCTTGCTCGACAGCACACGCACCGTCTCGCGATGCAAGTCATCGCGCTCGAACTGCACACGCTCCTCGCCGTCGAGCAGCATCCCGTGCACATGCCCCGAGCCATACATCAACCAGTCGACCGCATGCCCGTCCGGCCGAACGGTACGCCGCCGATTGCCGAGTTCGTCGTATTCGTGATGCCACACGTAGCTGCGCCGGTCGCCGAACAGAACGTAGGCGTGATGTTCACGCACCAGATTGCCGACCGGATCGAAGAAGAACTGCACGCGACTGTACCGATTCACCGCGTCGATCAACCTGCCGCTCGGATCGTAGGCAAACCGTTCCTCGCTGTCCCCGCGACGCGCTTCAGCAGCCGGCCGTTCGCGTCGACGTCGACCGACGTCACGCAACCCGCTTCATCGATCGAAACGAGACTGCCGCTGTCCGGATCGTACTGATAACGCGTCGACTTGCCGTCGAAGGCGATTTCCTCGATCAGCCGCCCTGCCGGATCGTAGCGGAACTGGTACGTCGCAAAGTTGGCATCGGTCAGCGCGGTCAGGCGCCCGAGACGATCGTAGCGATACGCGATCGTCTGCCCGAGCGCGTCCGCGCGGCTCGCGATACGGCCAACGGCATCGTAGCCATATCGCGTCGACCGATTGAGTTGATCCGTATGCCCGAGCAATCGACCTTCAGCGTCGTACTGCACGTGTTCGATGCCGGCCGGCGAACGAATCTCCGTCAACTGGCCGTTCGGGCCATATGCATAAGCAACGACGCCCCCGGACGCATCCTTTGTCTCGATCGCACGCCCGATATCGTCATAGCGCCACGCCGTCTTCTTTCCGGAACAGTCCGTGTAGCCGGTCAATTGCCCGGCGGCGTTGTATTCGAGCGCCTTCGATCCGCCCTTGGCATCGGTGATCTGTGTCGGCAGCCCCTTGTCGTTATACCTGTACTTCGTCGAGTGCTCGAGCGGATCGATTTCCTCGACGAGATTGCCCGCATCGTCGTACTTGCGCTGCCAGACATGCCCATTCGGATCGACGAGCCGGATCATCTGGTCCTTGTCGTCGTATGCCATCTCGACAATGCTGCCGTCAGCGCGCTCGTGCCATGTCCGGTTACCGCGCGCGTCGTAACGCATCTGCTCGACGCTGCCGTCCGGCAGAATGTGCAACGTCAGATTGTTGTGCTCGTCGCGGCGGAACCACTCCTCATTCCCATCCGGATAGGCGATCCGATAAACGTAGCCCTTGATGTTGAAGTAATAACGCGTCGTCTGACCGAGCGCATCGGTCACGTAGGTCAATCGGATGTTCGGATGCCACGCAAGACGGATATCGAGGCTGCCATCGTCCGCGTACTCGCGCACGCATTTCGCATTCGCGTTGTCGTCAGCGTCCACGCCGTCCCACTCAAGCGACATCCCGCGGCCGGTGCGATCGGTATAGCGCGTGACGAGATGTCGGTCGTACTGGTAGTTCCACGCGTTGCCGTGCCGATCGGTTGCGCGTATCAGATCGGCCGCTTCGTCATAGGCGTAGCTCGCGAGCGTGCGACGCTTACCGTCTTCGAGCACCTGTTCGATCAGTACGATCCGGCCGTGCTTGTCGTGCTCGAACGACAGCACGTTACCGCTCGCATCAATCAGGCGCGCCACGTGGTCGCGCGCATCGTAGTCGAGCGTGATCGTGTTACCCGCGCGATCTTTCTGCATCGCCAGCCTGAACGCGTTGCCACGCCGTTCATACACATGCAATTCGTCATGGCCGTACGCAATCGTCACCCACGTATCGTCGAGTCGCGACAGCGTCAGGTTTTCCGAGAGATCGTCATGCACGCTTCCGGCTGCGAGCGCGCGATATTCAATGCTGCGCCCGCTGGCATCACGGTAGAACCATGTGTCGCCTTCTATATCGATGCGCGTCGTGTACGGCGTAATCCATCGCGCGCCGAGTTCTCCGGTGTCGTATGCGGACAGACGTGACCGATAAGTACGCGCCCAGACAAGCGGCAATGCGCCGGGCAGTTCAAAGTCCGTATGCGTGAACGTCTCATCGCCGAAAGCAAAATCGATCGATCCGGTCGACGCGCCGACCCCGCAACCTTTGCAGGGGCTCTGGCCAGGCCCCTCCGGATGCGCATGCTGCTCGACCGCACCCACCGGCTCCTGCGGGCGATCATGATGTGCCCTTCCCTTGCCGCCGGTCGGCACGTCGGCGGTCTTTTCACGAAGCTTGCCGCCCGCCCGCACCCGTGCCACGGCCTCGATCACTTGCGCGATCAGCCAGAGCATCTTGCCTTCTTCGCTGCCATTCAGATCACGGATGGCCTTCGCGACTTTCGGCGCTTCAGTCTTCAGGAAGGCGACGATATCGCGAAACGGTTGGAGCCACGAATCCGGCGCCAGCTTCGCGGCGGTCCCGACCGTCGCGTTTCCGGCTTCCTTGCCCAACGCGATCGAACCTTCGTAACCGTACTCGAACGCATCGACCAAGAGCTTCGGGTTGTACCAGGATCGCTCGCCCATCTTCCGCGCGATCTGCTGCGTACGTCGCACGTTCGCACTACTGTCGAAAATCTGCCCTTTGAGGGCAAGCTCGAGTCCGCTGGCAATACCGACCATCAATTCCTGCGCCTTGGCCGCGCAGTCATTCAGCAGATCGACAAGGACTTCCTGCAACGTCTTCAGGAAGTTCTCGATTTCCGTCGCGGCCGCGGCGTTGACGTGTGCAACGAGCACGCCAATGATCGCCGCCCCGAGATTGCCGCGAGACACCAGCAACTGATTGCGCACAAGCGCCAACAGCGGCCGCGCCGACAGTCGGAACGACGCCAGCGGCGGCGGAACCGGAATGACCCCGATCAGGTTGATCGCGAGTCCAAGGTAATCGAGCAGGTCGGCATGACGCTTCTCGACGATCGTCACGATGTCGCACACGGCATCGTAGAACGCCATCAGGTTGCCGATGATCGGCACCGCACTCGCGACGGTTTTGAGGTCCTCGAACGAAATGTGATTGCCGCTGATCTTGAGCAACCACTTATTGAAACGGTCGCCCCCCGCCGCCACGTCTTTCGGTGAAATATCGCTGAGCCAGGAAACAGCCTGTTCCTTCTCTGCACCGGGTGGAAGTTGTTGTGCCATGTCGTTGTTCGTTCAATTCGTTTTTTTCAAGACGGCTGACGAGCCGCCCTCTCAGGATTTCAACGGTCCGCCAAACCCGCTTGTCGGCAGCTTCATGCCCGTCACGCCCGCGGCCGACGCCACGGTCGTGGCGCCCTTGCCCGCGATACCGGCCACGCCAGGCAATGCACCGGGCAACGCGCCCTGCAACGCCCCGGACGCCGCATTCGCAGCCGGCGCGGCCAGCGCGGCAAGCCCGCCCTGACGAGCGGCCTGGACCATCCCGGCCACCTGCTTCGCCGCACCGCTCAGGCTCGAGGCGGTCTGCAACGCGGACGCCACGCCGGCGCCACCCAACGCGGTCGCAGCAGCCGGCAATGCGGCGCTCGCGAGCCCGCCGAGGGCCGCACCTGCGCCGCCGCCGCTCACCAGCCCCATCGCCGCGGTCGTCGCGGCCGGCGCCATCCCTTGCAGCTGACTCGCGAGCTGTCCGCTCGCCGCGGCCTGCGCAGCCTCGGGCGACGGTTGCACGGGCTCCGCCGGCCACTTCGCCTGCTTGAAATAGTTCGCCGGCTGATCCGACTCGCGCGGGTCTTTCCCGAATTCGACGCGCACTGCCCCCGGCGGCAAGCCGCTCACGACCGTATAGCCGCTGTTGTCGAGTGCGCCTTTCTTCAGCACGGCGCCGTTCACGTCCTTCACCGTGAACAGGCCGCCCTTCACCGCCTCGCCGTTCACGTACTTGTGAAACAGTTCGAGCTGCCCCGGCTGATCCGGCCGCGGGCTCGGCAGCGGATACCCCATGCTCGCCGGCCCCGCGAACGTATGCGACGCCCCCTTCACATCGACCGCGCCCGGCGTATGAATCTCGATGTCGCCGTCCTTGATGCGGATATATCCGCCACCACTCGTCAGCAGAATCCCCTGATCGGCCGCGATCTCGATCCGGTCCGTCGCCGACACCACTCTCACCGCCTTCTGCGCGGTCACCTCGATGTTGTCCGACTGCGCCTGGATCTCGACCTTGCCCTTGCCCGCGAACAGCTTCATCCCCGCGTTCTGCACGAACAGGCTCAGCTTCTGCCCGATGCTGCCGATCAGCGACTTGCCCGCGGCCACGTGCACGCTCTGACCGCTCGCCACGTTCACGTGATCGTTCGCGACCATATGCACCGACTGCTGCGTCGACATCCCGATTCCCGACGGGCTGCCGAACAGCATCACCGGTTCCTTGAACGCGTTCGCGTTACCGGTGCCGCCGCCCGCCGTGCGGCCGCCCGCCGCGCTGCCCGACTGGCTGTCCTGCGTCGCGTCCGTGAACGCGCGCATCGTGTCCTGCGCGTCCTTCAGGCTCTCCGCCTGATGCTGCTCGCTCACGCCCGACATCGCCTCGACCAGGCTCTCGCCCGCCACGAGCTGCTGCTGCGCCTCCTTCACGTCGAGCGGCTGGCTGTTCGCCGCCTTCGGGTGCGTCGTCACGTACAGGCCCTGGCTCGCCCGCACCGCGCCATACGCATCCGAGCGCAGATCGAAACCGCTGCCCAGATACGACCCGCGCGCATTGCCGTTCTGGTCGATGATGTAGCCCAGATGCAGCAGGCTGTTCGCGCTGCTGCTCATCAGTTGCACGCGGTTCTGCCCAGTCGCGTCGTCCATCACGAGCTGGTTGTAGCCGCCGCCCGAATACTCCTTCGATCGATAGCCGGACAGAATCCCGTCGCTATGCCACTGCGGCTGGTTCGCGCCGTTGTACACGCGCCCCACGGCCAGCGGCCGGTCGCAGTCGCCGCCGACGTAGTCGATCAGCACTTCCTCGCCGATGCGCGGCACGTGCACACCGCCGTAGCCGCCGCCCGTATCCGACTGCACGACGCGCACCCAGCACGACGCGTTCTCGTTGCCCGGGTTCAGGCGATCCCACACGAACTGCACGCGAATCCGGTTCAGCTCGTCGGTATAAACCTCCTCGCCCTGCGGCCCGACGACGATCGCCGTCTCGAGGTGCATCTCCGGCTTGCGATGCTCGAACGGGCTGCGATACGGCACGTTCACGCGCTGCGCTTCGACCTCGACGAGATAGAAGCCGACCGAGCCGTCGTCGTGCGGCACGCGAAACGCGGGGTCGGCACCGTAGCCCTCCTGCGCTTGCGTCAACGCGTCGCGCAGGCTGTACGGAAAATCCGCGCTGCCGTTCGAAACGGGCAGGTTGTTCTCGATCCACCATTCGACGCCGATCGCCGCGAATTCGCGCTGGTCGGCCGGATCGCGATCGTGTTCGGGATGATCCGCCAGCGTGAAGCGCCGGCCGGCATCGATCGCACGCACGCCGCCCGCGCCGTGGAAGCGCTTCGCCTCCGACTCCCACTGCTCCATCCGGATCTTCGTCAGATGATCGCCGCGTGTCTGGTCCAGATACGTGTACGCACCGGTGTATTCGTAGACTTCGAGCTGATCGGGCAATTCGCCCTGACCGGCCATCGTCGGCAACGACGTGCCTTTCGGATTCGACGGCTGCGCGGGATTCTTGTAGTCGAACGTGCGCGTCGATCGCGTGACGCTCTGCAGCGTGCGCGTGCCCGACCATTGCGTGAACGCATCGGCTTCGCTCGCCGCCCCGCCACGATAGAAGCGCACGGTCTGCGGCGACAGCGGCGCGAACGTCTGCAGGTTGTCGGTCACCACGAGCGTGTGCGACTTGCCGTCGTCGGCCTGCTGCCACGCGCAGTAGAGCCCTTCGTCCTCCATCAGCCGATGCACGAAATGCCAGTCGATATCGTGCTGTCGCGTGTACGAGCGGTTCGGCAACGGCTTCGACAGCGCAAAGCGGAAATGGCCTTTCGCCTGCGGATGCTGGTTCAGCACGTCGCTGATGATCTGGTCGACGGTCGTATCGTTCCAGATCCGCTGGTCGCGACGGAACTTCAGGAAATGGGTGAAATCGGCGAACGTGAGCTGATAGGTCGTGAGCCCGCCGTCGGCGCCCAGACGACGCGCGGTGTGCACGTAGCCATTCACGGGCCGATAGCTGCGATCGCCTTGCTGAATCCACAACGTGACCGGCTGCGCGATCAGCTTTTTAAGCTCCAGATCGCTATCGGTCGACAGCACGTCGAGCGTGAACTCGTACGCGCGCCCGATCCGCGAACGGCCAACTGCCCGTTGCACGGTCAGGACGTTGCTCCCCAATGGCGTATCGAGCTTCAACAACCGGTCCTGCTGAAGCAACCCGCCGCGCAATGCGGCGATTGTGTTCTGCATGTTCATGGCTACGGCCTTTTCTTCTTTTGACGCGCCCTCGGATGGCGCAGCTTCATTTCGCTTGCGCGATTTTACAGGCAAAACTTTGCACGAATCCCTCCAAAGTAGCCTGATTCAAAAGCACATTTTCAAACGCGCCCGGAAGCTTGATGGACAGCCCTTACCGACTGACCGCTCGCCGAAGCAGGCCCGCGCCACGGCGATGCTCTGCTCCGGGCCATGAAATCGATTGCAATCAGGGCCAATTCGACTTCCGGCGCGGCGCGGTTGCGAGTAGTGTCTACGTGCCCGTATGCCGGTCCCCCCGGGTCCGACCGGGGCCCGGCGCTCACATCACGACATCACGACACTGAACCCTGGAGATCTGCGATGAAACGTTCGAAGTTCCTGCTGTCGGGCCTGCTGCTCGCGTCGGCCCTCGGCTTCACGGCCGTCGCCGCGCACGCGGACGACCTGCTCGATTCCGTGAAGAAGGCCGGCGTGCTGCGCGTCGGCCTCGAAGGCACCTATCCGCCGTTCAACTCGCGCGGCACGTCCGGCCAGCTCGAGGGCTTCGACGTCGACGTCGCGAACGCGGTCGCCGGCAAGCTCGGCGTGAAGACGCAGTTCATCCCGACCGAATGGAGCGGCATCATCGCCGGGCTGCAGGCCGGCAAGTTCGACGTGATCGTCAACCAGGTCACGATCACGCCGCAGCGCAAGGAGGCGCTCGACTTCAGCGAGCCGTACACGTACTCGGCCGCGCAGCTGATCCAGCGCAAGGACGACACGCGCAACTTCAAGTCGCTCGACGACTTCAAGGGCAAGAAGCTCGGCGTGACGCTCGGCACCAACTACGATCAGATGGCGCGCACCGTGCCGGGCATCGAGGTGCAGACGTATCCGGGCGCGCCGGAGAAGCTGCGCGACCTCGCCGCGGGCCGGATCGAGGCGACGCTCGACGACCGCCTGATGCTGCCGTACATGATCAAGACGTCGAACCTGCCGCTGCGCGCGGGGGCGGTGCTGAACGGCGGCAAGCAGGAAATGGCGATCCCGTTCCGCAAGGGCAATCCGAAGTTCGAGAAGGCGATCAACGACGCACTCGAGTCGCTGCGCAAGGACGGCACGCTGAAGAAGATCTCGACGCACTGGTTCGGCAGCGACGTGACGGTGCCGGTCGCGCAGTAAGCGGTTCGGCGCGTGTTCAATGCGTCACGTTTTCGCTGCGGCGAAGGCGTGACGCGCAGCTGCGGCGTTCTCCTCGCCTTCTTCCCTTCTTCCCCTTTTCCTTTTTCCGTCAGGCCGCCTCGTCGAAGCGGGAAAGCAGCATCTGGCCGATCGGTGTCAGCGCCGGGCGCGCCGCTACCTCATTCACGCGGACCTGCGTGTCGTCGACCAGCCGCTTTTCCACGAGCACGGCAAAGGCCGGGTTCGCGAGGTCGACACTGTCAGGCGCACGTGCAATGCGCAGCAGCATCGAGAATTCATGCGGGCTCAGCATGGTTCGTGTCTCCTGACCGTACGCGATGCAGTTTGATCGGCGTCGATCGCGTTTTCGAATGGAATGGATGCGAGGCAGCAGCCAATGCGCTGGCGGGAGCGAGATCCCGGGTGAGCCTGCGCGACGCGGACACGGCGTCGGACGCGGTCACGTACACCCCGATCGCGACAATGCTGCCGCGGCGGAAGCGTGCAACGTTAGCGGCGCAGCGTGACGCGGGTGTGACGAGAAAAGGGGGATGACGATGGTGCTCGCGCCATCGCGGCACGCGGCTCCATGAACGAAAAAAGGGTTACGGAAAACTCCGTAACCCTTTTTCGGATTTGGTGCCGGCTGCAGGACTCGAACCCGCCACCTGATGATTACAAAGCTCCACCAAATATACAATAAATCAGTCACTTATCTAATTTTTCGATCTACAAAGACGCTGCAACAACCGCCTGCGAAAGCGCGTCCTGGCCCGATCTAATTTTGGATTGTAGAACGCAAGGCCTAGTCCTCCCCCGTGGCCCATTTCCTGCACGCCTCGGCGTGACCGGCAAACTCATCTCCCCGCTCTGCCAAGGCGAGCGCCCATGCAGCCACTTCGTCCCGTGATGGGATCATGCTCGACGGGCACTCATACAAGAAGAACGCGAGCATCGCATCCACCGTCTTCGAGTCGCCTTCAGAAATAAAGCTCGGGAGAGGGACTGTACTCATGATGTAGTTCCTGCGTGTGGGTCAGGCATTACTACCGCACTGACGCGCATGCAGCAAGTGCGACTCGGCGCTTGGGGTTATTTGGTCGCGCGTCGCCTCTGATCGCCACCGTCAACGCCGCTGTTCCGTGAGGTTATTTGGTCGCGCCCCCGGGTAAGGCTTTTTGACTGTCGCCAATCGATGCGAGGTCTGGGGTTATTTGGTCGCCCAGGCACATGCCCCTGGCAGCGCTCACCGGTCTGTCACACGCGAGGTTATCTGGTCGCACGCCAGGCAGCGGGGTTAGATGCCCCGCCAATAGGTCATTGTGAGGTTATTTGGTCGCGCGGTAGCCGAAGCACCCTGGTTTGGCGTAGCGTCGGACCCGGTGAGGTTATTTGGTCGCGCTTCGGGCGACGCATTGGTTCAGATGTCGATGTCGGGCGGCATCGGATCGAATGCTTCCATCGAGGCAGCCTGCAACATCGCTTCAGCACGAATCTGCTCGGCATAGTCGAGCAGTGGCTGCAACATGTCCAACGCATAGCCCGCGCCGTTGTGCTTTCGGTGGAACTCAGCAAGAGCAAGCGCATGCTGCACGATCGAATCGCTCTGCTCGAAAATCGGATCGATGGTGAGCTGTGTATCCTCGATCGCGACGAGCCGGATCTTTCGCTGAAGTACCGACGCCATCTCCGCAGATAGCAATCCCGCTCGCACTGCAACTCGAATCTTCTGCTCGATGGTGGGCAGCGGCCATGCCCTGTCGCCTCGGCGATATGCGTTCCACGTTCTGCCCGTGGGTTCGGTGATACCGAGTAGACGCTCGATTTCCTTTGCGCTGACCTTCCCCATCCGCACGATTACCGGCTCGCGCTGAGAGTCCTTTGCGGCTGCTTGCGTGAGGCAATGCGCCTCGACTGCGCAGACGAACTGTTGGGTCAATTCGGCCTGTGCGCCAAGTGCTTCGGCTACTTTTTTCGGTCGTCCCATAGGTATCAAAAAACCTCTATTGAGTATTTTGCGACCCATTATAAGCCGTCACTTCTGCAATATGTGCGCACTCGCACTGTTCTACAAACATTAACCAACAGGCAATTTTTGCGAGTGAAAACCAACTGAATTGTTGAACCAAAATCGGGAGAAACACGATGACGTCGAAGCAAAAGCTGACCATCTTGGCTATCAACGAACGCAGCGGCACGTCTGCAAAAACCGGGCGTCCGTGGGTGATTCGCGAGGCGCAATCAATCCTCGAACAATCCTCGTCGGACGGAACCAACATCGTGGTCGGGGTTATCAACCTGCCCCAGAGCCTCGCAGACACCCAACCGGGTGATTACCTCGCCGAATTTGCGCTGGCCCAAGGGAACGGACAGGACGCCGGACGCCTTGTGCCGCGGATCGTGTCGCTGGTTCCGTACGGCCCGGCGCGAGCGCAGCCGAAGCCCGATGCGAAGTCGGCATAACGATTATGCCGGCCGGCTCGACCCAGGGCATTCTCGTTTGCATCCCGCTGTCGCCAGGTGATCAGTCAAGCGAGATAGATCAACAGCTATGCCCATCCGCTGGCGGGCAAGCGTTCCGAGTTCAACAACAGCAAGCTTACGTGCTCTCGCCGGATAGTGCGGGGTACATAAACTCGATAGCGCAGCCGTTCGATTACACCGTAGCGGCTGGCTTTTGGGGGGTGGCGTTCACGACCATTGTTGGTTTGTGGTTGGTAAGCCACGGAGCAGGCGCAATCGTCAATTTTCTTCGGCGCGCCTGAATTCAATATCGCGGGTGAGACCGCTCTTTTAAGGAAAGCAAACATGAAAGCAAAGTTCCAACGGCTGTTGAAATTCACCGCGTGCTCTGCTGCGGCGTGCGCCGGTGCGACACAAGCCCAAGCGGCCACGACCAGCCCCGACTTCTCGACCCTGACGAGCGGAATCGACTTCTCGACCGTCACGACCGGCGTGCTCGCGGTCGCGGCCACCCTGATCACGGTGTATATCGCCATCAAGGGCGCGAAGATCCTGATTGGCATGGTCCGAGGCGCATAAGTCTCAGGTTGCACGGCCACGTATCGCGGGGGCTGCGGCCCCCGTTTTCACTGAGGCGGTTTCATGGATACGAATAGTGCTTGGTATCTGGTCATGTTTGTGTTCGGAATGATCTGCGCATGGGCCGTAGTTGTAGGACTTAAGGAGTCTTGATGCGTGTCAGGGATGCGGTTCTATTCGTTACGCTGAGCTGCATGTTCGGCTCGCACGTTGTACATGCGCAGGCACTACTTGCGCCGGTCGAGAACCTTGTCATCAATCGAGCAGAGGCGGCCATCATCTCGCGCGTAGCGATTGCACGCGGGTTCGCGGCAAACGATCCGCGCATCGCGGCAACGCTGGCCGGCATGGGGCAGGTCTCGACGGCGCTTAATGTTGTGAGTACGGGGGCTGCTGTGGGTCTAGGGTTCGCGGGTGCACCGGTGTGGCTGACAATCGCGGCGGGGGTAGGCATCCTTGCTGCGGGATCGGCGTTGTATGCGGGCAGCGTGTCGCTGTCTCGCTCATTTGATGGTAAGACGATCACGGCCCAGCAGCCGCTCCCGCAAGGCGTGGGGACGGGGTACATGGGCACGCCTGCGCCCGCTCCCGGGGCGGGAAACATGGTGAATCCATGGACGTGGGCCGCGTCGATGGGCATTCCGGTGTATCACACGTCTTCGTGTATGCCCGGTAACCCATGTTCGGCGCTTCCGGCTGCACCGACGAGCGGGCAAAAGAACTTCGATTGGGTCGTCGGCGATATGGAGATGATCCCAAACACGCTCACCCAGGTTCAGCAATTCCAGCAGTATATGGCCACGTACGGCGCCCAAAGCGGGATGTCTACACCGCCGAATGGTGCGGATCAGATTATTAGTGTGAATGTGTTCTGGCAGCCAAACGTAGACGGCACGCAACAAACCCTGACGCAAACGACGACGTACAACCATTGTGGTTCATGGGATAGCAACGGCAATTGCATTTACTCGATGCAGTCCAGTACACAACCGCTGACGAACTGGACGATCGGGCCGGGCGTGAAGCCGATCAGCGGCAACGACCTGTCTCAGATCTACCCGAATCTGTCGCCGTCCTCGGTTGCCCAGCCACTCGATGCCAATACGCTCGCGCGGCTCACGAATCAGACGTGGCAGCAGGCTGCGAATCAGCCTGGTTATCAAGGTTTGCCGTACTCGGTGACGCAGCCGCTTACGGCGAACGATGTCCTGCCTTGGGCGGAGGCTAATCCAACCGCCGTGCCAAACATCGGCGACCTGTTCCGCCCTGCGACTGATCCGGGTGTTTCGACCGTGACTATTAGCCCGACCGTGCAGCCAGCAGATGCCTCTGCGCCCAATCCGGGGAGCAGTCCGAGCGTGGGTAACGGGACTAACGTCAATGTGGTCAACACACCGAACGTCAACGTGGTCAATAAGGTTTCCGTGGATCTTGGCGCTGATCCGGGCGCGCAATCGCCGACGCTGGAGTCCACACCGACCATTTCGATGATCCTTTCGCCGCTCTTGAACCTGCTGCCCGACCTGAAACAGTGGGCGGTGCCTGCGCACAATGCGGTCTGTCCAGAGCCGTCGTTTACGGTACTGGGACATTCGTTCACGCTGTCGGCGCAGTGCAATCTGGCGGAATCGAATCGCACGGCGATGTATACGGCGTTTGCCGCGATGTTCACGCTGGCTGCGCTGTTTATCGTGCTGCGCGCGTAAGGAGGCGGCATGTTTGCGATTCTGGTATCAGCGGCCAACGTCGCGCTCGGTTTCCTGCTGCGTTCGGTGATCGCGAAGTTCTTCCTGTATTTCGCGTTGTATTTCTTTGTGACCGAGACGGTGTCGCTGTTGCAGTCGGCGAATGTGCTGCCGTCAGCAGCGTCGCTTGCGGGCGCGTTCGGCTCGATCGGCAACGACGTTTGGTATTTCCTTGACCTGTGCGCGTTCAGCTACGGCGCACCTCTGATTGTGTCGGCATACGTGACGCGATTCATCATCCGCCGTTTGCCGATCATCGGGTGACACGATGGCGATCAATGCGTATTGCGGCGTGATGGGCTCGGGCAAGTCGTATGAGGTCGTGCAGGGTCCGCTGCTCGATGCGATCGCCAGCGGGCGTCGGGTCGTGACCAACGTGGACGGCATCAACGAGGAGCGCATTCATGAGTTCCTGGTCAACAAGGGGCGCGGTGATGGCTCGCATTTTGGTGCAGTGGTGCACGTGCGCACCGATGACATCAGCGAGCCAGCGTTTTTTCCGGTCGAGCAGGAGTCAGCGGAGGGGGCGACCGTCACGCCGGGTTTTGTGCAGCCTGGCGATCTGCTGGTGGTCGATGAGGCGTGGAAGCTGTGGGCGTCGGACAAGAAGATCTCCGAGGAGCACATGGCGTTCTTCCGCATGCACCGGCACTTCACGCATCCGGCTACCGGCGTTGCCTGTGACGTGGTGTTGATGGTGCAGGACATTGGCGACCTGCATCGCAAAGTAAAGCCGGTCGTGGAACTGTCGTTCCGCATGCACAAGCTCAAATCACTCGGGCTATCGTCCGGCTATCGCGTCGAGCAGTACGAGGGCTGGAAGCAGAACAGCAAGACGCGCGTCGGCACCTACGTGCGCAAGTACAGTAAGGAGATTTTCCCGCTGTACAAAAGTTATGCGGGCGTGGGCGGCAAGGAGGCAGTGGTCGACAAGCGGCAGAACGTACTGCGCAATAAGCGGTTGTGGCTAATCGTTGGCGTGATGCTGGTGATGCCGATTGTGTCGGTGCGGTTCCTGTGGTCGTTCTTCCATCGGGCCGCTCATGGCACGACGGCAGCAGTGCCCGTCTCGGCTTCGATAACCAGTGCTGCCGTGTCGCATGCGTCGTCTGGTGTCTCTGGCGGCGGCTCCAAGCCGTCGTTTTCGGATCACTGGCGAATCGTTGGCGGCTATACCGCACCGGGGCGGTCGTGGGTCGTGCTGGCTGATGGTGCGGGACGCCTGCGGATGGAAAGCCCATCAATGTTCCAAAACACCGGCGTGGTGCGGGTTGGCACGGTCGATGGCGAGCAGGTCTCGACATTTTCCGGGGCGAGGCCAACGGCTGGCGGGGGTGAAGCGGTGCCAAGCAGTCTTGGTGGAGTGACGAAATGAGGTGGGCTGCGGTTATTGCGCTGGTGTCGTGCGCAGCCGGGGCGGCTGAGTCGCCTGCGCCCTCCTCGACGCCGAATCTGCCGCCGCTTCCGCCGTCGCTGTCTGTGCCGTCGCCTGGCGGGGTGTCGTCGGATCTCCCGGCCGCGCCTCCGCTTGTGCCGCTGAAGATGGGCAACGCGAAGTCGGTGGATCTTCGCTTCGTGAACGTCGCGCAGGTAGTCGACCTGGTGTATGCGGACATGCTCCAGTCGCAGTACGTGATTGCTCCCGAGGTGCTGGCTGACACGCGAACGGTATCGTTCCGGTTCGACCGAACCAAGGGCGACATTCGCGAAGTGTTGGGCGATTTTCTGGCGTCCCTCGGGTTCGGGGTCGTGACGAAGAACGGTGTCGATTACGTATTCAAGCGCAAAGACGACGAGCAGAAGGAGCCGGATAAGCAAGTATACGTGTACGTGCCGAAGTACCGGACAGCGGACTATCTTGCGCGGCTCGTACAACCACTCTTTAACGGGCAGTTCACGATGAACCGGACGGTTGCCGCGAGTGCGGCTGCGCGCTCGCATTCGGACGCACCGCCTACGTCAGCGGCGGCGATGGTGGATCAGTCGTCGGACACGATGGTGTTCCTCGGTTCGGCCAAGGAGATCGCGACACTAAAGTCGGTACTGCCGCAGGTGGACACGAAGACGGGCGAAGTAGCGATCCGGGCATGGGTGTACGAGGTCTCGACGGAGAACGATCGCACGAACGGCTTTCAGCTTGCGGCGAGCATTCTGGGTGGACGGTTCGGCATCTCGCTCGGTGCGGGTACGGTGGACCAGAATGCGAACGCGCTGCGGCTGCATACGGGGTTCCTTGACGCGGCGATCGCGGCACTCGACTCGGACAGCCGCTTTCACGTGGTCACATCGCCGAACCTGCGAGTCGCGTCGGGCAAGCATGGACGGCTGAACGTCGGTCAGTCGGTACCGGTGATCGGCTCGGTGTCGTATCCGACTTCGAGCGGTGCGCCGGTGCAATCAGTGACGTACGAGGATGCTGGGGTGATCTTCGACGTGGTGCCGACCGTAAAGGACAGCGTCATTGACACCGATGTCACGCTCGAGATTTCGGACTTTCAGAAGACCAGTACCGGCGTCAACAATTCGCCGACGAAGAACACACGTAAGTCCGAAACCAGCATGACGCTTCAGGACGGCGAGGTCGTGGTGATGGGCGGACTAAGCCAGGGCAAGGACTCGACCGTGAGCAGCGGCATTCGCTGGCTGCCGTCGTTCATGGATGGGCGCATCGTGTCGGCTTCGCGCTCCGACATTGTGCTGGTGTTGCAGGTCTCGCGTATCTAAGCACGCCCGAGATCTGACATGCACGTATCGGAGCGGTGATGGCCTGCGCCTGTGTCAAGGCTCGGCGTAGCCGACCGCGTAGCGGCGCGGCCTTTACACGGGCTACACCACCCGACACTTCTGAATGGGTTGTGACGGCCAAGGGACGGCGCAACCCATGCAGAACAATGTGCGGCGTATAGCGGCAGACGGTGCTTCGTGCGGCCGCCTGCCCGCAGCGATAAGCGAGGACAGCCGGGCGCGCGAAGCGCGCCTAGATTTATATCAGGGACACTCAACGTACAAGGGACATAAGTAGCAGGGCGAAGAGAGATAGAGACACACGGACGTTGAAAAAGAAAAAGCCCCGGCCGCTGCAACGGTTCGGGGCTCGTACAACAGCATTACAAGGACAAGTTGCAATGCACGACGAGAGTATAGGAGATTTCTCGGCGTTTCGCCGGGAATGGGTGGTTCGTGGGCGCAATTTCGGCGATGGGCAGGTCGAGGTTACGGCAACACGGTTTGATCGATACATGGGCGCGCAACGGCTCAGCGCTCTCCCACGCGCCAAGCGCGGTGAATCTGAGAACACAGAACAAAACCTCATGGATGCCGCGAAGCGCGCAAAGCAGCAAGTGCGCCTTCGCTGCAAGGCGATTGGTGCGGATCGGATGATTACGCTGACCTACAGAGAGAACATGGTGGATAAGGCGAGACTGAAGAAGGATTTCGACGCACTGCGGAGACGACTTGGGAAGGTCCAGAATTTTCAGTACGTCGCGGTGGCCGAACGTCAGAAGCGCGGCGCGTGGCACCTGCATGTCGCAGTGAAAGGACGACAGAACTATCGAGTATTGCGATCGATATGGAGAAGCATCGTCGGAGAAAACAACGGAAACATCGACGTGCGGAATCCATTCAGAGAGAAAGGCCTCCGGCACAAGCTAGCGTCGTATCTCAGTAAATACATCACCAAGGACTTCGCGGAACACACACTTAACGAGAAGCGTTACTGGACGAGTCGTGGTGTGGAAGTACCGTCATTGCATCCGATTGCTCATCTGATTTGCAACGACGGCGTCGGAGCAATCAAGACTGCATTCGATGCAGCAAGCAAAGTTGGGGCAACGCTCGATCGATGCCAGACGTACTGGAACGAAGAACTTGGTTGCTTCTGGTTATCAACAAGGGAGGCTTAAAGTGACAGACATGTTCTTGTCTCCAATAGAATTAGCACTGCTTACTGGTAGAAAGGTCAAGTCCAAGCAAGTGGAAGCTCTTCGTCGAATGGGCGTACCTTTTTTCGTCAATGCTTGCGGACGCGCTGTTGTCGCTCGGTCAGCTATAGAGGGACGCGCGAGCGTGCCAGGCCGATCAGACGGTGGTACTCGCTCAGGTTGGCGTCCTGCGGTTCTCGGAGGATGATCAGTGGGACGCAAGCCAACAAAGAATCTGCATTTGCCACCGCGGATGCGGGTCAAGAAGACATCGCGCGGTAAGACGTACTATTACTACGATATGGGCGGCAAACCACGCCGATGGCAGGCGCTTGGTGGCGATTTCGTCGACGCACTACGTCTGTACGCCGACCTGGAGCAAGGTAACCGGACTGCACAGGCGCTGATCACGTTTCGGCATGCAGCTGATCGCTATCTGACCGACGTGCTACCGAACAAAGCGGCCGAAACACAACGAACCAATTTACTGCAGTTAGAGAAACTGTACTTGTTTTTCGACTCCCCTCCCGCGCCTCTGGACGAAATCAAACCAATTCATATTCGGAAATACCTTGACTGGCGAAAAGCGTCCCCTGTCTCAGCCAATCGCGAGATCGCATTGTTCTCGCACATCTTCAACAAGGCTAGAGAATGGGGTGCGACCGATCGTCCAAACCCGTGCGCCGGGGTTCGAAAACATCGTGAAACCGGTCGCGACGTCTATGTCGGCGATGGCTTGTACAAAGCAGTCTGGGAGAAGGCCGACTTACCGTTGCGCGAAGCAATGGATTTAGCATACCTGACGGGGCAGCGGCCCGCCGACGTTTTGAAAATGGACGAACGTGACATTCGCGATGGAGTTGTCTGGATTCGACAAAACAAGACAGGAGCTCGGTTACGTATTGAAGTGGTCGGCGAACTCGCAAAGTTACTTGGCGAGCTTTCCCTAAGAAAGACCGCGCACAATCCACGGTCAACTCGGTTGATCGTCGACGAACACGGCAAGCCTTTGGGGCGAGCGGCACTACGGTTCAGATTTGACCGCGCACGTGACGCCGCAGGAATCGAGAAAAATGATTTCCAGTTTCGCGACCTGCGAGCCAAAGCGGCAACCGACAAAGAATCATCTGACGATTTGAGGTCAGCTCAAGCTCTGCTGGGCCACGGCAATGTTTCAATGACGGAGCATTACGTTCGCAAGCGTGGAAAGAAGGTGACACCGACACGCTGATATTTTCTTTTTTGTCTCCTTGATTCAGCGCCAGTAAAACAGCTTTGCAAACACATATTTTTTTGCCGCCTGATACAATCGCGAGCACCTGGAACCAACGTTGCCTACTTGCTTGGGTTGTGCGTTGATACTGGCTTGGTTTCCAAAGCAACCGCACTCTTGCCTCTCAGAGTGCGTCAGAAATATTTCACACGCTGAACAACAATACAAAACATGAGCAAAGATACGGAAACAGTCGAGCTGCTTATCTCAAATTTGAGAAAGGCAACAAAGTTCGGGTATGTTAGGGCCGTTGTCGAGGGCGGCGGTGGGATCCCGAACCGTAGTTGGGATCTCTTCCGAAGAGACGTGCTTGCCGGCGTCGTCGGGTTGCCGTTGGCAAAACTCAATCCTCTGCTGAGTGGACTGTATGCGGATCAGTTGGTCGGTGGTGAACGCTACATTCGCGTTCACCAGCCAGCCAAAGCCGATCGCGAAGTACTTTGGAACTTGGTGAGCAAGGCGAAGCCTGCGAAAACCACAGCTTCGCAACGGTTCCCCTATTTCCTGTCCGATTCGGAGCTCGCAGACATCCCCACTCGACCTACTTTCACGGGACGGTCAGAGCTCGACGATGGGTCTATCGCGTTGACTTTTCTGTCCGGCCGGTACATCGATGAGCGTATCAAGTACAGGCAGGACGAAGTTTCGGAGGCCGTTCAAAAGGCGTTTGCCGGGTTCGACGAATTCATCGTCGTTCGCAAGATCTTCAAGCAGTGCGCAGATGCGGTCGTGGTCTCGCCGAATGGCAAGAGAGTGGAGCTTCGGCTCGATGTACCGAGCACAAACAACATCGAATTCGGCGAAATCTGCGCCCAACAGCTCACAAACGAGTTTAACGCCCTCGTTCATGGACCAGGCGGCGCTCCGTTGCTAGGCAATCGGGTCAATTTTTTTCCCGCGATCCATAGCCTATACTCCGATGCGAAGGCTGGCCGTGTTGTCGAGCTTGGCTTCGAGACCCCGACGAACTCGGTCAAGACCGAGCGTATGCGCGATCGAGATTCGGACTTGCGGAAAGAGCTGTTTCACAAGGGCGGCAAAGTTGCGGTCCCGAACATCACGCCGTTCAAGATATCTGTTAAGTTCGGCGACTCAACTAAGAAGTTCGGCGAGATCTTGCCTACGCTGTCGCTGCCCGGAAACTTCCGGGAGCTTTCAAAGCCGAAAGGTGAACTGTACCTTGCGGTCGTGGACGGTTGCCTGACAGAAGACTTGTTCCGACAAACCATCGACACACTGCTCAACCATTGCTGACCATCATGCGAATCGACGAGGCGCTAGATCGCGTTAAGGACGTCTGGCAGGACCGCCCTGAGGGCGTTCTGTGCGGCGCGCTCGTCGATTTTCTCGCGCATCGAGCTCGGGAGACGAATCGGATTTCGTTTGGGCTGATCCAACAGATGGCTGAGAAGCGTTCGATTGCAGACCAAACCGTTGTGGCTGGAGTTGTCCAGTATCTGATTGGTCACGATCTGCACCTGCTCGACCCGGTCTATGAGTACATAGACGAGGACGACCAGGTATTCGAACTACCCAACTCAGAAATTAAGTACACACTTAATAACGGAGAATTCTTCCATCCCATGACCGGTGAGCCAGACAAGGATTTCGAAACTCGAATTTTCCTTTCCTTTGCTCCGTCTGACCTTGCAAAGGAGCTCACGGCACCGGTATGAGCGACAACGAACTTGCAGGGGGGCAGCGCGTGGATGTGCGTACTGCCAGAGCACTCTTGCGCCTCGCGTCCTATGGAGATCGCGCTCTAGAGCGGGCGGCGGCGGATACTTACGCCGAGTTCGTTTCGGTGTTGCATGACGATCTCGATGAGATCTTCGGCCGGCTCGAAGACAATAAGAGCCACTATTGCGAGGCGAGCGAAGACGCGATCACCATTGCAATCGTGGGCCAACTCAAGACGGTTGGGTACATTGCGAACCACGATCCAGACAATGGCGGTCACTGCGACGTTGTAGTTGAAAGTCGCTGGAAACCGAACTTCAAGTGGTTGGGCGAAGCCAAGATCGACAATGGCCCTGCTTACCTTTGGGGAGGATGGTTACAACTCACTGAACGCTACAGCAACGCCCGCCCCGAAAATAATAAGGGCGGGATTTTGGTCTACGTCCAGTCGAAGAATGCAGTTGATCGCATGAATTCGTGGTCAGAGCACCTCCATCAGAACGGTATTGGTGCTGCATTCGAGTGGTCAGGAATACGTCAACGGTTGGCGTTCGCGACCGATATCCAACACGACTCAGGACAGAACTATGGCGTCCGACACATGGCTCTGAACGTCTACCACAAGCCCACAAAGTAAGGTTGGTGACCACGTAGCGTACGACTCCCCGTCCCCGTGACCGCCAACGTTTGTAGAACAGCGCGAACTTTGTAGAACAAAAAAAAGCGGGCCCCATCTCTGGGACCCGCTTCGGTATTGGTGCCGGCTGCAGGACTCGAACCCGCCACCTGATGATTACAAATCAACTGCTCTACCAGATGAGCTAAGCCGGCGTAGCGCGAGATTCTACCTCATTTCACGATCTTGAGGCGAGGTCTGCTGCCGCCTTTCGAGCCGTCGCCGTCGGTTTTCGGCGGTTCGTCGGCCCCTTCGGACGGCTCCTCGTTCGCGCCGCTGTCGGCGACCGGCGCCAACGGCGATACCGACTCGTCGCGCTGCGCGTCGTCGGCCGGCGCGGCGTCATCATCGAACGCGCCCGAATCCTCGCCTTCGCCCGCGACCGCATCGACCTGGAACGCCATGCCCTGCCCGTTCTCGCGCGCATAGATCGCGAGCACGTTGGCCACCGGAATCTCGATCTTGTGCGCCTTCCCGGAGAACCGGGCCGTGAACTCGATCCACTCGTTGCCCATCTGCAACTGGCTCGTCGCCTCGAAGCTGATGTTGAGCACGATCTCGCCGTCACGCACGAACTGACGCGGCACGCGCGTCGAGTTGTCGACCCTCACCGCGATATGCGGCGTGTAACCGTTATCGGTGCACCACTCGTACAACGCGCGCAGCAGATAAGGCTTCGTTGAAATCTCTTGCATCACAATCCTCGAACCCGGAGCGGGCGCGCGGCACGCCGCGCCACCCGCTCCGTCATGCCTTCATTGCAACATTAACGACGCATGACCTTTTCGGACGGCGTCAGTGCTTCGATGTAGGCCGGACGGCTGAAGATCCGTTCGGCGTACTTCATCAGCGGCGCGGCGTTCTTCGACAGCTCGATGCCGTAGTGATCCAGGCGCCACAGCAGCGGTGCGATCGCGACGTCGAGCATCGAGAACTCTTCGCCGAGCATGTACTTGTTCTTCACGAAGATCGGCGCGAGCTGCGTCAGGCGATCGCGGATCGCGAGGCGTGCCTTCTCGTGATTCTTCTCCGCCGCCTTGCCCTTCTCGTTCTCGAGGGTGCTGACGTGGACGAACAGTTCCTTCTCGAAGTTGAGCAGGAACAGGCGCGCACGGGCGCGCTGCACCGGGTCGGCCGGCATCAGTTGCGGATGCGGGAAGCGCTCGTCGATGTACTCGTTGATGATGTTCGATTCGTACAGGATCAGGTCGCGCTCGACCAGGATCGGCACCTGACCGTACGGGTTCATCACCGAAATGTCTTCCGGCTTGTTGAACAGGTCGACGTCGCGGATTTCGAAGTCCATGCCCTTCTCGAACAGCACCAGCCGGCAACGCTGGGAGAACGGGCAAGTTGTGCCGGAATACAGAACCATCATATTTGCGTTTCCTCAAAAAAGCCGAGGGCCGGCACGCGGCGAAACCCCTTTCACGGGTTCCGCCTTGCGCCGGCCCCACGCCGGTCAGGCGTGTTTACTTGATATCTTTCCAGTACGCGGCATTCAGCCGCCAGGCCAGGAAAGTCAGGACACCGAGAAAGATCAGCACCCACACGCCGAGGCGCTTGCGGGTCTGCTGGGCCGGCTCGGACATCCACGTCATATAGGCCACCAGGTCGGCCACCGCAGCATCGTAGTCGGGCGACGAAAGCGTGCCCGGCGTGACCTGCTGGAAGCCGACGAGCACGTGGGCCTTCTCGCCCGTCTCCTCGTCCGTCTTGTCTTCGAATTTGGCTACGCGCTGCCCCTGCAGCTGCCACAACACATGGGGCATGCCGACGTTCTCGAACACCGCGTTGTTCCAGCCGGTCGGCCGCGTATCGTCGCGGTAGAAGCTCCGCAGATACGTGTACAGCCAGTCACGGCCGCGCGCACGCTCCTCGACCGACAGGTCGGGCGGCGTGGTGCCGAGCCAGTTCTTCGCGTCGTCGGGCCGCATCGCGACGGACATCGTGTTCCCGACCTTGTCGGTCGTGAACAGGAGATTCGTTTCGATCTCCTTCTGGGATATGCCCAGATCCGTCAGACGGTTGTAGCGCATCAGGTTCGCGCTGTGGCAGTTCAGGCAATAGTTTACAAACAATTGCGCGCCGTGCTGAAGCGAAACGAGATTTTCCGTGTTATCGGGCGCCCGGTCGAGCGGAAAATTACCCTCCGCCCGCACGGCCGGCGCCGCCAGCAGCGCACAGGCGGTCGCCCCGATCAACGCGAGTGTCGAAAGCAGTTTCTTCATGTCGTTCTCTCCTCGCTCACATTAATGGGGCTTGAAGCGCACCCGTTCCGGCGGCTGCTTGAACGTGCCAAGCGGCGTCCAGACGGGCATGCCGAGGAAGAACGCGAAGTAGATCAGCGCGCAGGCCTGCGCGATCAGCGTCGCCGCCGGCGACGGCGGCCGCGTGCCGAGGAACGCGAGGGTCAGGAACGCCGCGACGAAGATCCCGAGGAACACCTTGTGGAACAGCGGCCGGTAGCGGATCGACTTCACCGGGCTGCGGTCGAGCCACGGCAGGAAGAACAGTGAGATCACCGCCGAGCCCATCACGACGACGCCCCAGAACTTCGACTCCGTCAGGTACATGAACACGACGATCGCGGCGGCCAGCACCGGCAGCCCGACCTTCCACTTGCCGCGCGCACGGATCAGCGCGAGCACGCCGAGCAGTGCAATCACGATCATCAGCACGATCTTGAACGGATCGGTGGTCGCCCGCAGCATCGCGTAGAACGCGGTGAAGTACCAGACCGGCGCAATCTCGGGCGGCGTCTGCAGCGGGTTCGCCGGGACGAAGTTGTTCGCCTCGAGGAAGTAGCCGCCCATCTCCGGCGAGAAGAACACGATCAGCGCGAACACCATCAGGAACACGCACACGCCGAGGAAATCGTGCACCGAGTAGTACGGGTGGAACGGGATGCCGTCGAGCGGGATGCCGTTCTCGTCCTTCTTCGCCTTGATCTCGATGCCGTCCGGGTTGTTCGACCCGACTTCGTGCAGGGCCACGAGGTGCGCGACGACGAGGCCGACCAGCACGAGCGGAATCGCGATCACGTGGAACGCGAAGAAGCGGTTCAGCGTGACGTCGGACACGACGTAGTCGCCGCGAATCCACAGCGACAGGTCCGGCCCGACGAACGGGATCGCCGAGAACAGGTTCACGATCACCTGCGCACCCCAGAACGACATCTGGCCCCACGGCAGCAGGTAGCCGAAGAATGCCTCGGCCATCAGGCACAGGAAGATCGCGCAGCCGAAGATCCAGACGAGCTCGCGCGGCTTGCGGTACGACCCGTACAGCAGCCCGCGGAACATGTGGAGGTACACGACCACGAAGAACATCGATGCACCGGTCGAGTGCATGTAGCGGATCAGCCAGCCCCACGGCACCTCGCGCATGATGTACTCGACCGACGCGAACGCGAGCGTCGAGTCGGGCTTGTAGTTCATCGTCAGGAAGATGCCCGTGACGATCTGGTTGACGAGCACCAGCAGCGCGAGGGAGCCGAAGAAGTACCAGAAGTTGAAGTTCTTCGGCGCGTAGTACTCGGATACGTGCTTCTTCCAGGTGGACGTGAGCGGGAAGCGCTGGTCGATCCAGCCGGTGAAACCTGTAGTGGAGACTTCCTTGTTGTCGGCGGCCATCACGCTTCTCCTTTCTCGTCCTTGCCGATCACGAGGGTCGTCGCCGACGTGAACATGTAGGGCGGGATGTCGAGATTCTGAGGCGCCGGCTTGTTCTTGAACACGCGGCCGGCGAGGTCGTAGGTCGAACCGTGGCACGGGCACAGGAAACCGCCCGGCCAGTCGTCCGGCAGGTTCGGCTGCGGACCCGGCGTGAAGCGTTGGCTAGGCGTGCAGCCGAGGTGCGTACACACGGCCATCACGACGAGAATGTTCTTGCGATCGGCCCGCGACCGATATTCGTTGGCGCAATACGCGGGCAACGGCATCGAATACGGGGATTTCGTGGCCGGATCGGCCACTTCCTTGTCGGCCTTGACCACGTCGGCCAGCATCGAATCGGTGCGATTCAGGATCCAGACGGGTTTGCCGCGCCACGGCACGGTGACCATTTCGCCGGGCTTCAGGCCGCTGATGTCGACCTCGACCGGTGCCCCGGCCGCTTTCGCTTTCGCGGACGGCGCAAGCGACGCCGCGAAAGGTATGACGGTGGCTACGCCTCCCACGCCACCTGCTACGGATGTCGCAATCAGCCAGGTACGGCGGCCGCTGTCGACGCGTTTCTCTTCCTTGTCTCGCATCACACGCCCCACTTCTGAGTTGGATTTTCCGTCACGACTTTCCATTCCGCCGCTAGTTTGCTCGAATGGAGTCGTCATTTACAAGGCCCGGAGATGAAAATCCCTTCGAAGTGTTTGATAGTTAAGGGTTATCCCCCACTACCGGAGCGATTAAATCATTTCGCTTTTAAGCGGATGCTACATTGTGAAATTTCGGTGCGCCGCCGCAAATCCGTCGCTCAGACCGGATTATGAATATCGATAAACAGGTGTTCGAGATCGAATTCTTCCGACAAGTGGCGCCCAAGTGCCTGGATTCCGTAACGCTCGGTCGCATGGTGCCCTGCCGCAACGAACGCGACACCGCTCTCCGCCGCCGCGTGCGTGGTCGACTCGGACACCTCGCCGGTCAGGAATACGTCCGCGCCGGCGTCGATCGCCGCGTCGAAATAGCTCTGCGCGGCGCCCGTGCACCATGCGATGCGGCGCAGTTGCGTGTCCGGCTCGCCGAGCACGAGCGGCGTGCGGCCGAGCGTGCGCTCGACCTTCGCGACGAAGTGCTCGAGCGTGACGGGCATCGGCAGCGTCGCCATCCAGCCGAGATCGCCTTCGCCGAACCGCTGGTCGCCGATCAGGCCGAGCTTTTCGCCGAGCTGCGCGTTGTTGCCGAACTCGGGATGCGCATCGAGCGGCAGGTGGAACGCGAACAGGTTCAGGTCGTTCGCGAGCAGCAGCTTCAGGCGCTGGTACTTGCGGCCGGTGATCTGCGGCGCCTCGTTGCGCCAGAAATAGCCGTGGTGGACGAGCACCGCATCCGCTCCCCATTCGAGCGCGGCTTCGAGGAACGCGACCGACGCCGTCACGCCGGTGGCGATCTTCTCGATCTTGCGGCGTCCTTCGACCTGGAGGCCGTTCGGGCAATAGTCCTTGAAGCGCGCGGTTTCAAGGGTATTGTTCAAGTACAATTCAAGTTCGATCCGATCCATATAAACCTCTAATCCATTCAGATGCTTAGACGCTTCTGGCTGTTCTTCGCGCAGGCGGTGACCGTACTGCTCGCGCTGATGTTCATCGTCGTGACGCTCAAGCCGCAATGGCTGCAACGGCAAGGACAGCTCGGCAAGCAGCTCGCCACGCCGATCGTCGCGCTGCGGGAAGTCGCGCCGGGCATCGGCGGCGCACCGGCGACCACGTCGTACGCCGAAGCCGCGCAGAAGGCGATGCCGGCCGTCGTCAACGTGTTCTCCAGCAAGGACGGCTCGTTGCCGCCCGATCCGCGCGCGAAAGATCCGCTGTTCCGCTACTTCTTCGGCGACCGCAACGCCCGCAAGCAGCAGGACGAGCCGGCCGCCAACCTCGGCTCGGGCGTTATCGTGAGCCCTGAAGGTTACATTCTAACGAACCAGCACGTCGTGGATGGCGCCGACCAGATCGAAGTCGCGCTCGCCGACGGCCGCACGGCCACCGCGAAGGTGATCGGCAGCGATCCCGAAACCGATCTCGCGGTGCTGAAGATCAACATGACGAACCTGCCGACGATCACGCTCGGCCGCTCCGACCAGTCGCGCGTCGGCGACGTCGTGCTCGCGATCGGCAATCCGTTCGGCGTCGGCCAAACGGTCACGATGGGCATCATCAGCGCGCTCGGCCGCAACCACCTCGGCATCAACACGTTCGAGAACTTCATCCAGACCGACGCGCCGATCAACCCCGGCAACTCCGGCGGCGCGCTGGTCGACGTGAACGGCAACCTGCTCGGCATCAACACGGCGATCTACTCGCGCTCGGGCGGCTCGCTCGGCATCGGTTTCGCGATTCCCGTCTCGACCGCCCGCACGGTGCTCGAAAGCATCATCACGACGGGCTCGGTCACGCGCGGCTGGATCGGCGTCGAGCCGCAGGACGTCACGCCGGAAATCGCCGAGTCGTTCGGGCTGCAGCAGAAATCGGGCGCGATCGTCGCGGGCGTGCTGCAGGGCGGCCCGGCCGACAAGGCCGGCATCAAGCCGGGCGACATCCTGGTGAGCGTGAACGGCGACGAAATCACCGACACGACGAAGCTGCTGAACACCGTCGCGCAGATCAAGCCGGGCACGCCGACCAAGGTGCACGTCGTACGCAAGGGCAAGCAGTTCGACGTGAACGTCGTGATCGGCAAGCGCCCGCCGCCGCCGAAGCAGGCGCTCGACGACCAGGACAACGATAGCGAATGAGGGTCGGCGGCCGGTGCGCCGCCTGCCGGTCGCGATGCGAGGCAACGCGACGCGGAAATGAAAAAGGGCAGCCATCGGCTGCCCTTTTGCTTTGCGTCTGACGATTCGTCGTTGGCGGGAAGGTGGTTTTCTCACGCGCCGGCTGATGGACAAAACCGGGCCACTGCAGCCGGGGCCGGAAAGCCGCCGGCGCCGCGAGCCGTCAGCTCGCCGCTTCGCCGTTCCCCGCCTCGCCCTCTTCGGCCGGCTTCTTCGGCACGAAGAACCGCGCGGCCAGCAGCCCGATCTCGAACAGCACGACGAGCGGCAGCGCCAGCATCAGTTGCGAGAACACGTCCGGCGGCGTGACGACCGCCGCGACCACGAATGCGCCGACGATCACGTACGGCCGCATCTCCTTCAGCTTCTTCAGGGACAGCACGCCCATCCGGACGAGCAGCACGACGACGATCGGCACCTCGAACGTGACCCCGAACGCAATGAACATCCCCAGCACGAAGCTCAGGTAGTTGTCGATGTCGGTCGTCATCTCGGCCCCGAGCGGCGCGTTGTAGTGCGCCATCACGCGGAAGATCGTCGGGAACACGAGGAAATACGCGAACGCCATCCCGCACAGGAACAGGAAGTAGCTGCTGCCGACGAGCGGCGCGACGAGCTTCTTCTCGTGCTGGTACAGTCCCGGCGCGACGAACGCCCAGATCTGGTACAGCACGATCGGCAGCGCGATCACGAGCGCGACGAGCATCGTCACCTTCATCGGCACGAAGAACGAGCCGGTGACGTCGGTGACGATCATCTTGCCGTCTTTCGGCAGGTTGTCCATCAGCGGCCGCGCGAGCAGCTTGAAGATGTCCGGCGCCCAGTAGACGAGCCCCAGGAACACGACGATCACGGCCAGCCCCGCGCGAATGATGCGATCGCGAAGCTCGACGAGATGGGAAATGAAGGTTTCTTCCGGGGCGTCGCCCGGGTTCTGCTGGGGGTCGCTCACACCGGCCCTCGGTAGGATTGACGAGCGAGCATGCGCTCGACTCAGAAGAAGCGCGTCGGCCGGCGCAGGCTGGCCGGCTGATGGCGCGCGACACGCGCGGCACCCGACTGCACGTGCGTGCGGCGGGTCGTCGCGCGCTTGTACCAGACAGGCGTCGCCGCCTGCTTGATGCGCCAGTTGCGACGCTTCGGCGCAAGCGCGGCCGAACTGCCGCGCCACGACGGCGCCGCGGGCGTATCGGAACCCGGGAAACCGACGGAACCGGCGTCGCCGGCAGCCCCGTCAAGACCGCCGACCGCGGAATGCCACGTGTCGTTCAGTTCCTTCTCGTGCTCGCGCAGGTTGTCGTGAATCGTCGTCTCGACATTGCGCGCGGCCGATTCGAAATCGGTCTTCATCGTCCGCAGCGCGTCGAGTTCGATTTCGCGCGAGACCTCGGCCTTCACGTCGTTGATGTACCGCTGCGCGCGGCCGAACAGCGCGCCTGCCGTGCGCGCGACGCGCGGCAGGCGCTCGGGGCCGAGCACCACGAGCGCGACGACGCCGATCAGCGCCATCTTCGAAAGACCGAGATCCAGCATCGCGAATGCCTGTCAGCGTGCCGGCGTTACGCCTTGTTCGAATCGGAACGCGTCGTTTCCTTCGCGTTGACGTCGACCGCGCCCGAACGCGGCAGTTGCTGCGCATCCGCCGGCGTTTCGCCTTCCTTCATGCCGTCCTTGAAACCCTTCACGGCGCTGCCGAGGTCGTTGCCGATGTTGCGCAGCTTCTTCGTACCGAAAACCAGCGCGACGATCAGCAGCACGATCAGCCAGTGCCAAATGCTCAATCCACCCATGATGAAACCTCTCCTCAACCACGCCGCGGAGCGGCGCAAATCGCCGGCGACGCGCCGGCTTCGACTATCGATGCGGGGAAACGCCCCGCTGCGTCAACCCATCCGCTGCCACGGGCGCGGGCCGGCCAGGATATGCGCGTGCAGGTGGTAGACCTCCTGCCCGCCGCCCGGGCCCGTGTTGATCACCGTGCGAAAACCGGTTTCGCCGCCCGTATACGCAACGCCGAGCTGGTCGGCCAGACGCGCGACGAGCAGCATCAGCCGGCCGAGCATCGGCGCATCGGCCTCGCTCGCCGCCGACAGCGTCGGCAGGTGCCGGCGCGGAATCACCAGCACGTGCGTGTCGGCCGCCGGGCGGATGTCGCGGAACGCGACGAATTCGTCGTCCTCGTGCACCTTCGTGCTCGGGATCTCGCCTGCCGCGATCTTGCAGAACAGGCAATTCGGATCGTGACTCATGTTGCTCCTGCGAAACGCCCGCGCGCGCCGGTCAGAACCACGCCTGCGGATCGAGCGTCTTGTTGTCGTTCAGGTACAGCCAACCCTTGATGATACGGTACAGCGTCCAAATCCACGTGACAAACATAACGACGAACCCGATCGCGACGAACATCAGCGCGAACCCGATCACATAAGCGATCAGCGCGCGCCAGAACGTGCGGATCTGCCACTCGAAGTGATCGGCGTACGGCGTGCCGGCCACGTCGCCGCGCTTCACGTAGTTGATGATGATCGCGATGATGCCCGTGACGCCGCCCGTCAGCCAGTGAATCGCATAGAGGCCGTACAGCACGTGGGTCAGCGTGCGCAGCCCGCTCAGGCGTTCGGCCTCCGCTGCCCCCGACACCGCCGGCGTCGGGAACTGGTTCGACGTATCGTTCATGATGCTACCCCCGTTGGATGACAATTCTTACAGCTTACCGCACTGTTGCCACCGCGGCGGGGCCTGCGTGTCACCCGCCGTTTTCCTCACGCTCGCGGCGCTTGCGCAGCGCTTTTTCCTCGATGCCCGACAAGCCTTCGCGACGCTCGAGTTCGGCGATCACGTCGGCCGGGCTCAGGTCGAAATGCGACAGCATCACGAGGCAGTGGAACCACAGGTCGGCCACCTCGCCGACCAGCGCGGTCGGCGCGCCGCCCTGGCGCACGTCCTTCGCGGCCAGCACGACTTCCGTCGCCTCTTCGCCGATCTTCTTCAGCACCGCGTCGTCGCCCTTGTGGAACAGGCGCGACACGTACGATTGATCGGGATCGCCGCCCTTGCGGCTGTCGATCACCGCCGCGAGGCGCAGCAGCGTGTCTTCGGTCGATTGCGTCATTTGTAGATGTGTTCGGGGTCTTTCAGCACCGGCTCGACCGCGACCCAGTCGCCGCCATCCACCGTACCTTCGAATTTCTGGAAGAAGCACGAATGCCGGCCGGTGTGGCATGCGATGCCCGACACCTGCTCGACCTTCAGCAGCACGACGTCCTCGTCGCAATCGAGCCGCACTTCGTGCACGTGCTGCACGTGGCCCGACTCCTCGCCCTTGAACCACAGGCGCTTGCGCGAACGCGAATAGTAGACCGCGCGCTGCGTCTCGATCGTCTTCGCGAGCGCCTCGCGGTTCATCCACGCGAACATCAGCACGTCGTTCGTCGACGCTTCCTGCGCGATCACCGGCACGAGGCCGTTGTCGTCCCAGCGGACCTTGTCGAGCCACGCGGGCAGGGATTTCGTTTCGGTATTCATCACAGTCTCACCGGGATGCCCTGGTCGGACATGAAGCGCTTCGCCTCGCCGACCGTGTGCTCGCCGTAGTGGAAGATGCTGGCGGCCAGCACCGCGTCGGCGCGGCCGTCCTTGATGCCGTCGGCCAGATGCTGCAGCGAACCGACGCCGCCCGACGCGATCACCGGCACCGGCACCGCGTCCGACACGCCGCGCGTGAGCGCGAGGTCGAAGCCCGACTTCGTGCCGTCGCGGTCCATGCTCGTGAGCAGGATCTCGCCGGCGCCGAGCTCGGCCATCTTGCGCGCCCACTCGATCGCGTCGAGGCCCGTGTTCTTGCGGCCGCCATGCGTGAAGACTTCCCAGCGCGGCGTCTCGCCGTCGGCCGACACGCGCTTCGCGTCGATCGCGACGACGATGCACTGCGAGCCGTACTTGTCGGCCGCGTCGCGGACGAGCTGCGGGTTCGCGACCGCCGACGAATTCATGCTGACCTTGTCCGCGCCCGCGTTCAGCAGGCGCCGCACGTCCTCGACGGCGCGCACGCCGCCGCCGACGGTCAGCGGAATGAACACCTGCGACGCGACGGCTTCGATGATCGGCAGGATCAGGTCGCGCTGGTCGGACGTCGCGGTGATGTCGAGGAAGGTCAGTTCGTCGGCACCCTGGTCGTCGTAGCGGCGGGCGATTTCGACGGGGTCGCCGGCATCGCGCAGCTCGACGAAATTGACGCCCTTGACGACACGCCCGGCGGTCACGTCCAGGCAGGGGATGATGCGTTTAGCTAGAGCCATGATGTTGCGCCAAATGCCGCGCTGGGACGGCCGGTTGCGGAAGCCTCGCGCGAGGCTTCCGAGCGGGGCCGCCTGCGGGCGGCCCCGGCGAACGGGACGACCGCGGTTACGCGTTGTCGAGTTCGCCGTTCAGTTCGTCCGCGCGCTTTTGCGCGGCCGCGAAATCGAGATCGCCGGAGTAGATCGCACGGCCGCAGATCACGCCCTCGACGCCGTGCTCTTCCACTTCGCACAGGCTCTCGATGTCCGTGAGGTTCGACAGGCCGCCGCTGGCGATCACCGGGATGCCGACCGCCTGCGCGAGTTTCACGGTCGCGTCGATGTTGATGCCCTGCAGCATCCCGTCGCGGCCGATGTCGGTGTAGACGATCGATTCGACGCCGTAGTCCTCGAACTTCTTCGCGAGATCGATCACCTCGTGGCCGGTCAGCTTGCTCCAGCCGTCGGTCGCGACCTTGCCGTCCTTCGCGTCCAGCCCGACGATGATGCTGCCGGAGAATGCGGTGCACGCGTCCTGCAGGAAGCCCGGGTTCTTCACGGCGGCGGTGCCGATGATCACGTAGGACAGGCCGGCGTCGAGATACTTCTCGATCGTCTCGAGGCTGCGGATGCCGCCGCCGAGCTGGACGGGAATTTCGTCGCCGACTTCGTCGAGGATCGCTTCGATCGCCTCGAGATTCTTCGGCTTGCCGGCGAATGCGCCGTTCAGGTCGACGAGATGGAGCCGCCGGGCGCCGAGATCGACCCACTTGCGGGCCATCGCCGCCGGGTCCTCGGAAAAAATCGTGGCCTGGTCCATATCGCCCTGTTTGAGGCGCACACACTGACCGTCTTTGAGGTCGATGGCCGGAATCAGCAACATAGCAATCGGGTGTCGTCGTGGAAAAAGAAAAGAATCCGGCGCGTACCGGCCAAACCGGTGCCGCGCCGTCTCGCTAGTTTAGTACAACTCTTTCGGCGCTTAAGCGCGAGAGCCCCGCACGACAGGCGCTTGCACGCCGTCGACTGTGGCTCCCGCACCACGTTTACGGTTTCCAGTGTACGAAGTTGCGATACAGACGCAACCCGACCTCCGCGCTTTTCTCGGGGTGGAATTGGGTCGCGAAGAGATTGTCCCGCGCGACCGCGGACGTAAACGGCGCGCCGTACGCCGTTTCGCCGACCGTGTGTGCCGGGTTGTCCGGGCTCACGTAATAGCTGTGCACGAAGTAGAAATACGCGTCGTCGGGCACGCCGTCCCACAGCGGGTGCGGCTGCGCCTGGCGCACGCGGTTCCAGCCCATCTGCGGCACCTTGAAGCGCGAGCCGTCGTCCTGCACGCGGCCGTCGAGCGCGAAGCGCACGACCTTGCCGGGCAGCAGGCCGAGGCCCTTCGTGTCGCCTTCCGCGCTCCAGTCGAACAGCATCTGCTCGCCGACGCACACGCCGAGCAGCGGCTTCGTGCGCGACGCCTCGATCACGGCCTCCTGCAGGCCCGATTCGCCGAGACAGCGCATGCAGTCGGGCATCGCGCCCTGGCCGGGCAGCACGACACGGTCGGCCGCGCGAATCGCGGCCGGCGTGTCGACAATCGCCACGTCGGCGGCCGGTTCGGCCTTCTTGAGCGCCTGCGCGACCGAGCGCAGGTTGCCCATCCCATAATCCACAATCGCAATCGAAGTTTTCATCTCAGTGCAGGCAGTAGCGCCCTCAGTCCATTGACGATGAATTCCACCGCCAGCGCCGACAGCATCAGACCCATCAGCCGCGTGGCGATGTTGATGCCGGTGCGGCCGATCCAGTTCGCGATCGGCTCGGCGAGCCGCATCGCGACGAAACACAGAAAAGCCAGGACCGCGCCGATCGCGACCAGCCCGGCCCGTTCATACCAGTGATGCGCGTTCGCCGCATAGATGATCACCGTGCTGATCGAGCCGGGGCCCGTGAGCAGCGGAATCGCCAGCGGCACGACCGCGATGTTGTCCTTCAGCTCGGCTTCGTGGCGCTCCTCCGGCGTCGATCGCGTGTTGCCGATCTGCGCATTCAGCATGTTGATCGCCATCAGCAGCATGATGATCCCGCCGCCCACTTCGAGCGACCCGACCGAAATGCCGAAGAAGTTGATGATCTGCTGTCCGAGCAGCGCGGTCACCGTCATCACGCAGAACACCGACACCGATGCGATCCGGATCGTGCGCCGCCGCTCGTCGTCCGTCTGCTGCGCCGTCAGGCTCAGGAAAAACGGCACCGCGCCGACCGGGTTGATCAGCGCGAGCAGCGAAATGAACGATTTGAGCAGATCCATCGCACGCCGGCGCGCCGCGCCGAAGCCGTGAGGTCGTCCTTGGCGTCGTCCGTTCGGAAGTTAGAGGCTGCCTTTGGTCGACGGAATCTGCCCCGCCGCCCGCTCGTCGAGCTCCACCGCCGCGCGCAGCGCCCGGCCGAAGGCCTTGAACACCGTCTCGAGCTGATGGTGCGCGTTGATCCCGCGCAGGTTGTCGATGTGCAGCGTGACGCCCGCGTGGTTCACGAACCCGCGGAAGAATTCGATCGACAGGTCGACGTCGAACGTGCCGATCCGCGCGCGCGTGAACGGCACGTGGAATTCGAGGCCCGGCCGGCCGGAGAAATCGATCACGACGCGCGACAGCGCCTCGTCGAGCGGCACGTACGAATGGCCGTAGCGGCGGATGCCCTTGCGGTCGCCGATCGCCTTCGCGACGGCCTGACCGAGCGTGATGCCGACATCCTCGACCGTGTGGTGATCGTCGATATGCGTGTCGCCATGCGCTTCGACCTCGAGATCGACCAGACCGTGTCGCGCGATCTGGTCGAGCATATGGTCGAGAAACGGCACGCCGGTGGCCAGCTTCTGCCGGCCGGTGCCGTCGAGATCGAGCTTCACACGGATCTGCGTTTCGCTGGTATTGCGAACGACTTCCGCCACACGCATGGCAATTCCTTGATTGAGTCTGATGTAAATGGGGATTGATCGTCGCGCGCCGCCGCGCCCTGGGCTCAACCGGGCAGCGCGAGTTTCAAGGCGGCCAGCAGGTGGGCGTTTTCGTCGGGAGAACCGACGGTCAGCCGCACGCATTCGGCCAGTAATGGATGCATTTTACTCACGTTTTTGACCAGCACCCGCTCGGTGAGCAGCGCATCGAACACGGCGGCCGCGTCCGGCACGCGCACCAGCAGGAAATTGCCGGCGCTCGGGAACACCGTCGCGCCCGGCAGCGCGGCCACCGCCTGCGCGAGGCGGGTACGTTCCGCGCGCAATTCGGCCGCCTGCGCGTCGAGCACGTCGAGGTGGTCGAGCAGGAAATCGGCGGTCGCCTGGGTCAGCACGTTGATGTTGTACGGCGGGCGCACCTTGTCGAACTCGTTCAGCCACGCCGGCAAGCCGACGAGGTAGCCGAGGCGGATACCCGCGAGGCCGAGCTTCGACACCGTGCGCATCACGACGACGTTGTCGAACTCGGCGGCGCGCGGCAACCACGAACGCTCGGCGAACGGCTGATACGCCTCGTCGATCACGATCAGGCTGTGCCGGGCGGCCGCGACGATCCGCTCGACGTCGGCATCGTCGTACAGCGTGCCGGTCGGGTTGTTCGGGTACGCGAGATAGACGATCGCCGGCCGGTGCTCGGCGATCGCCGCGAGCATCGCGTCGACGTCGAGCGTCAGGTCGGCCTTCAGCGGCACGCCGACGAATTCGAGCTGCGCGAACTTCGCCGAAAGTTCGTACATCACGAAGCCCGGCACCGGTGCGAGCACCTTCGCGCCCGGCTGCGCGCACGCGACCGAGATCATGCTGATGATTTCGTCGGAACCGTTGCCGAGCAGCACGTCGCAGCCGGCCGGCACGCGCATCGCGTGGCGCAGCTTGTCGAGCAGCGCGGCCGGGCGCGGCGCCGGGTAGCGGTTCAGCGCGACCTGCGCGAGCCGCTCGCCGAGCGCCGCGGCGAGCGGCGCGGGCAGCGGGTACGGGTTCTCCATCGCGTCGAGCTTCACGAACCCGCTCGCGTCCGGCACCGGATAGCTGGTCATCGCGAGCACGTCGCGGCGGATGATGTCTTGTGGCGTCGTCATGGTCTCAAGCCGGCGTGCGTCGCGCTGGCGTCAAATGGGTCGGCAAGGCGGCGGCTGCCGCCCTGCGCTCGTCTCCTGCCCCGCTCCGGGTGCCGCCGGCGCCGGCGCCTCGGCGCCTGCCCGGCCCCGCGCACGATGCGCGGTCAGCCCTTCATCCGGAACTCGGCACTCCTTGCGTGCGCCTGCAGCCCTTCGCCGTAGGCGAGCTCGGATGCGATCTCGCCGAGCGTCTGCGCGCCTTCCGCGCTGACCTCGATCAGGCTCGAGCGCTTGATGAAGTCGTACACGCCGAGCGGCGACGAGAAGCGCGCGGTGCGCGACGTCGGCAGCACGTGGTTCGGGCCCGCGCAGTAGTCGCCGAGGCTCTCGCTCGTGTAGCGGCCGAGGAAGATCGCGCCCGCGTGGCGGATCTGCTGGCCCCATTGCTGCGGCTCCAGCGCCGAGATTTCGAGGTGTTCCGGCGCGATGTCGTTCGCGATCCGGCATGCCTCGGCCATGTCGCGCACCTTGATCAGCGCGCCGCGGCCTTCGAGCGACGCGCGGATCACGTCCTGGCGCGGCATCGTCGGCAGCAGCTCGCCGATCGCCTTCTCGACGCGATCGAGGAATGCAGCGTCCGGGCACAGCAGGATCGACTGCGCGAGTTCGTCGTGCTCGGCCTGCGAGAACAGGTCCATCGCGACCCAGTTCGGATCGGTCGTCCCGTCGCACAGCACCAGGATTTCCGACGGCCCGGCGATCATGTCGATGCCGACCGTGCCGAACACGCGGCGCTTCGCCGACGCGACGTACGCGTTGCCGGGGCCGCAGATCTTGTCGACGGGCGGCACCGTCTCGGTGCCGTACGCGAGCGCGCCGACCGCCTGCGCGCCGCCGATCGTGAACACGCGATCGACGCCGCCGAGCAGCGCCGCCGCCAGCACGAGGTCGTTCTTCACGCCGTCCGGCGTCGGCACGACCATCACGATCTCGCCAACGCCCGCGACGCGCGCCGGAATCGCATTCATCAGCACCGACGACGGATACGCGGCCTTGCCGCCTGGCACGTACAGGCCGACGCGGTCGAGCGGCGTGACCTTCTGGCCGAGCACCGTGCCGTCGCTTTCCGTGTACTGCCAGCTATGCGTGCCGCATTCGATCTTCTGCTTCTCGTGGTATGCGCGCACCCGCGCCGCGGCCGCTTCCAGCGCTGCGCGCGCTTTCGGCGCGAGGCCGTCGAGCGCCGTCTGCAGCGCGTCCTGCGGCAGTTCGAGCGCGGCGACGCTGTTCGCGCTCAGCCGGTCGAAACGGTTCGTGTACTCGAGCACCGCGGCGTCGCCGCGCGACTTCACGTCGGCGAGGATCTTCGCGACCGATTGCTCGATCGCTTCGTCTTCGCTCGCCTCGAACGCGAGCACGGCGCGCAGCGCGGCGCCGAAGCCTTCGTTCGTCGAATCGAGCTTGCGGATGGTGATGGACATGAGAGTTCCGTTACGGTGATGCGCTCAACCGCCATTCTGCGACGCGCGTTCGAACGCGTCGAGGATCGGCTTGAGCGCCGCGCGCTTCAGTTTCAGCGCGGCCTGGTTCACGACGAGGCGCGACGAGATCGCCATGATCTCCTCGACCTCGACCAGATTGTTCGCCTTCAGCGTGCCGCCCGAGCTGACGAGGTCGACGATCGCGTCGGCCAGCCCGACCAGCGGCGCGAGCTCCATCGAGCCGTACAGCTTGATCAGGTCGACGTGCACGCCCTTCGCGGCAAAGTGTTCGCGCGCCGTTTCGACGTATTTCGTCGCGACCCGCAGGCGCGCGCCCTGGCGCACCGCATTCGCGTAGTCGAAACCGGCCGGCACGGCCACCGACATCCGGCAGCGCGCAATGTTCAGATCGATCGGCTGGTACAGGCCCGAGCCGCCGTGCTCGACCAGCACGTCCTTGCCGGCCACGCCGAAATCGGCCGCGCCGTATTCGACGTAGGTCGGCACGTCGCTCGCACGCACGATGATCACGCGCAGGTTCGGATCGGTCGTCGGCAGGATCAGCTTGCGCGACGTTTCCGGGTCCTCGGCCACCTGCACGCCGGCGGCGGCCAGCAGCGGCAGGGTTTCCTCGAAAATCCGGCCCTTCGACAGGGCGAGGGTCAGCGGCGCGGTCATGCTTGGCTCCCGGAAAGGCGGCGCACGTTCGCGCCGACGGCGGTCAGTTTGGCTTCCATGCGGTCGTAGCCGCGGTCCAGGTGATAGATGCGGTCGACGAGCGTTTCGCCGTCGGCGCGCAGCCCGGCGATCACGAGGCTCGCCGACGCACGCAGGTCGGTCGCCATCACGTTCGCGCCGGACAGCTTGTCGACGCCGGTCACGAGCGCCGTGTTGCCGTCGATCGTGATGTTCGCGCCGAGCCGGTTCAGCTCCTGCACATGCATGAAGCGGTTCTCGAAAATGGTTTCGACGACCTGCGCGGTGCCCGTCGCGACCGTATTGAGGGCCATGAACTGCGCCTGCATGTCGGTCGGGAACGCCGGATATTCCGACGTGCGGATCGTCACCGCCGACGGGCGGCGGTCCATCTTCACGCGCAGCCAGCTGTCGCCTTCCTCGATCGACACGCCCGCTTCGCGCAGCTTGTCGATCACCGCGTCGAGGATGTGCGGGCGCACGCCCGTCAGCATCACGTCGCCGCCGGCCGCCGCGACCGCGCACAGGAACGTGCCGGCTTCGATCCGGTCGGGGATCACCGAATGACGCGCGCCGTGCAGCCGCTCGACGCCCTGGATCACGAGGCGATCAGTGCCGATGCCGTCGATTTTCGCGCCCATCGCGACCAGCAAGTGTGCGAGATCGCTCACTTCCGGCTCGCGCGCGGCGTTTTCGATCACCGTCTCGCCGTCGGCGAGCGTCGCGGCCATCAGCAGGTTTTCGGTCCCCGTCACCGTGATCATGTCGGTCACGATGCGTGCGCCTTTCAGGCGCTTCGCGCGCGCTTCGATGAAGCCGTGCTCGATGCTGATCTCCGCGCCCATCGCCTGCAGGCCCTTGATGTGCTGGTCGACCGGCCGTGCGCCGATCGCGCAGCCGCCCGGCAGCGATACCTTCGCCTCGCCGAAGCGCGCGAGCAGCGGCCCGAGCACGAGGATCGACGCGCGCATCGTCTTCACGAGCTCGTACGGCGCGACGAGGTTGTCGACGCGCGACGCGTCGAGCTGCACGCGGCAGCCGTCGGTCTCGCTCTTCACGCCCATCTGGTTCAGCACCTTCAGCGTCGTGCGCACGTCCTTCAGGTTCGGCACGTTGTCGAGATCGACCGGATCGGCGGTGAGCAGCCCCGCGCACAGGATCGGCAGCGCGGCGTTCTTCGCGCCCGACACGACGATCTCGCCCGACAGGCGGTTGCCGCCTTCGATCGCGAGTTTGTCCATCCCCTGTCCCTGCGATTCCCCGTTGGCGGCCGGGTGTGCCGTGGCGACGCTCTGGACGGCGTCGCGCTCGTTGACGGTGACTTGCACTCAGTGATTTCCGTTTATGCGTTCTGCCATTCGGCGGGCGTCAGCGTCTTCATGCTGAGCGCGTGAATTTCCTGCTTCATGCGATCGCCGAGCGCCGCATAGACGAGCTGGTGCCGCTGGATCGGCCGCTTGCCTTCGAAGGCCGCCGACACGATCGTCGCGAAGAAATGCTGGCCGTCGCCTTCGACTTCCAGATGCGTGCAGGCGAGACCGCCGGCGATGTATTGCTTGACCTGTTCGGGAGTCGGCAACATGGTGTAAGGCTCCTGTCGGCGCGCGCCGCCCCGGGGCGGCCGCGGCCTGTCGATATCAATGACGCAGTTTGTAGCCGGTCGCGAGCAGCCGCATCGCGATCAGCGCGAGCAGCACGAAGAAACCGGTGACGATCGCGAGGCTCGCGAACGGGTTGATGTCGGACGCGCCGAAGAACCCGAAACGGAAGCCGTCGATCATGTAGAAAAACGGGTTGAGACGCGACACTTCGCGCCACACGGGCGGCAGCGAATGCGTCGAATAGAACACGCCGGACAGGAACGTCAGCGGCATGATCAGGAAGTTCTGGAACGCGGCGAGCTGGTCGAACTTCTCGGCCCAGATCCCGGCGATCAGGCCGAGCGTGCCGAGGATCGCCGAGCCGAGCAGCGCGAACGCAATGATGAACAGCGGCGCCGCGAAGTGCATCGGGATAAACCAGATCGTCACGACGAACACGCCGGTGCCGACCGCGAGCCCGCGCACGACGGATGCGAGCACGTACGCGCCGAAGATGTCGCGGTACGACAGCGGCGGCAGCAGCATGAACACGAGGTTACCGGTGATCTTCGACTGGATCAGCGACGACGAGCTGTTCGCGAACGCGTTCTGCAGCACGCTCATCATCACGAGGCCCGGCACGAGAAAGCTCACGTACTCGACGCCCGGATAGACCTCGACGCGGCCCGACAGCGCGTGGCCGAAGATCGTCAGATACAGCAGCGCCGTGACGATCGGCGCGAGCACCGTCTGGAACGACACCTTCCAGAAACGCAGCAGTTCCTTGTAGAACAGCGTGCGAAACCCGCTTCCCGGCACGGGCCGGGCCGTCCCCTCGGACGTCAGCGAACGCAGTTCGCGTGGGGAGTGTTGATTCATGCCAGACCCTCGATCACCTCGGCCCCGTTCATCACCTGGACGAACACATCCTCGAGGTCGGCCTTGCGGACCTCGATCTCGTCGAACGTGCAGCCGGCCGCGCGGCATTGCGCGAGGATGCGTTCGACCTCGTCGTAGCTCGCGAGGCGCAGCAGGTGTTCGCCCGGCGCGCGCGCGGCCGGGTCGGTTTCCAGCCCGCGCAGCTCGGCCGGCAGCGCGCCGGTCGCGAGCCGCAGGTACAGCTGCAGGCCCGCGAAGCGGCGCAGCAGCGCGTCGGTGCGGTCGAGCGCGACGACTTCACCGCGGCGCAGCATCGCGATGCGGTCGCACAGCGACTCGGCTTCCTCGAGGTAATGGGTGGTCAGCACGATCGTGTGACCCTCGCGGTTCAGGCGCGAGATGAATTTCCACAGCGTCTGGCGCAATTCGACGTCGACGCCGGCGGTCGGCTCGTCGAGCACGATCACGGGCGGCCGGTGCACGAGCGCCTGCGCGACGAGCACGCGGCGCTTCATCCCGCCCGACAGCGCGCGCATGTTCGCGTCGGCTTTCTCGGTGAGATCGAGATTGGCCATCACTTCATCGATCCAGTCGTCGTTGCGGTGCAGCCCGAAATAGCCGGACTGGATGCGCAGCGTCTCGCGCACGGTGAAGAACGGGTCGAAAACGAGTTCCTGCGGCACGACGCCGAGGGCGCGGCGCGCGTTGCGGAAGTCCTGGACGACGTCGTGACCGCGCACCGAGATGCTGCCTTCGTCGGCCCGGGCGAGCCCGGCGAGGATACTGATGAGCGTGGTCTTGCCTGCGCCGTTGGGGCCGAGTAGACCGAAAAACTCGCCTTCCTCGACCGACAGGCTGACGCCCTTGAGCGCCTGAAGCGACTTGTAGCGCTTCTTGACGTGACGGATTTCTATGGCTGACATGACTGTGCGCGACGCAAGGGCCGCGACGCCTATTCTGTGCTTGCTGCGAAAGAAAATGGGGGCCGGACGCCGATTGGCTGCCCCGCAAAACGCTTGATTATAGGGCAAACCGGCTGGTGGAGCCGGCGCCGACGGCGCGCGGCCTGAAGCGTGCGCGCGCCGGCTGGCGCGGCAGGCTTCGGTCGGACAGGGTCAATGTCGCCCGGTGCCTTCGATGAGTGCGTCGACGCCGTAGGCGCGCGCGAGGCTGGCGAGCTTCGGAGGGAGATTGAGGATGTCGAGGGCTGTGCCGCGCGCTTTGGCGGCACGTTGCCATGCGAGCAGCACGGCGAGCGCGGACGAGTCGAACTGCGTCAGCGCCGCGCAATCGACGGCGGTCGCGCCGGCGCCGATGCGCGCAAGACCGTCCGCGAGCACGGACTTCGCGCTCGCAACGGTCAGCGAGGAGCCGGCTTCGAAGCCGCTCACGACGCCTGCTTGCCCGCAGCAAGCTCCTGGTTGCGCTGCGTCAGGAACTTGATCAGGCCGTCCACGCCGCTTTGCTGGATCTTCTCGTTGAACTGCTGCTGGTACGTCTGGATCAGCCATGCGCCGAGCACGTTCAGGTCATACACCTTCCAGCCGTTCGCCGTCTTGTACAGGCGGTAGTCGATCTGGACCGGCTGACCGTTGTTCAGCGCAACCGTCTTCACGACGACGTCGGTATCGGCCGGATCGGCGCGGAACGGCGGGTACTGGATCTGCTGGTCCGGCTTCAGCTGCGCGAGCGCGCCCGAATACGTGCGGATCAGCAGCAGCTTGAACTGCTCCTGAACCTGCTGCTGCTGCTCGGCCGTCGCCGTGCGCCAATTGCGACCCATCGCGAGCTGCGTGGTGCGGCGGAAATCGGTGTACGGCAGGATGTCCTTGTTGACGATCGAGATGATGCGGTTGGTGTCGCCCTGCTTGATCGTCTGCTGCTTGACTTCGTCGAGCACCTGCTGGGTCGCCGTCTTGATCAGCGCTTGCGGGTTCGACTGGTCGACTTGCGCGTGAGCTGCGCTGCCGAACGAGAACAGCGCCGCGAAAACGGGGATCAGGAACAGTTTTTTCATCATAGTGGCCTGCATGAATGAGTCGATGCGAAGGTTGGAGCAGGTAGCTTACGCGCAAGTTCGCCTACGCTACTGACTGAATCGTTTCCGGCTGTAACGAATGTAAGTCCGTCAGTGCAGCCGGATGCTCGGGAACCGGAACCCGCCCGGCGACGGCGGCGCCACCTGCATCGCCGGCACGTTCGTTTCGCTGGCCGGGTTCGGCGCTTCGGCCGAGCCCGAGGCCGGCGCAGCCACCGCCGCGCCCGATGCGGGCGCCGGCGCCGCGCCGCCCACCGCTGCCGCGCCCGCCGTTCCGGCCGCGCCGGCTGCCGCCGGTGCCGCGCCGTCTTCCGGCAGATCGTACTTCGGCAGCGCGTCGTTGCTCGACGTCGCGGCGGCCTCGCCGCGCGCGTTGCTGATCAGCATCTGGCGACGCTGCAGGTACGCGTTGCGGACGAACGAATACTTGTCGAGCGCCGCGGCATCCAGCACGTCGCCCGCGCCGAGCAGGTTCGCGCGCGTGTTGACCAGGTTCACGCCGAACAGGCCCCAGCTCAGGCCGTCCGGCTTCACGTAGGTGAGCGGGTTGCCGACGTAGTCGACACCGAGGCCGGCCGTGTCGCGCAGCGTGCTCGGGCCGAGCAGCGGCAGCACGAGATACGGGCCCGACGGCACGCCGTAGCGGCCCATCGTGATCCCGAAGTCGGCCGTGTGCTTCGGCAGCTTCGCGATCGTCGCGACGTCGAACAGGCCGCCGACGCCGAACACCGTGTTGATCACGACGCGCATGATGTCGCCGACGCCGTCCGCGATCCGCAGCTGAACGATGTTGTTCGCCGCGATGTAGACGTCGCCGATGTTCGAGAAGAAGTTCGTCACGCTGTCGCGCACCGGCTGCGGCACCACGTACTGGTAACCCTTCGCGACCGGCTTCAGCGCGTACGTATCGACCGTGTCGTTGAACTTGTACATCGACCGGTTGAAGCCTTCGAGCGGATCGCCCTTGGTCGGCGTCTGCACGGTCGCGCAGCCGCTCAACGCGGCGACTGCCGCCATCGCCAGCGCGGCGTGCCTGATGCGGATCGTGTGCATGGTCATTACCCTCTTGTTTTCTCTCGTGTGGTTATTGAGCCGCCGAGCCGGACGCGCCGGACACCGCCGACGCCGGTACCGCCACCGGTGCCGGCGCGGCCGGAACGGCCGACGCCCCTGCTGCCGGCTTCGCGCCGCCCGCATCCGCGGCCTTGCTGTACAGGAACTGGCCGATCAGGTTCTCGAGCACGATCGCCGACTGCGTCATCGTGATCGTATCGCCGGACTTCAGCATTTCGGTGTCGCCGCCCGGATCGAGGCCGATATATTGCTCGCCGAGCAGGCCCGACGTCAGGATCTTCGCCGACGAATCCTTCGGGAACGGGTACTGGCCGTCGACGTCGATCGTGACGACCGCCTGGTACGTGTTCGGATCGAAGCCGATCGACTTCACGCGGCCGACCACGACGCCCGCGCTCTTCACGGCCGCGCGCGGCTTCAGCCCGCCGATATTGTCGAATTTCATCCTCACCGAGTAGGTCGGCTGAAACGACAGCGAGCTCATGTTGCCGACCTTCAGCGCCAGGAACAGCACCGCAAGGAAGCCCACCACCACGAACAGGCCGACCCAGAAGTCGAGAGCAGTCTTTTTCATCGTCATCCCAAAATTTGGCTTGGCTGAGGCTTAGCTGAACATCAGCGCGGTCAGCAGGAAATCGAGGCCGAGTACGGCGAGCGACGCGAATACGACCGTCTTGGTGGTCGCGCGCGACACGCCTTCGGGCGTGGGCTTCGCTTCATACCCCTGGTACAGCGCAATGAAGGTCACGGCGAAGCCGAACACGATGCTCTTGATCACGCCGTTGCCGACGTCGGCCCAGACCTGGACCCCGCCCTGCATCTGCGACCAGAACGCGCCCGGATCGACGCCGATCAGCACGACGCCGACGAAGTAACCGCCGAGCACGCCGACCGCGTTGAAGATCGCGGCCAGGAGCGGCATCGCGATGATGCCCGCCCACATGCGCGGCGCGATCACCGTCTTGATCGGGTCGACCGCCATCATCTCGAGCGCGGTGAGCTGCTCGCCGGCCTTCATCAGGCCGATCTCGGCCGTGAGCGACGTGCCCGCGCGGCCCGCGAACAGCAGCGCGGTGACGACCGGCCCGAGCTCGCGCACGAGCGACAGCGCGACCAGCAGGCCGAGCGCCTGCTCGGAACCGTAGCGATTCAGCGTGTAATAGCCCTGCAGGCCGAGCACGAAGCCGACGAACAGCCCCGACACCGCAATGATCACGAACGAATAGTTGCCGAGGAAGTGGATCTGCTTCGTGACCAGCCGCGGCCGGCGCAGCAGCGGAAAGAATTCCAGCACGAGGCGCACGAACAGGCGCGTGCCGTAGCCCGCGCGCTCGAGGCCGCCGATGACGTAACGTCCGATCGCGCTGATCATGCGCGCCCTCCGCCGAGCCCGAAATCCGCTGCGAGCGGCGGGCTCGTGTAATGAAATTTGAACGGGCCGTCCGGCGCGCCGTCGATGAACTGCCGCACGCTCGGATCGGTCGACGCGCGCAGCTCGTCGGGCGTGCCCTGCGCGAGCACGCCGCCATTGGCCAGAAAATACACGTAGTCGGCGATCGCGAACGATTCCGGCACGTCGTGCGTCACGAGGATCGACGTCGCGCCGAGCGCCTGGTTCAGCGTGCGGATCAGGTTCGCGGTGATGCCGAGCGAGATCGGATCGAGGCCCGCGAACGGCTCGTCGTACATGATGAGCTGCGGATCGAGCGCGATCGCGCGCGCCAGCGCGATGCGGCGCGCCATCCCGCCCGATACTTCGGACGGCATCAGGTCGCGCGCGCCGCGCAGCCCGACCGCGTTGAGCTTCATCAGCACGAGGTCGCGGATCAGGTCTTCGGGCAGGTCGGTATGCTCGCGCAGCGCGAACGCGACGTTCTCGAACACCGACATGTCGGTAAACAGCGCGCCGAACTGGAACAGCATGCCCATCTTGCGGCGCAGCGCGTACAGGCCGTCGCGCGTTTGCGCGCCGACATCGGCGCCGTCGAACAGCACCTGTCCGCGACGCGCACGCACGAGGCCGCCGATCAGGCGCAGCACGGTGGTCTTGCCGCAACCCGAGCCGCCCATGACCGCGACGACCTGCCCGCGCCCGAAGCGCAGGTTCAGGTTGGACAGGACGAGGCGGTCGCCGTAACCAAAGTCGACGTCGCGAAGTTCCAGCAGGGTCTCGGTAGGAGTGGGGCTCACGGAGCTGACAGTCCTTTTACGCAGAACGCCGAATTATAGGGCCTGCATTGGAATGATGTCGTGACGCCGTTCCGGGCCCTGCGGTCAATGATTGTCAAATTGTCCGGTAAAGCACTGCTGCAGTGCAATAAGCGCCGTCCGATAGTCGGCCGCGCCCGTGACCGCGCTGACCACCGCGACGCTGCCCACGCCCGTCGCCACCACCGCCGGCAGCGTGTCGAGCCCCACCCCGCCGATCGCGACGAGCGGCGCGCGCGCGCCGGCGAAGCGCGCGTAGCGGGCAATCCGCGCGAGCCCCTGTGGCGGCGCGGCAACGGCCTTGGTGGCGGTCGCGTACACGGGGCCGAGCGCGAGGTAGCTCGGCCGCTCGTGCAGCGCCCGCAACATCTCGTAATAGCCGTGACTCGAAAGTCCGAGCCGCAGGCCCGCGCGCGCGATCGCGGCCAGATCGGCCGTTTCGAGGTCTTCCTGACCGAGATGTACGCCGTACGCGCCTGCTTCTGCGGCGATCTCCCAGTGATCGTTGATGAACACGCGCGCATCGCGATAACGGTGCCCGGCCGCGACCGCACGCGCGATTTCCCGGCGCAGCGCGTCCGGCGTCGCCTCTTTCACGCGCAATTGCACGGTTCGCGCGCCGCCGTCGAGCACGCGCTCGACCCATTCGGCGCTCGGCACGACCGGATAGAGGCCGAGTTGCGCGGGGCACGGCGGGAACGCCGGCTCCGGCGCGGGCGGCAGCCCGGCGACACGCGGGAATCGCGCGGCATCGACCGGCCATGCGTCGGCGGCGCGCGTCTCGTCGCCGTCGCGCCACGCCAGCGCGAGCACCAGCGCGTCGACCGGCGCGAAGCCGCAATCGAGGAACGCGGCGAGCGCCGCGATCCAGTCGTCCGCGAGCGGATGCGCGGCGTCGAGCGCGTAACGCACGCCCGCCGCATGCAGCACGGCGCCCTGCTCGTCGAATTCGATCGCCACCGCATCGGGCGACGCAGGCCGCGACACGGCCGATGCGCGCGCCTGCGCGGCACGGTCGCCGGCCGACACGATCAGCACGTCGCCGTCGGCCGGCACGTCGGGCGCCGCCACGCAGAGCCGCCACGGCGCCGCGCCCTCAGGCCAGTCGCCGAGCCGCGCGCGAATCCGCTCGGCCGCTTCGGCCAGCTCGTCGGCCGGCGGCCAGAACGCATCGGCGAAGCGCGCCGCGCTCATGCGCCGCCTCCGTCCTGGTGCCAGAACGGCATCCCGACCACCGGCGTGCTCGCATGCGCGGTGTCGCGCGCGTCCATCGGACCGGCGAGATACGCGGCGCGGCCCGCCTCGACGCCCTGCGCGAACGCTCTTGCCATGATTTCCGGGTGCGTGGCCTGCGACACCGCCGTATTCAGCAGCACGCCGTCGAAGCCCCACTCCATCACCTGGCACGCGTGCGACGGCACGCCGAGCCCCGCGTCGACGATCAGCGGCACGTCCGGCAACCGTTCGCGCAGCACGCGCAGCCCGTACGGATTCACGACGCCCTTGCCGGTGCCGATCGGCGCGCCCCACGGCATCAGCGCCTCGCAGCCGACGTCGAGCAGGCGCCGGCCGATCACGAGATCCTCGGTGCAGTACGGCAGCACCTTGAAGCCGTCCTTGACCAGTTGCGCGGCCGCTTCGATCAGCCCGACCGGGTCGGGCTGCAGCGTGTAGTCGTCGCCGATCAGTTCGAGCTTGATCCAGTCGGTGTCGAAGACCTCGCGCGCCATGTGCGCGGTCGTCACGGCTTCGGCGACGGTCTGGCAACCGGCCGTATTCGGCAGCAGCGGCACCGCGTGGCGCTTGAGCAGGTCGAAGAAGCCGGCTTCGGCCGTGCCGCCCGTCATCTGCCGGCGCAGCGCGACCGTCACCATCCCGGGGCGCGACGCGGCGATCGAATCGGACAGCGATTGCAGCGACGGATAGCGTGACGTGCCGAGCAGCACGCGGCTTGCGAAGGTTTCACCGTACAGCGTCAGCGCGTCGGCGGAGGGGTGGGACGTCATGTCGTTTTCCTGGAAGAGCGGGGACGAACCGGCGGCGCTCAGCCGCCCGCGACGGGGTGCACGACGTCGAGCCGGTCGCCCGCCGCGAGCGAGCGCGCCGCATGCTGCGTGCGCGCGACGAAGTTGCCGTTCAGCGCCACCGCGTACGGCGGACGCGCGCCGTATGCGGCCAGCGCGTCGGCCACGGTCGCACCGTCGGGCAACGTCAGGGTCTGTTGATTGATCTGGATATCCATGAGGCTGGGTCGGATTCGGTCTGCGGCGCGCATCAGGCTGGCTGGCGCGCGTCGTTGCGGTGATGAAGCAGCGTCGGCCAGCGAGCGGCGTCGCGCCATGCGGCGAACGCGTCGGCATCGCCGAGTGCGCCGCCGAGCGCGGCCTGCGCGAACACGACGGCCGCCTGCGCGACTTCCGGCGCGATCATGAAGCCGTGCCGGTACAGGCCGTTGACGGCGAGCGTCGACGCGCCGTCCCAGATCACCGCCGGACGATGATCGGGCAGCGTCGGCCGGCACTGCGCGTTGAGTTCGAGGATGCGCGCCTCGCCGAACGCCGGATGCACGGAAAACGCCGCGCTCAGCAGTTCGAGCGCCGAACGCACGCTGACGGGCGACATGTCCTCGCCCTCCACCTCGGTCGCGCCGATCACATAGAGATCGTCCTGTTTCGGCGCGATGTACAGCGGGTAGCGCGGATGCAGCAGCCGCACGGGCCGGGTGAGCCCGATGCCGGGCGCATGCACGCGCGCGACTTCGCCGCGGATGCCGCGCAGCGCGGGCAGCGCGGATTTCGCGCCGAGCCCGCGGCAATCGATCGTGAAATGCGCGGCCGGCAGGTTCGCGTCGTCGACCGCCGCGTGCCAGTGCAGCGCGACGCCGCGTTCGGCCAGGCCCGCCGCGAGCGCGCGCAGCGCCTGGCGGTTGTCGAGCTGCCCTTCGCGCGGCAACATCAGCCCGCGCGCGAAGCGGCCCGCGAGCACGGGTTCCGCGGCGTCGACCTGCGCACCGGCGAGCGTCACGAAGCCGCCGTCGAGCAGCTCGGCCGGCGCGTTCGCGCGCACGCGCCGCTCGAACAGCGGCGCCTCCGCGCGGTCCGCGTGATGCCAGACGACGAGCGTGCCGAGATGCTGGAAGAAGACGGGTTCGGGCAATTCCGCGAGCCACTGCGGCCAGCGCGCGAGCGACGCGACGCCCAACTCGGTGATCAGCAGTTCCGCGGTCGCCGCTTCCGCGAGCGGCGCGAGCATCGCGGCCGCGATCCACGCGGCCGACTGCTCGCCGTCCGGGCCGCCGCGCTCGTAGAGCGCGACGCGATGCCCGTCGCCCGCGAGCCGCCATGCGATCAGGCGGCCAACGAGGCCGCCGCCGAGCACCGCGAAATCGGGTCGTGTATCCCGGACGTTCATCGCGCGCCCTCCGCGCGGTCACGCGCGACGAACGTCGACGCACACGCGCCGCCGCCTGCGAACACACGCGACGTCGGGGCGGAAGCCCTGCAAAAGACTGAAGATTGTGCGGCCATCATTCCTTCCGTAACGCGCAATGCGCGTACCCAAAAGGACGAAACCGGCAGCAAAGGCCGGCCGGGCGGGACTCGGGCGCTGACCATGTGGGATGGCGGCCAGCGCGGCCCGGCGGGATCAGAAACTTCCCTCGCCGGTATTACCCGGATCGGGTGCGAAGGGTCTTTCTCAGCCTCGCCGCGCTGCCCGGAACATCTGCCGGCCGCGCCACGAAGCACCCCTGTTTCGTCGTCGGCCATTAGACCATAAAAGCGGAAAGCGCCGCAAACTGTCCCCCTAGCGGCAAATTCGCCGGCGTGCCGCGCCGCTCTGGCACAATGCCCGCAGGCCGGCCGCGCGAGCGGCCGGTTGCCGCGTCACCGCCGGTTTTTAAGTGCCGTTTAAGACGCACGGGCGACCATCCGGACGCCCGCCGTCAGTCGGCGCCGCGCCCCGGCATGCCGTATCGCGGCGCACGCCCGGTTTCGCCCGGCCCGCGCGCCGGCTCATCATCAGGAAGCACATGACCCAATCGATCGATCCCGTCCGCTCCGCACCCGACGCGCCGCAGGACGAGCGCCCGGTATCCGCATGGAGCCTCATCAAGCCCTACTGGGTATCGTCCGAATGGAAAATCGCGTGGGGCCTGCTGGTCACGATCATCGCGATCAACCTCTGCGTGGTCTGGATCAACGTCCGGCTGAACAAGTGGAACGCGCAGTTCTACAACGCGCTGCAGTCGAAGGACGTTCACGACTTCCCGAACCTGCTGATGCAGTTCTCCGCGCTCGCCTTCGCGTTCATCATCCTCGCCGTGTACGGCCGCTACCTGCGGCAGATGCTCGGCTTCCGCTGGCGCCAGTGGCTCACCGACCGCTTCCTCGGTCAGTGGCTCGGCGATCGCGCGTTCTACCGGATCGAACGTGACCGCCTCGCCGACAACCCCGACCAGCGGATCACCGACGACCTCCAGTCGTTCGCGACCACGACGCTCGCGCTGTCGCTCGACCTGCTGTCGACGGTCGTCACGCTCGTGTCGTTCATCACGATCCTGTGGTCGCTCGCCGGCGCGCTGACGTTCACGCTCGGCGCGACGCCGATCGCGATTCCCGGCTACATGGTGTGGGCGGCCGCGCTGTACGCGGTGGTCGGCTCGCTGATCATCCAGAAGGTCGGCCATCCGCTCGTGTCGATCAACTACCAGCAGCAGCGCGTCGAGGCCGATTTCCGCTTCGGGCTGATCCGCGTGCGCGAGAACGCCGAGCAGATCGCGTTCTACGACGGCGAGAAGACCGAGGCCGGCAACGCGCAGACCCTCTTCACGCGCATCCGCGACAACTGGTGGCGCGTGATGAAGTACACGAAGCGGCTCACGTTCGTGCTGAGTTTCTACGGGCAGATCGCGATCATCTTCCCGCTCGTCGTCGCGGCGCCGCGCTACTTTGCCGGTGCGTTCTCGTTCGGCGTGCTGATGCAGATCTCGTCCGCGTTCGGCACCGTCAGCGACTCGTTCTCGTGGTTCATCAACAGCTACTCGACCCTCGTCGAATGGCGCGCCACCGTCAACCGTCTGCGCGAATTCAAGCGTGTGATGGGCACGTCGCACCTGAAGGAAAGCCTGTCGCCCGCGACCGAGCACGGCGGCATCAACCTGCACTACATCGACGCCGCGAAGCTGTCGACGTCGTCGCTCAAGCTCGCGCTGCCGAACGGCAACGCGCTCGCGAACATCGGCGACGTCACGATCGAGCCCGGCTCGCGCTGGCTCGTGATCGGCAAGTCGGGTTCCGGCAAGAGTACGTTCATGCGCGCGCTCGCGGGCCTGTGGCCGTTCGGCGACGGCGCGATCGACGCGCCGGTCGGCGCGCGGATGATGTTCGTGCCGCAAACCAGCTATTTGCCGATCGGCACGCTCAAGGCCGCGCTTACCTACCCGGCGACGCCCGACACGTTCAGCGACGAAGCGTGCCGCGATGCGCTGCGCGCGTGCCGCCTCGAGGATTACGTCGAGCGCCTCGACGAGACCGCGCACTGGACCCGCGTGCTGTCGCCGGGCGAGCAGCAGCGCCTGGCCGGCGCGCGCGTGCTGCTGCACAAGCCCGACTTCCTGTTCCTCGACGAAGCGACCAGCGCGCTCGACGCCGACAACGAAGCCCGCCTCTATCACCTGTTCGCCGAACGGCTGCCGAAGGCCGCGATCGTCAGCATCGCGCACCGCGAGTCGCTGGCCGCGTTCCACGTCGGCACGATCAACGTCGAGCGCGTGGGCAGCGACGACAAGGTCGCCGCGTGAACGCACGCGCCGCGCACCTCGAACGCGTCGCGCTGATCACCGGCGCAGGTTCGGGGATCGGCGCGGCGCTCGCGCGGCGGCTCGCGGCGCCCGGCGTCGCGCTGGCGCTGCATGCACGCGGCGCGGACGATGCGGCACGATCGCGGCTCGCCGACGTCGCTCATGCGTGCACGACGGCCGGCGCCGAGTGCATCACGCTGACCGGCGATCTCGGCGAACCGGGTATCGCCGCCGCACTGGTCGATAGCACCGCGACGCGCTTCGGCGGGCTCGACCAGCTCGTCGCGAACGCCGGCTTCGCCGCGCGGCAATCCTTTTCCGAGCTCTCCGCGAACGCACTCGCGTCCGCCTTCGCGACGATGCCCGAGGCGTTCTCCGCGCTCGCGGGCCGCGCGCGGCCGCTGCTCGAAACGTCGGCCACGCCGCGGATCGTCGCGGTCAGTTCGTTCGTCGCGCACCGCTACCGCGCCGATGCACCGTTCGCGGCGACCGCCGCCGCGAAGGCCGCGCTCGAATCGCTGGTGCGTAGCGCGGCCGCCGAATTCGCCGCGCACGGCATCACCGTCAATGCGGTTGCACCGGGCTTCACGCGCAAGGACCACGGGCCGAGCGCCGGCAACGCCGCCGCGTGGGCGCAGGCCGAACAGGCGACGCCGCTCGGCCGCATCGCGGAACCCGACGACGTCGCCGCGCTGATCGCGTTCCTGCTGTCGGACGCGGCACGGCAGATCACCGGCCAGGTCATCCACGTCGATGGCGGCCTGACGCTCTGACGCGTCTTCCCTCCTGCCTGCTTTTCAGCACGAACCTGCATCCGCCTTTTTGGCATGCCGGAGCGCGCCCGTAAAATAACCGCGACGCGGCAGCGCGGGACGAGACAAGACGAGAGGGGGCGGCAAGCATGCAGGCATTCCAGTGGTTCAACGAATTGTCGACGCGCGAGCGCCGGACGCTGTACGCCGGATTCGGCGGCTATGCGGTCGATGCGTTCGACTTCATGATCTATTCGTTCCTGATTCCGACGCTGATCGCCACCTGGGGCATGACGAAGAGCGAGGCCGGGATGATCGCGACCAGTTCGCTGATCTCGTCGGCGATCGGCGGCTGGGTCGCCGGCATCCTCGCTGATCGCTATGGCCGCGTGCGCGTGCTGCAGTGGACGATCGCGACGTTCGCGCTGTTCACGTGCCTGTCCGGTTTCACGCATTCGTTCTGGCAGCTCCTTGCGACGCGCACGCTGCAGGGTTTCGGCTTCGGCGGCGAATGGTCGGTCGTGACGATCATGATGGCCGAGACGATCCGCTCGCCCGAGCATCGCGCGAAGGCCGTGGGCACCGTGCAGAGCAGCTGGTCGTTCGGCTGGGGCGCGGCCGCGATCCTTTACTGGGCGTTCTTCGCGCTGCTGCCGGAGCAGGTCGCGTGGCGGGCGTGCTTCTGGATCGGCATCGTGCCCGCCCTGTGGATTCTCTATATCCGCCGCAACGTCAGCGATCCGGACATCTATACGGCCACGCGCCGCGCCCGCGACGAAGGCCGCGTGTCGGGCCACTTCCTCGAGATCTTCTCGCCGCCGCACCTGCGCGCGACGCTGTTCGGCAGCGCGCTGTGCACCGGCATGCTCGGCGGCTACTACGCGATCACGACGTGGCTGCCCACCTATCTCAAAACCGTGCGTCACCTGTCGGTGTTCAATACGAGCGGCTATCTCGTCGTGCTGATCGTTGGCTCGTTCGTCGGCTACGTGGTCGGTGCGATCCTGTCCGACCGGCTCGGCCGCCGCGCGTCGTTCATCCTGTTCGCGGTCGGCTCGTTTTCTCTCGGCATGGCATACACGATGCTGCCGATCACCGATACCGCGATGCTGCTGCTCGGCTTTCCGCTCGGCATCGTCGTGCAGGGCATCTTCGCCGGCGTCGGCGCGTATCTGTCGGAGCTGTATCCGGGCGCGATCCGCGGCTCGGGCCAGGGCTTCTGCTACAACCTCGGCCGCGGGCTCGGTTCGTTCTTTCCGATCCTCGTCGGTGCGCTGTCGCAATCGATGTCGCTCGTGAAGGCGATCGGCCTCGTCGCGGGCGGCGGCTATCTGCTGGTGATCGTCGCGGCGCTCGTGCTGCCGGAAACGCGCGGCAAGTCGCTCGTCGACGATCCGGCGGTCGCGTCGTGAGCCACCGCTTCGTTCCGGACACCGCATGCACGTGATCGTTCTCGGCGCCGGCGTGATCGGCGTCACCACCGCCTGGCACCTGCGCGAAGCAGGCTGCGACGTCACCGTGATCGAGCGCGAGGCCGATGTCGCGCAGGCGACGAGCCTCGGTAATGCGGGCGTGATTGCCCCCGGCTACGTAACGCCGTGGGCCGCGCCCGGGATGCCCGGCAAGATCCTGAAATACCTGTTCAAGCCCGCGTCGCCGCTGATCTTCCGGCCGACGCTCGACGCCGCGCAGTGGCGCTGGATCGCGCGCTGGCTGCGCGAATGCGAGTTCGAGCGGTTTCGCGTGAACAAGCAGCGGATGCAGCGCATCGCGTATTACAGCCGCGCGTGCCTGCATGCGTTTCGCGAGCGTTATCCCTTCGACTACGGCGCGAGCCGCGGCTATCTGCAACTGCTGCGCGGCGCGTTCGACGTCGACATGGTGCAGCCCGCGCTGAAGGTGCTGCGCGATGCCGGCGTCGCGTTTCGCGAACTCGACGCGGCCGGCTGCACCGCGATTGAACCGGGCCTGCGCTGGGCGCGGCAAGCGCCCGTCGGCGGCATCTACCTGCCCGACGACGAAGCCGGCGACTGCGCGCGCTTCACGCGCGAACTGCGGGCGCTGTGCGAAGCGAACGGCGTGGCATTCCGCTTCAACACCGAACTGCGCGCACTCGATGTCGCGGGCGGAAAAGCGCGCGGCGTCCACGTCGCCGCCGTGGGCGGAAACCACGAAGGCAACGGTAGCGGCGGCGCGCGACACCGCACGACACTCGCCGCCGACGCGATCGTCGTCGCGCTCGGCGTCGACAGCGCCGGCCTGCTGCGACCGCACGGCATTGACGTGCCGCTGTATCCGGTGAAAGGCTACTCGGCCACGCTCGCGGTCGTCGACGACGAAAAGGCGCCCTGCGCCGCGCTGATGGACGAATCGCTGAAGACCGCGATCACGCGCTTCGGCCCGACGCTGCGCGTCGCCGGCACCGCGGAGCTCGGCAATCGCCGCGCGGCGCTGCGGCAACAGGCGCTCGACACGCTGATGAAGGTGCTCGACGACTGGTTTCCGCACGCGGCCGATCGCGCGTCGGCGCGTTTCTGGGTCGGCCGCCGGCCGATGACGCCCGACGGGCCGCCGCTGCTCGGCGCGAGCGGGATCGACGGCCTCTGGCTCAACGTCGGCCACGGCTCGACGGGCTGGGCGATGTCGATGGGTTCGGGAAAAGTGGTCGCGGATCTCGTCACCGGACGCACGCCGGAGATCGATCTGGCGGGGTTGACGCTCGCGCGGTACGGCCGCTAGGCCTGTTCGCGCGAATAACGACGAACGACGCCGCCATGCGGGCGGGAAGGCACGTTCCCCTCTCTGGAAAAATTCATTCGTGGGGCCGCTCCTCAGCGCCGACGCTGTCGTCCGCGCGTGCGATCGGCGCCGACACGATCGGCCGATGCGACACGCCCTCCTGCGACAGCCGGCTTTCGAACAGCGTCAGCGCTTCGACGCGCACCTCGACGGGCCGCCCCGGCGCGCCACCGTGCGCGGGCTGGCCGATCGCATCGTGCGGCAGCCGCGCGAGCGTCACGTGCGGCCGGAACGGCCGCCGGTCGGCCGGCACGCCGAGTTCGCGCAGCAGCGCCGCCAGCCCTGCATTCAGCGCGACGCAAGCGGCATCGGCCGCGAGCTCCGCGACGATCAGCCGCGCACGCGGCAGGCTCGGCCACCACGCGATCCGCTCGACCGGCAACGACGGCAACGCATGCGCGGCCGCGAGCGCGGGCAGGTGCGCGGCCAGCGCGTCGCACCGCTCCCGCTCGATTGCGCCGATGAACGCGAGCGTCATGTGCAGTTGCGCGGACGGCGTGCGCCGCGCGCCACGGGTGACCGGCAACGCGTGCAGCGCGTCGCGCGATGCCGCATCGGGCATCAGTGCGACGAACGCACGGAGCCGGTCGCCGTTCATGATTCGCTCACGGCGGCCCGCGGCGCATTCGGCGCGGCGGCGGAAGCAACCGGACGCTGCGGCAGCGGGCCATGCTCGCCCCACACGTCGGCCGGCAGCACGCGCGCGAGTTCGGGGATCGTGTTGCGCGTGAACACCGGATCGGCGACGCCGGCCGCGCGCTGGCGGCGATAGTCGGCCCACGCGGCGTGCGCGTACTTGCCGAGCGCGAGGATCGCGATCAGGTTGATGATCGCCATCAGCCCCATGCTCGTATCGGCCATCGCCCACACGAGCGGCAGTTGCCCGACGCTGCCGAACATCACCATGCCGAGCACGGCGATGCGGAACAGCGGCAACACGCCGCGCCGCTTCGTGATGAATTCGACATTGCCTTCCGCATACGCGTAGTTGCCGATCACCGACGAGAACGCGAGGAAGAAGATCGCGACGGCCATGTAGATGCCGCCCCAGTCGCCGACGTGGCTCGAAATCGCGCGCTGCGTGAGCGCCGCGCCCTCCATCCCGGTGCCGAGTTCGTACTGGCCCGACAGCAGGATCACGAACGCGGTCGCGCTGCAGATCACGATCGTGTCGACGAACACGCCGAGCATCTGGATCAGCCCCTGCGTGACGGGGTGGCGCGTGCTGGCAGTCGCGGCCGCGTTCGGCGCGCTGCCCATCCCCGCCTCGTTCGAGAACAGTCCGCGCTTCACGCCGATCGCGATCGCCTGGCTGACCGCATAGCCGGTCAGGCCGCCGGCCGCCTGTTCGAGGCCGAACGCGCTCTTCACGATCAACGCGATCACGCCGGGCACCAGCGTGATGTGCGTCGCGACCGCGTAGACCGCGAGTGCGAGGTAGCCGATCGCCATCAGCGGCACGATCACCTGCGCGACCGTCGCGATGCGGCGGATGCCGCCGAAGATGATCGGCGCGGAAAGCAGCACGAGACCGAGGCCGACCGTCTCGCGACGCCAGCCGAACGACGTATGAAACGCATCGGCGATCGCGTTGGCCTGCACCGCGTTGAACACGAAGCCGAACGCGAGGATCAGCGACAGCGAGAACAGCACGCCGAAGCCGCGCGAGCACAGCCCCGTCTGGATGTAGTACGCGGGGCCGCCGCGATAGCTGCCGTCCGGGTGCGACACCTTGAAGATCTGCGCGAGCGTCGCTTCGACGAACGCGGACGACATCCCGACGAGCGCGGTCATCCACATCCAGAAGATCGCGCCCGGCCCGCCGACCGTCAGCGCCACCGCGACGCCGGCGATGTTGCCGGTGCCGACGCGGCTCGCGAGCCCGGTCGCGAACGCCTGGAACGACGAGATGCTGCCCGGCTCGCCCTTGCTGCCGACCAGCTTCATGCTGAGGAACAGCGCTTTCAGCTGGATCATCCGGAACCGCAACGTGAACCACGCGCCGGCGCCCAGCAGCAGCGCGATCAGCACGTAGTTCCACAGCACGCCGTTGACGGCTTCGATCAGCCCTTGCACGAATGCTTCCATCCAGAGTCCTTGTAAATAACGTCAGTCATGTGCGGCGACCGCGAATGCGGCCCGAGGGGCGACATGATATGACAGTTCTCAAGGATTATTACAAAACGAAAGGATTTGAGATGACGAAAAATCGGAGCCGGATGTCATCAGGTTAGACGACGCTTCGCGAAAATGCGGGAGCGATGATGGTGGCCCGGCCCACCGGCTCGCGCCGCGCGGCAGGAACGCCGGACGCCGCTCGGCTCATCCGGGCCGACGCCGACGCCGATGCAACGACATCGATCGCGCGCCCAGCCATAAAAAAACCGGGCGCCCTTTCGGACGCCCGGCTTCCATCGAAACCCGCTCGCGCTGTTCAGCTCAGCGCGGCAGTTCCGAATGCCCCATCAGGTACGCATCGACCGAGCGCGCGCACTGGCGGCCTTCGCGGATCGCCCACACCACGAGCGACTGGCCGCGACGCATATCGCCTGCCGCGAACACCTTGTCGACCGACGTGTAGTACGAACGATCGCCTTCGGTCGCCGCACGCGCATTGCCGCGCGCATCCTTCGCGACGCCGAACGCGTCGAGCACCGGCGCGGCCGGCTGCGTGAAGCCCATCGCGAGCAGCACGAGATCGGCCTTCATCTCGAACTCGGAACCCGGCACTTCCTGCATCTTGCCGTCCTTCCACTCGACGCGCACAGCGATCAGCTTCTCGACCTTGCCGTTCTTGCCTTCGAGACGCTTCGTCGCGACCGCCCAGTCACGCTCGCAGCCCTCGTCGTGCGACGACGACGTGCGCAGCTTGATCGGCCAGTACGGCCACACGAGCGGCTTGTTTTCCTCTTCCGGTGGCTGCGGCAACAGCTCGAACTGCGTGACGTGCTTCGCGCCGTGACGGTTCGACGTGCCGACGCAGTCCGAACCCGTATCGCCGCCGCCGATCACGATCACGTGCTTGCCCTTCGCGAGCAGCTGGTCAGCCAGCTTGTCGCCCGCGTTCACGCGGTTCTGCTGCGGCAGGAAGTCCATCGCGAAATGGACGCCCGCGAGTTCGCGGCCCGGCACCGGCAGGTCGCGCGGCGTTTCCGAACCACCGGCGATCACGACCGCGTCGAATTCTTCCTTCAGCGTGTCCGGCGAAATGGTTTCCTTCGCGAGGCTGCCGATCGACTCGGGCAGCGGGTCCTTGCCGATGAACACGCTGGTGCGGAACGTCACGCCTTCCGCTTCCATCTGACGCATGCGGCGGTCGATCAGCCACTTCTCGAGCTTGAAGTCGGGAATCCCGTAACGCAGCAGGCCGCCGATGCGGTCGTTCTTCTCGAACACCGTCACGTCGTGGCCCGCCCGCGCGAGCTGCTGCGCGGCGGCGAGGCCCGCGGGGCCCGAACCGACGACCGCGACCTTCTTGCCCGTCTTGTGTTCGGCCGGCAGCGGCTTGACCCAACCTTCCGCCCACGCCTTGTCGATGATCGCGTGCTCGATCGACTTGATGCCGACCGGGTCGTCGTTGATCCCGAGCGTGCACGCCGCTTCGCACGGCGCCGGGCAGATGCGGCCCGTGAATTCCGGGAAGTTGTTGGTCGAGTGCAGGACTTCGATCGCCTGCTGCCAGTCCTGGCGGTAAACGAGATCGTTGAAGTCCGGGATGATGTTGTTGACCGGGCAGCCGTTGTTGCAGAACGGGATGCCGCAATCCATGCAGCGCGCGCCCTGGATCTTCGCGTCCGCGTCGGTCAGTGCCGCGACGAATTCCTTGTAGTGCTTCACGCGCGTGAGCGGTGCTTCGTACGCCTCGTGGCGGCGTTCGAACTCCAGAAAACCGGTTGCCTTGCCCATAAGGTGCTCTTCTGTTCGGTGTATCGGGTGGGGGAGCCGCGCGCGGCCGTCAGGCGCGCGCGGCATTCGCTATGTCGTTCGTCGCTCAGGCGGCCAGCACTTCCTTCGCCGCCTTCTTCGCACCGATCTCGCCCAGCGCGCGCTTGTATTCGTGCGGGAACACCTTCACGAACTGGCGGCGCGCCGCGTCCCAGTTTTCCAGCAGCGACTTCGCGCGCGGCGAACCCGTGAACTGGAAATGACGCTCGACGAGCCCCTTGAGCAGCGCTTCGTCCGTCGTGCCTTCGTGCCAGAGCGCGCGGTCGACCGTGCGTTCCTGCTCGGCCTGCTGCAGCACCGGCTCGAGCGCGACCATCGACTTGTTGCACTTCGCCGCGAACGTGCCTTCCGGATCGTAGATGTACGCGAGGCCGCCCGACATGCCGGCCGCGAAGTTGCGCCCCGTCTCGCCGAGCACGACGACCGTGCCGCCCGTCATGTATTCGCAGCCGTGGTCGCCCGTGCCTTCGACGACCGCCGTCGCGCCCGAGTTGCGCACGCAGAAGCGCTCGCCGGCCACGCCGCGGAAGAACGCTTCGCCTTCGATCGCGCCGTACATCACCGTGTTGCCGCAGATGATGTTTTCCTCGGACTTGCCGCGGAAGTCGTTGGTCGGACGGATAATGATCCGGCCACCCGACAGGCCCTTGCCGACGTAGTCGTTGCCGTCGCCGACGAGGTCGAGCGTCACGCCCTTCGCGAGGAACGCGCCGAAGCTCTGGCCGGCCGTGCCCTTCAGCTGGATGTGCACCGCGTCGTCGGCCAGGCCGTCGTGGCCGTGCTTCTTCGCGATCACGCCCGACAGCATCGCGCCGACCGTCCGGTTCACGTTGCGCACCGGCTGGATGAACGACACATGCTCGCCGTTCTCGATCGCGGCCTTCGCCTTCTCGATCAGCACGTGGTCGAGCGCGCGCTCGAGGCCGTGATCCTGCACGTCGACGTGGCGCGGCGCGACGTCCTCGCACTCTTCCGGCTGGTAGAACACGCGCGAGAAGTCGAGGCCCTTCGCCTTCCAGTGCTCGATGCCCTTGCGCGTATCGAGCAGGTCGGCGCGGCCGATCAGGTCGTCGAACTTCGCGACGCCGAGCTGCGCCATGATCTCGCGCACTTCCTCGGCGACGAAGAAGAAGTAGTTCACGACGTGCTCGGGCTGGCCCTTGAACTTAGCACGCAGCACCGGGTCCTGCGTCGCGACGCCGACCGGGCACGTGTTCAGGTGGCACTTGCGCATCATGATGCAGCCCTCGACGACGAGCGGCGCCGTCGCGAAGCCGAATTCGTCCGCGCCGAGCAGCGCGCCGATCACGACGTCGCGGCCCGTCTTCATCTGGCCGTCGGCCTGCACGCGGATGCGGCCGCGCAGGCGGTTCAGCACCAGCGTCTGCTGCGTTTCGGCGAGGCCGAGCTCCCACGGCGTGCCCGCATGCTTGACCGACGACAGCGGCGACGCGCCCGTGCCGCCGTCATGGCCGGCGATCACGACGTGATCGGCCTTCGCCTTCGCGACACCGGCCGCAACCGTGCCCACGCCCACTTCCGACACGAGCTTCACGGAGATGCTCGCGCTCGGGTTCACGTTCTTCAGGTCGTGGATCAGCTGCGCCAGATCCTCGATCGAGTAGATGTCGTGGTGCGGCGGCGGCGAGATCAGGCCGACGCCCGGCACCGAGTAACGCAGCTTTCCGATGTATTCCGACACCTTGTGGCCCGGCAGCTGGCCGCCTTCGCCCGGCTTCGCGCCCTGCGCCATCTTGATCTGGATCTGGTCGGCCGACGCCAGGTACTCGGCGGTGACGCCGAAGCGGCCCGACGCGACCTGCTTGATCTTCGAGCGCAGCGAATCGCCGTCCTTCAGCGGAATGTCGCTGACGATCTCGTCGCCGATCACCGACTTCAGCGTCTCGCCCGCCTTGATCGGAATGCCGCGCAGTTCGTTGCGATAGCGCTTCTGGTCCTCGCCGCCTTCGCCGGTGTTGGACTTGCCGCCGATCCGGTTCATCGCGACCGCGAGCGTCGCGTGCGCTTCGGTGCTGATCGAACCGAGCGACATCGCGCCGGTCGCGAAGCGCTTGACGATCTCCTTCGCCGGCTCGACGTCGTCGATCGGGATCGCCTTGGTCGGCTCGACCTTGAACTCGAACAGGCCGCGGAACGTCATGTGACGCTTGGTCTGGTCGTTGATCAGGTGCGCGTATTCCTTGTACGTCTGGTACGAGTTGCTGCGCGTCGCGTGCTGCAGCTTCGCGATCGAATCCGGCGTCCACATGTGGTCTTCGCCGCGCACGCGGTACGCGTACTCGCCGCCCGCGTCGAGCATGTCGCGCAGGATCGGGCTGTCGCCGAACGCATCGCGGTGCAGACGAATCGCTTCTTCCGCGACTTCGAACAGGCCGATGCCGCCGACCTTCGATGCCGTGCCCTTGAAGTACTTCTCGACGAGGTCGCTCGACAGGCCGAGCGCTTCGAAGATCTGCGCGCCCGTGTACGACATGTACGTCGAGATGCCCATCTTCGACATCACCTTCTGCAGGCCCTTGCCGACCGCCTTCGTGAAGTTGTAGACGGCCTTCTCCGGCGACAGGTCGCCCGGCAGGCCTTCGGCCATCTTCGCGAGCGTTTCCATCGCGAGGTACGGGTGCACGGCTTCCGCGCCGTAGCCCGCGAGCAGCGCGAAGTGGTGCGTTTCACGCGCGGAACCCGTCTCGACGACGAGGCCCGTGCTCGTGCGCAGCCCTTGCTGGACGAGGTGCGTGTGGATCGCCGACGTGGCGAGCAGCGCGGGAATCGCGACGTGCTCGGCGTCGGTCTTGCGGTCCGACACGATCAGCATGTTGTAGCCCGACTTCACCGCGTCGACGGCTTCCGCGCACAGCGACGCGAGGCGCGCCTCGATGCCTTCCTTGCCCCACGCGACCGGATAGCAGATGTTCAGTTCGTATGCGCTGAACTTGCCGCCCGTGTACTGGTCGATCGCGCGGATCTTCGCGATGTCCTTGAAGTCGAGCACCGGCTGCGACACTTCGAGCCGCATCGGCGGGTTGATGTTGTTCGTGTCGAGCAGGTTCGGCTTCGGGCCGATGAACGACACGAGCGACATCACCATGTTTTCGCGGATCGGGTCGATCGGCGGGTTCGTGACCTGCGCGAACAGCTGCTTGAAGTAGTGATAGAGCGTCTTGTTCTTGTTCGACATCACCGCGAGCGGCGAGTCGTTGCCCATCGAACCGACGGCTTCCTCGCCCTGCTGCGCCATCGGCGCCATCAGGAACTTCAGGTCTTCCTGCGTGTAGCCGAACGCCTGCTGGCGGTCGAGCAGCGCGGCGCCCTGCGTGCGGCCGGCCGCGACTTCCTCGGCCTTCGGCTCGATCTCGTCGAGCTTGATGCGCACCGCGTCGATCCAGCTCTTGTACGGCTTCGCGTTCGCGAGGTTGTCCTTCAGTTCCTTGTCGTCGATGATGCGGCCGTGTTCCATGTCGATCAGGAACATCTTGCCCGGCTGCAGACGCCACTTCTTGACGATCTTCGATTCGGGGATCGGCAGCGTGCCGGCTTCCGACGCCATGATGACGAGGTCGTCGTCGGTCACGATGTAGCGCGCCGGACGCAGGCCGTTACGGTCGAGCGTCGCGCCGATCTGGCGGCCGTCGGTGAACGCGATCGCGGCCGGGCCGTCCCACGGTTCCATCATCGCGGCGTGGTATTCGTAGAACGCGCGGCGGTTCTCGTCCATCAGCGTGTGCTGTTCCCACGCTTCCGGGATCATCATCATCACCGCGTGCACGAGCGGGTAGCCGGCCATCACCAGCAGTTCGAGACAGTTGTCGAACGATGCGGTATCCGACTGGCCCGGATAGATCAGCGGCCACAGCTTCGGCAGGTCGTCGGCGAGCACGTGCGATGCGATCGCGCCGGTACGCGCGTTCAGCCAGTTCACGTTGCCCTTCACGGTGTTGATCTCGCCGTTGTGCGCGATCATCCGGTACGGGTGAGCCAGCTCCCACGCCGGGAACGTGTTGGTCGAGAAGCGCTGGTGCACGAGCGCGAGCGCCGACACGACGCGCGGGTCCTGCAGGTCGCGGTAGTACACGCCGACCTGGCCCGCCAGCAGCAGCCCCTTGTAGACGATCGTGCGCGCCGACATCGACGGCACGAAGTATTCCTTGCCGTGCTTGAGCTTCAGCGCCTGGATGCGGTGGCTCGCCGTCTTGCGGATCACGTACAGCTTCCGCTCGAGCGCGTCCGTCACCATGATGTCCTTGCCGCGGCCGATGAAGATCTGGCGGATCAGCGGCTCGCTCGCCTTAACCGTCGGCGAGATCGGCATCGCATGGTCGACCGGCACGTCGCGCCAGCCCAGCACGACCTGGCCCTCGGCCTTCACCGTACGCTCGAGTTCCTGCTCGCAGGCGAGACGCGATGCGTTTTCCTTCGGCAGGAAGATCATCCCGACCCCGTACTCGCCGGCCGGCGGCAGGTCCACGCCCTGCTTCGCCATTTCCTCGCGATAGAACGCATCCGGAATCTGGATCAGGATGCCCGCGCCATCGCCCATCAGCGGATCGGCGCCGACCGCGCCGCGGTGATCGAGGTTCTCGAGGATCTTCAGGCCTTGCTGAATGATCTCGTGGCTCTTCTTGCCCTTGATGTGAGCGACGAAGCCGACGCCGCAGGCGTCGTGTTCGTTTTGCGGGTCGTACAGACCTTGTGCGGCGGGCACCGCGGCGAGCGGCTGCTGGTGGTCGTTCATGGGGACACCGTCGTAAAGGGGGCCTGGAGGCCGTTGAACCGTTTTCTTGTTGCCGTCGAGCCCGCTCCCGACGGGAGACGGCACGGCCGACAGTGGTTGGGCAGGCTTCGCCCGGGCCACCGGAATTCGGAATATACGCGACGAATCAAGGGAATAGCAACAAAAACCGCATGATCGAACCCCAATTAACAAGATTCCTTGATCTGGTGCTGTTTTATTGGGGACGTATCATTTTGGTGCAAAAAGAAGCGACGCCCGCAGCGCCGCTTCTGGCCCGCCTTTCGGGTGTTACTGCTGGATCGGCGGCGTGTTTTCGCGCACCTTTCTGGGGCGTCCGCGCGGCAGCGGCGAGACGCGCCGATTCGCGGTGCGCGCCGCCCACTCGCGGTAATTCTCGCCGCCGAGCACCCAGCCCTTCAGCGTCGCCTGCTGCAGCTGGTCGGCCTGCCGCTCGTCGAGCGGCTGCTCGCACAGCTCCTTGTACGCACGCTGGCGGTCGAACGGCGTGTTGCCGAGCGCCCAGTAGAGCGGATGGTCGGTGATCAGGCTGTCGACGGTGAGCCCGACGTGATGCCGGTAGCTGGACCAGCGATAGGCCTCGGGCGTCGCGACGAGCTGCGAACGCACCGGGCTCATCTCGACCACGCGGCTCGCGAGCAGGAAATAGCGCTCGCCTTCGATCACCGTCGCGCGATAGCGGCCTTCCCACAGCGTGCCGCGGCGCGAATAGCGCCGGTTGAAATGCGCGACGTAGCGACGGCCGACGGCCTGCATCGCCTTCGGCAAGCTGGCCTCGTCGCTGGGCGTCACAAGCAGTTGCACCTGGCGCGGCAGCAGCACGTAGGCATGCACCGACAGGTGATGATCGCGTGCGGCGGCCTTCAGGCAATCGATGAAGAGTTCGTAGTCCTGGTCGTCGACGAACGCGGGTTGCTGATCCAGGCCGCGCAGTATCACGTGCTGCGGCTGGTCGGGAACGTAGAGTCGTGCTAACCGTGCCATGCTGAATGTCCGTTTGAACGCGTTAGGAAATACCCGGAGGTCCGAAAGTGCGCACCTGCGTAGAATGCCTGTCCCTGCGGCGCGCGTAAGCGTACGGTCGTGCGAATCCTAGGGAGAAAACTCTAACTTACGAGCTTGTTTGGTTTTAAACGCAGTCGTCATAATGAGCACGCCTTTGATCGGAGGAGACACAATGAAACGAAAACTGGCCATTACGGGGGCCGCAGCGCTCGCATTCACGTTCGCGGGCGGTACGGCACATGCACAATCCGCAGGTGATTTCTACGTCAGCACCGGCTGGCTGCACCTTTCGCCGCAGGACAGCAGTGACCCGCTGTTCGTCTACCGCGTAGGCGGCACGCCCATCAACCAATCGATTCCCAACACCGGCGCCGGCATCAATGACGCCGACACGCTGGGGCTCGCAGCAGGCTACTTCGTCACCGACCATATCTCCACCGAGCTCGTGATGGGGATCCCGCCGAAGTTCGACATCACCGGCAAGGGTCAGTTCGACAGATTCGGCGTACTCGGCCGTGCATACCAGTGGAGCCCTGCCGTCCTGCTTCGCTACCACTTCAACGACGCCAATGCGAAGTTCCGTCCGTATGTCGGCGTCGGCGCGACGTACGTCTGGTTCACCGGCGCCAAGATCACCAACAGCGCGTTCGAGAACGGCGTGCTCGGCGGCCCGACCAGCGCGACGACCAGCAACCAGTGGGCGCCCGTGCTCAACGCCGGCTTCACGTACAACTTCACGAAACACTGGTTCGCAGGCCTGTCGCTGTCGTACATCCCGGTCAGCGTGACCGCGACGTTCACGACGGCCCGCCGGACGCCGGTCGGGACGCTGACGGAAACGTCGAAGGCCCACATCTCGCTGAACCCGATCGTCACGTACCTGAACCTCGGCTACCGCTTCTAAGCGTAGTCGAATATTTGGGGAATGGTTAATCCTGCTGCAATTTGTAGCGGATTTTTCCTGGCGTAACGTCTCCACGATGCAAAACGCCCCGGCGCTCAGCGCGCCGGGGCGTCGTTTTTTCGCGTCAGGCACGGTCCGGGCGACGGTTTTTTACCGGACGCGGACGCGGCCATCGCCGCTAGACGACGTCGATGTCGTCCAGCGCATCGGGCGCGATCAGGTCGATGCGGTCCGTGCAGACGGCATCGACGCCCCAGCGCGCGAGTTCGCGTGCCCGTTCGAGGTCGTTCACCGTGTAAACCAGGATGCGCAACCCGGCCGCCTTGATCGCGCGCACCAGCGATTCGTCGAGCCGAGTGTGGTCCGCATGCAACGATACGCAGTCGAGTGCATCGATGACCTGCGCATGCCAGTCGTCCGGCACGACTTCGTAGAGCATCCCGCGCGGCAGCGCCGGCACCGTCGCACGCGCCTGTTGCAGCGCCTCGAACGAGAACGACGACAGCAACGGCGCAACAGCGGCATCGCGCCAGTACGCGGCCGCGTCGGCCGCCACGCGCTGCCCGGTTTCGCGCTCGCGGCCCGGGCACGGCTTGATCTCGACGTTCGCGGCCAGCCCGTGCGCGAGGCAGCGCGCCGCCGCCGCCTCGAGCGTCGGCATCCGTTCGCCCGCGAAGCGCGCATCGCGCCACGCGCCCGCGTCGAGCGCGGCCAGCGCCGCATAACGCATGCCCGCCGCCGCTCCGTGGCCGTTCGAGGTCCGGTCGACCGTGTCGTCGTGCAGCAGGAACGTCACGTCGTCGGCCGACAGCTTCGCGTCGAACTCGACCATCCGGTGCCCGCGCCGCGCGCCCTCGTCGAGCGCGGCCAGCGTGTTCTCCGGTGCGAGCGTGCCGCCGCCGCGATGGGCGACGACACGCGGATAGGGCCAGTCGATACGGGTGATCATCGTCGGTCTCTCGGCGAATGCAGCGGTTTCAGCCGGCGCGCTTGCCGGATTCAGGATCGAAGAAATGCAGCCGGTGCGCGGGCAGCGCGGCCGCCAGCGCCGTGCCGCGCGCGGGCGGTCCGCGTGCGGCAGGCGCACCGCGATGTCGTGATCGCCCCAGCGGCCGTGCGCGAGATTGTCCGCGCCGAGCAGCTCGCACGAATCGACCGGCAGCGTCGCCTGCGCGACGCCCGGCTGCGGCGTCATGTGTTCGGGACGCACGCCGAGCACCCAGTCGCGCCCGGTGGCGATCTCGCTGCCGATGCCCGGCGCGCCGGCCACCGGCAGCGCGGGGCCGCCGCCCGCGACCGTGAAGCTCGCGCCGTCTTCCGACAGCCGGCCGTGCATCAGGTTCATCGCCGGCGAGCCGATGAAGCCCGCGACGAACACCGTCGCCGGCTTCTCGTACACGTCGACCGGCGCACCGATCTGCTCCGCGTAGCCGCGATTCATCACGATCACCCGTTGCGCGAGCGTCATCGCCTCGATCTGGTCGTGCGTCACGTACACGCTGGTCGTCGCGAGCCGCGCATGCAGCCGCTGGATCTCGAGCCGCATCTGCACGCGCAGCTTCGCGTCGAGGTTCGACAGCGGTTCGTCGAACAGGAACACCGACGGCTCGCGCACGATCGCGCGCCCCATCGCGACGCGCTGCCGCTGCCCGCCCGACAGTTCACGCGGCCGCCGCGCGAGCAGCGGCTCGAGCTCGAGGATCTTCGCGGCCGCGGCCACCCTTGAATCGATCGTCGCGCGCTCGATCCCGCGGATCTTCAGCCCGTAACCCATGTTCTGCGCGACCGTCATGTGCGGGTACAGCGCATAGTTCTGGAACACCATCGCGATGTCGCGATCCTTCGGCTCCAGCGTGTTGACGACCCGGTCGCCGATCGCGATCTCGCCGTCCGTCACGCTCTCGAGCCCCGCGATCATCCGCAGCAACGTCGACTTGCCGCAGCCCGACGGGCCGACCAGCACGATGAATTCGCCGTCGGCGATCTCCACGTCGATGCCATGCAGCACGTGCTGCTTGCCGTCGTAGGATTTCCTGACGCCCTTCAAGCTCAGCGCAGCCATACCTGGTCCTTCTCCCGGTTACCGTGGGGTTATTTTTCGGAATCGACGAGGCCGCGCACGAACCAGCGCTGCATCGCCAGCACGACGACGAGCGGCGGAATCATCGCCAGCAGCGTCGCCGCCATCACGTATTGCCATTCGGTCGCGGCGTCGCCGCTCGCGATCATCGTCTTGATACCCACCACCGCCGTCGACAGCGACGCTTCCGTCGTGATCAGGATCGGCCACAGATACTGGTTCCAGCCGTAGATGAAGGTGATCACGAACAGCGCGGCGATGCTGGTCTTCGACAGCGGCAGCACGACGTCCCAGAAGAAACGCAGCGGCCCCGCGCCGTCGATGCGCGCGGCATCCATCAGTTCGTCGGGCAGTGTCATGAAGAACTGGCGGAACAGGAACGTCGCGGTGGCCGACGCGATCAGCGGCAGCGAGAGCCCGGCGTAGGTGTTCGTCAGGTGCAGCGTCGACACGACCTGCACGGTCGGGAAGATCCGCACTTCCACCGGCAGCATCAGCGTGATGAAGATCAGCCAGAACGCCGTGTTGCGAAACGGGAAGCGGAAATAGACGATCGCGTATGCGGACAGGATCGACACCGCGATCTTGCCGACCGCGATGCCGAGCGCCATCGCGAAGCTGTTCACGAGCAGGCGGCCGAACGGCGCCGCCGTGCCGCCGCTGCCGTGCCCCCAGATGTACGCGACGTTCTCGAACAGGTGCGTGCTCGGCACGAGCGACAGCGGCACCGTCAACACTTCCTGCGCGTTCATCGTCGCCGCGCAGAACGCGACGTAGACAGGGAACACGATCAGCACCACGCCCGCGATCAGCACCGCGTGGCAGAACAGGTCGAAGCCCTTGCGATTTTCGATCATGCGTATTGCACCTTGCGTTCGACGAAGCGGAACTGGATCACCGTGAGCGCGACGACGATGATCATCAGCACGACCGACTGCGCGCCCGAGCTGCCGATGTCGAGTCCCTGGAAGCCCTCCGCGAAGATCTTGTAGATCAGCGTCCTGGTGCTCTGCGCCGGGCCGCCGCCGGTGGCCGCGTCGATCACCGGGAACGTGTCGAAGAATGCGTAGACGAGGTTCACGACCAGCAGGAAAAAACTCGTCGGCGACAGCAGCGGCAGCACGATGTTGAAGAAGCGCCGCACCGGCCCCGCACCGTCGATCGCCGCCGCCTCGATCAGCGAGCGCGGAATCGCCTGCAGCCCCGCGTAGAAGAACAGGAAGTTGTAGCTCACCTGCTTCCACACCGACGCCAGCACGACGAGGAACATCGCCTGCTCGCCGTTCAGCGCATGGTTCCACACGATGCCGCCCTTCGCGAGCGCATATGTGATCAGGCCGATGCTCGGGTTGAACAGGAATGCCCACAGCACGGCCGCGATCGTCGGCGCGACCGCATACGGCCAGATCAGCAGCGTGCGGTACACGCGCGCGCCGCGGATCACGCGGTCGGCGCACGCGGCGAGCAGCAGCGACACGACGAGCCCGCTCACCGTGACCAGCGAACTGAACACGAGCGTCGTGCGCAACGAATCGAGATACAGCGGATCGGCGAACAGGTGCGTGAAGTTCGCGAGGCCGACGAATTCGCTCGACGTGCCGAACGCGTCCTGCGTCTGCGTGGACTGCCACAGCGCGACGCCGGCCGGCCACAGGAAGAACACGGCGGTGATCGCGAGCTGCGGCGCGATCAGCAGGTACGGCACCGGGCTCGTACCGAAACGGGAACGGGATTGCATCGCGGATATCCGGTCAGGCGAAACGGAAGGAAAACCGCGCCGCCGGACGGCATGCGCTGACGCGCGATACCGCCGGCGGCACGAAGCGATGCGTGCTCAGCCGCCCGACTTCTCGAAGCGGCGCAGCAGTTCGTCGCCGCGCGACGCAGCCGAATCGAGCGCGTCCTTCGGCGACTTCTTCTGCGCCCAGACCTGTTCGAACTCCTCGTCGACCACCGTGCGAATCTGCGGCATGTTGCCCAGGCGCAGCCCCTTCGTGTACGGCAGCGGCGGCTTGTTCAGCATCTGCTTGATCGCGGTTTCGGCGCTCGGGTTCTTCGCGTAGAAGCCCTGCTGGCGCGTCAGATCGTACGCGGCGGTCGTGACCGGCAGGTAGCCGGTGTCCTGGTGCCACTTCGCGGCGACCGCGGGCGAAGCCAGGTAAGAGAGGAATTTCGCGACGCCCTTGTAGGTCGCCGGGTCCTTGCCGGCCAGCACCCACAGGCTCGCGCCGCCGATGATCGCGTTCTGCGGCGCGCCCTTCACGTTCGCGTCGTACGGCAGCATGCCCGTGCCGTAGCTGAACTTCGCGAATTTCTGCACGTTCGCGAGCGCGCCCGACGACGTCGTGAGGATCCCGCAGTCGCCGCTGTAGAACTTCGCCGACGCTTCGTCCTTGCGGCCCGCGTACGTGAACGTGCCGTCCTTCGCCATCTGCTGGAGGAAGGAGATGTGTTCGATCTGCTGCGGCTTGTTGAACTCGAGCACGGCGTCGGTGCCGTCGAAGCCGTTGTTGCGGCTCGCGAACGGCAGCCCGTGCCACGCGCTGTAGTTTTCGAGCTGGATCCAGCCTTGCCAGCCGGTCGTGAAGCCGCACGCCATCCCCGACTTGCGCAGCTTCTCGGCATCCGCCTTCACGTCGGCCCACGTCTTCGGCGGCTGGTTCGGATCGAGGCCCGCCTTCTTGAACGCGTCCTTGTTGTAGTACAGCACCGGCGTCGAGCTGTTGAACGGCATCGATACGAGGTGGCCCGTCTTCGCGTCGCTGTAGTAGCTCGCGATGGTCGGCACGAACGCCTTTTCGTCGAGCGTCACGCCGGCCTGCTTGAACACGTCGTAGACCGGCACGACCGCCTTCTTCGCCTGCATCATCGTCGCCGTGCCGACTTCGTAGACCTGGAGGATCGCCGGCGCGTTGCCGCTGCGATAGGCCGCGATGCCGGCCGCGAGCGCCTGGTCGTAGGTGCCCTTGAAGACCGGCACGATCTTGTAATCGCTTTGCGACGCGTTGAACTGGTCGGCGATCGCATTGACCCGCTCGCCGAGCGCGGCCTCCATCGCATGCCAGAACTGGATTTCCGTCGCAGCGAGCGCCACGTGCTGTACCCCGAACATCAGCGCGCCGCCGAGCGCGATCGAACGAACCAGTGTCCCCGCAGGCTTCTTCTTCATCGACCTCTCCTATGAAAACGTTACCAACAGCGTGTGCAACATTCCCGTCGCCATTGAACCGGCGAAGTCTAGTGATCGTTTGTGACAGTCAGTTGTCGTTGATGACGAACAGGCGCTGATATTCCTTCAGCGCGAAGCGGTCGGTCATGCCGGCGATGTAGTGCGCGACGAGACGCGGCTGCTGCGCCGCGTCGTCGGACTGGTACGGCGGCGGCAGCAGGCGCGGATCGTCGATGAACGCGTCGAACAACCCGGTGACGACGCGTTGTGCCTTGCTCGCCATGCGCATCACCTTGTAGTGGCGATACAGGTTCTTGAAGAGGAAGCGCTTGAGGGCCGCCGCCTGCGCGGCGACCTCGGGGCTGTGCGACACGAGCGGCGGCGCGGCGCGCACGTCGTCGAGCGACGCGGGAGCGATGCGGGCGAGATTGCGCGTCGTCTCGTCGATCAGGTCGACGATCAGCGTGTTGATGATGCGGCGCACCGTCTCGTGCACGAGCCGGCGGCCTTCGAGGTGCGGGAATTCGGCGAGCGCCGCTTCGTAGTGACGCTGCCACAGCTCGACTTCGGCGAGCTGCTCGATCGTGATCAGGCCGGAGCGCAGGCCGTCGTCGACGTCGTGGTTGTTGTAGGCGATTTCATCGGCGATGTTCGCGAGCTGCGCTTCGAGCGACGGCTGGCGGCCCTGCAGGAAGCGCTCGCCGAGCGCGCCGAGCTTGCGCGCATTCTCGCGCGAGCAGTGCTTCAGGATGCCTTCGCGCGTCTCGAAACACAGGTTCAGCCCGTTGAACGCGCCGTAGTGCTCCTCGAGCTCGTCGACCACCGCGAGGCTCTGCAGGTTGTGCTCGAAGCCGCCGTGCTCGCGCATGCACGCATTCAGCGCGTCCTGCCCGGCATGGCCGAACGGCGTATGGCCGAGATCGTGCGCGAGCGAGATCGCTTCGACGAGGTCCTCGTTCAGGCGCAGGTTGCGTGCGACCGAGCGCGCGATCTGCGCGACTTCGAGGCTGTGCGTGAGGCGGGTGCGGAACAGGTCGCCTTCGTGATTGACGAAGACCTGCGTCTTGTATTCGAGCCGGCGAAACGCGGTCGAATGGACGATGCGGTCGCGATCGCGCTGGAATTCGGTGCGCGCCGCTGGCGGCGTTTCAGGATGGCGGCGGCCGCGCGACTGCGACGCGTGCGCGGCATACGGAGCGAGATGGGCTTCCAGCGCCGCCAGCGTCGGCGGCTCGGCCACCGGCGCAGCGGATGCGCGGCTGGCTTCGGGCAGTGTGCTGCTGGATGTCTCGCTCACGTCTCCTCCATGTCAGGGGCGCCGGCGAATCCGGGCCGCCGTTAGCGCGTCGTCTGCGCCAGTGTAGCGAATACCGCTTCGTCCGGCGCCTGCGTGATCAGCGTATCGCCGAATCGCTTCAGCAGGATGAACTTGATCGCGCCGGCCTCGGCCTTCTTGTCGACGCGCATCAGGTCCATGTAGCGCGCGTCGCCGAGCGCGGGCCCGCGGGTCGGCAGATGCGCGGCCGCGATCACCGCATCGAGGCGTTGCCGCGACGCTTCATCGAGGAGGCCGAGCCGCACCGACAGGTCGCCCGCCATCACCATCCCGCAGCCGACCGCCTCGCCGTGCAGCCATTCGCCATAGCCGAGCCCGGCCTCGATCGCATGGCCGAACGTGTGGCCGAAATTCAGGATCGCGCGCAGGCCGCCTTCGCGTTCGTCGGCCGCGACGACGCTCGCCTTGATCTCGCACGAACGCTTCACCGCGTGCGCGAGCGCTGCCGGCTCGCGACGGTTCAGCGCCTCGACGTTCGCCTCGATCCAGTCGAAGAACCCGGCATCGGCGATCGCGCCTGTCTTGATGACTTCGGCCACGCCCGCCGCCAGCTCGCGATCAGGCAGCGTCGTCAGCGCGCCGATGTCCGCGATCACGGCCTGCGGCTGGTAGAACGCGCCGATCATGTTCTTGCCGAGCGGGTGGTTGATACCCGTCTTGCCGCCGACCGACGAATCGACCTGCGACAGCAGCGTCGTCGGTACCTGGATGAACGGCACGCCGCGCATGTAGCACGCGGCGGCAAAGCCGGTCATGTCGCCGACCACGCCGCCGCCGAGCGCGACGAGCGTCGTCTTGCGATCGGCGTGATCCGTCAGCAGGCCGTCGAAGATCAGGTTCAGCGTTTCCCAGTTCTTGTACGCCTCGCCGTCAGGCAGCACGACCGTCGACACACGCTTGCCGAGCGGCGCGAGCGCCGCGCGCAGCGCGTCGCCATAGAGCGGATCGACCGTCGTGTTCGTGACGATCGTGACGGACGAACCCTTGATGTGGGGCGCGAACAGCTCGGTGCGGCCGATCAGGCCGGCGCCAATATGAATCGGATAGGCGCGGTCGCCCAGATCGACGTTGACAGTAATCATGCTTGTAGCGGCTTGGCGATGACGCCGGCCAGTTCGAGTTGCATCAGCACCATGTTGACGAGACCGTTGACCGACGGACGGCCGGTCTCGATGACGAAATCCGCGCATTCGCGGTACAGCGGGTCGCGCACTTCGTACAGCGCTTCGAGACGCCCCTTCGGATCTTCCGTCTGCAACAGCGGGCGGTTCTTGTCCTTGCGCGTGCGCAGCCACAGATCGTGCGGATTGGCGCGCAGGTAGACGACGATGCCGTTGGCTTTCAGGCTGTCGCGATTTTCCGGGCGCAGCACCGCGCCGCCGCCCGTCGCGAGCACGATGTTCTCGCGCTGCGCGAGATCGGCGATCACCTGCGTTTCGCGATCGCGAAACCCGGCCTCGCCCTCCAGCTCGAAGATCACCGGAATGCGCGCGCCCGTACGGGCCTCGATTTCGTGGTCGGAGTCGAAGAACGTCCTGTCGAGACGACGCGCGACCGCACGGCCCACGGTGGTCTTACCCGCTCCCATAAGGCCGACGAAAAATACGTTTGCATGTGGGTCCCGCGCTTGCAACGGCTTCCTCTGCTTCAATCTTGCTGGTGTGTGGCGCAGCTTACTGGCAAAGCGGCTGCCTTGTCGAGCCTGCGCCGGCGGCTTCCGGCCCCGTTTCCTCGGCATCCGCGTCGCCCGCGCCGGGTGCGCCGCAACGCGCATCGACGACGGTCGGCGTGATGAAAACGACCAGTTCGTTGCGCTGGTCGCGCTGCGCGCGGTGCCGGAAAAGCGCGCCCAGAAACGGTATTTTGCCCAAGAGCGGCACCCGCGTCACATCGTTCCGGTTCAGTTGTTCATAGATGCCGCCGATCGCGACCGTCCCGCCATTCTCGACCTCGACGCGCGTTTGCACATGCTTCGTATGGATGGCGGGGCCGGCCGCGGTCGGCTCGCCGACGCTGTCCTTCGTCACGTCGAGATCGAGCACCACGCGCCCGTCCGGCGTGATCTGCGGCTCGACTTCGAGCTTGAGCGTCGCGCGGCGGAACTGCACACCGCTCATGCCGTTGCCCACCTTCGCCTGGTACGGCAGCTCGGAACCCTGTTCGACGATGGCCTTGACGCGATCGGCCGTCACCACCCGCGGCCGCGAAACGATCTGGCCCCGCCCCTGCGCCTCGAGCGCGCTCAGCTCGATGTCGAGTACGCGGCTGAGTGGCGCGGCGAACAGCGTGAAACCGGCGGTCGCCGCGTCGAAGCCGCCGAGCGGCCGCGCGGCAAGGTCGAGCGCGTTGCGTGCGTTCGCCGTGAAGGACGTGCCCTCGGCCGACGGCGGTCGCCCCTGCGCACGCAGCGCGACGCGGGCGCCGAGGTTGCGCGAGAAACCCTGCTCGCCTTCGACGATGCGGGCCTCGATCCGGACCTGCCGCGACGGCCGGTCGATCGCATCGATCAGGCCCGCGATCTGCGTGATGCGCGGTGCGAGATCGGTGACGAACAGCAGGTTCGTGCGGGGATCGGCCGCAGCAGCGCCGCGCTTCGACAGCAGGCGCTGGCCGGTCGCGCCGGCCAGCAGCCGTTGCACGTCCTGCGCGCGGGATAGTGCAGCACGAACGTACGGCTCGCGAGCGGCTCCAGATCGGCGGCCCGCGCATGCATTTCGAAGCGCTCGCGTTCGCGCGCAGCCAGCTCGCTTGCCGATGTGACCCAGATCACGTTGCCGCGCCGGGCCATCGCGAGCCCGTGCGTATCGAGCAGCGTGTCGAACGCCTCGCGCCAGCGGACATTATTCAGACGTAACGTCACCGTGCCGCGCACCTGCTCGCCGACGACGATATTGAGCCCCGTGAACCGCGCGATCGCGTCGAATGCGGCCGCGAGCCCGACGCCCTGCAGATTCAGCGCGATCCGCCGCGCGTCGTCCGCATCGCCCGGTTGCCGGGCCGCAGCGTCGCTCATCCGGGCCGGCGGCGCCAACGGGATCGGCGGCCCCTCCAGTGTGGGGGTCGTTGCGGCGGTTTCCGTCGGCAGTGCCGTGTGCGCCGCCTGATCGAATGGCGGCGGGCCGGCGTCCTGCGCTACCGCACCGTCCACGCCGTCGGCCACGCGCAGCGACTGCGGCAAGCCCGGTACCGACACCTCCGTCGCCCCGGCGGGCCAGACCGCGGGCAGCGGCGGCAACGACGCGCTGGCGTCGGCCGCCGTCACGCCGGCCCAGATGGCAAATACCCAGCAGCCGTGTTTCGTCATGGCCGGCCTCCGTCGTCCAGGACGAGCCGCTGCGCTCCGTCCGCCGTCGCAAGCATCACGGCCGCGCGCTCGACGCGCACCACGCGCGCGGCCCCGAGCAGGTCGCCAGGCGCGACGGCGGTGAACACGCCATCGCCGTCATCGAACAACGCGAGACCGGCGCGCGCGTCGCGAATCGTGCCGGCAAGGCGCGCCGCGTGCCCCGCCGCTTCGGCCGGGCCAGCCTCGCCGAACGGATCGGCGTCGGGCGCCGCCGCGCGAACCGGCGTGTTGTCCGCCGCGACCGCTGTCGCCGGCAGTGCCGGAAACACGTCGACGGACATGTCCACCCGCGCCGCCGCCATGCCACGCTCGATACGCAGCGCCGTCGGTACCGCCAGCACCGGGAAGCGCGCGAGCCCGCCAACCATGTGCAGCAGCGCGCGAAAACCGCCATCCGCGGCGATGTGCACGGTGCGCCGGCCATCCAGTTCCGCGCCATCGGCGCGCTGCGGTTCGATCGATACGCCGCGCAGCCCGCTCGACGCGGCGAGATCGGCCAGTTCCAGCATCAGTGCCGCCCATTCCGGCGCATGCGGCGCGTGATCGTCGCGCGTCGACGCACGATGTCCGTCGCGTCGTCGTCCCACAGCAGTAAGCACACGTTGCGCGTCGGCCGCGCGCGTCTGCGCTGCGGCGAGCAACGCGCGACTATGGGCCAGCCCGCTCCAGTCGGCCGAATTCGCCAGATGAATGCCGCCGGCCAGCACGGCGGCGAATGCCAGCACGCACCCCGTGGCATGCACGGCCGCCGGCGACACGCGCGGCAGGCCGCCCGACCCGACACCTCCGCGCAGCGCCGGCCGATGCACGAGCACGGTCATGCTCCACCTCCCGACACCGTCCGCGACGACATCGCGTCGTGCCAGCGCAACTGCACCGAGAACCGGAACGGCATTCCGGCCGTGGCAGCCGGCGCGTCCGAGGCAGGCTTCAACATCTCTATATCGATCCGCCAGTCGCGCTGCTCGCGCGCCATCGCGGCGAGCCATCGCGCAGCCGCCCGGTAGCTCGCGGCACGGGCATCGAGCACGGCGCCGGTCGACGTCATGCGCAGCGCGTCGAGCCGGATATGATCGGCGCGCACCTGCGTGAGGGTCGCGAGCAACCCCGCCACGCGCCGGTAGGGCGCGGCCAGCGCAGCCGCTTGCGCGTCGCGCTGCGCGACGGCGGCAGCGGCATTGGCGGCGCGTGTCGCAGCCGCCACCTGCGGCTGCAACTGCCGCAGCCGCGTCTCCACACCGGCACGCTCGGCGTCCACCCGCCACCGCGACAACCCGGCAGCGCCCGTCCACAGGCCCGCGCCGAGCACGCCGAGCAGGACCGCGACACCGCACTGCGCGACCCGGCGACGCCGCAACGCCTGCGCCAATCGCTCGCGGTACGGCAGCAGGTTGAAGTCGCCGAGTACCGCCTGCCCGGGCGCAACCGCCGCGGCCCCGCTCGCCGCCACGTGACCGGCCATCACTCCCACACCCCGCGCAACGCCAGCCCGAATGCGACGGCAAACGCCGGGCCGCCCGGCATGCCGGCGCGCGCGCACGGCTGGCCGTCCCACCCCGTGCAGTCGAACGGCACCACCGCCGTGCCGAGCACATCGCCAATCTCGGCGACGGACGTGTCGAAGCGGGCGATACATCGCTCGTCCCCGGCGACGAATACGCAACCCACGGCTCCGAGCACGCGCCGACGCAATGCATCGGGAAGCGCTTCCGGCAACGTGCCGGACAGCGTGAGCACCGGGACAGCCGACCGGCCCTCGATGCGCCAGCCGCGCACGCCCGCGTCATAGAACCACAGCACGGCGTAGGCACCCTGCGCGTCGAGTTCGAACTGCGCGGCATAGCGCAGCGCGCGCAGCACGGCAACCGACTCGCCGTCGATCACCGTCAGGTCGATACCGGCCTGGGCGGCCACGTCGATCCGCCGTTCGAGCAGCGCCAGCGGCGCCACCGCCACCGCGATCTCGCCGGACCGTACGCCGCCGTAATGCCGCCAGTCGAACGCCAGACTATCCGGCGCCAGCCCCGAAATGCGTTCGGCCGCTTGCCGCGCGGCGTCCGGGATGTCGCCGCGCCCGGCCAGATCGAGCGTCGCGGTACGCATCTCGTCATCGTGCAGCGCCATCACGCCGCGCACGTCGCACTGCACATCGGACGCCGATAGCCGCGACACGGCGGCCGCCAGCGACCGCGCGACGGCTGCCCAACGCGCGTCTTCCGGCCCGCCCGCCAACCCGACCGGCTCCCGCTCGAGCCCCTCGACGCGCACATTCGCGCACTTGCCGCGCCGGCTCACCACGGCCACCCTCACCTCGTGCGCACCGACGTCGATTCCCGTCGACCGGTGCCTGCCCTGTGCAAACCGTGCCACCCATCGTCCTGCCATCCCAGCCTCCCGAGATCGTCGCGACCCACGCCGCGTTTCCGAGACCTGATTCTGCAAAGCGATGCGTGCGGCCGACAGTCGGCCAAACGGCCAGCATCTGCTCGCGGCGGCCGCGCACGGATTTATGCTGACGGCACGCCGACCGCGGCTTTCCGACGGGCGGCCCCCGCGTCAGGACCGGTCTTACCGGGCAGCTATAATCGCGGGACTGTTTTCCGGTATGCCTATGCAATCCACGACTCCTACGTCCCCGCCTCCCGCCCCGGAGCCGAAGAAGCGGCCCTGGTGGCAAAAAGTCCTGCTCGGCTTCGCCGCGATGTGCGTGGCCCTCGTCGTGGCCGGCGGCCTCGTGCTCGGCTACGCGCTCGTCGTGGCCTGGCCGAACATGCCGTCGCTCGACGCGCTGACCGACTACCGCCCGAAGGTGCCGCTGCGCATCTATACGTCCGATCACGTGCTGATCGGCGAATTCGGCGAGGAGCGCCGCGACGTCGTCCATTTCAAGGACGTGCCCGACTCGCTGAAGAAGGCGATTCTCGCGATCGAGGACGCGCGCTTCTACGATCACGGCGGCGTCGACCTCACCGGCATCATCCGCGCCGGCTTCGTCGCGCTGACGAACGGCCACGCGTCGCAGGGGGCGAGCACGATCACGATGCAGGTGGCGCGCAACTTCTTCCTGTCGAGCGAGAAGACCTACACGCGCAAGATCTACGAGATGCTGCTCGCGTACCGGATCGAGCGCGCGCTGACGAAGGATCAGATTCTCGAGGTCTACATGAATCAGATCTATCTCGGCCAGCGCGCGTACGGCTTCGCGAGCGCCGCGCGGGTCTATTTCGGCAAGGACCTGAAGGACATCACGCTCGCGGAAGCCGCGATGCTCGCGGGGCTGCCGAAGGCGCCGTCCGCGTATAACCCGGTCGTCAACCCGAAGCGCGCGAAGGTGCGCCAGGAATACATCCTCCAGCGGATGCTCGAGCTGAACTTCATCACGCGCGAACAGTACGACGAAGCCGCCGCGCAGCCGCTCGTCGTCAAGGGGCCGGGCCGCGATTTCAGCGTGCACGCCGAGTACGTCGCGGAAATGGTCAGACAGATGATGTACGCGCAGTATCGCGAGGAAACCTACACGCGCGGCTTCAACGTCGTCACGACGATCGATTCCGCGGACCAGCAGGTCGCGTACACCGCGCTGCGCAAGGGCATCATGGATTACGAGCGCCGCCACGGCTATCGCGGGCCGGAAGGCTTCATCGAGCTGCCGGCCGGCGCCGACGATCGCGAACAGGCGATCGACGACGCGCTGCTCGAGCATCCCGACAACGGCGAGCTGATCGCCGCGGTCGTGACGGCCGCGAGCCCGCGCCAGATCACGGTGGCGTTCATCGACGGCAGCACGGCGACGATCGAGGGCGACAACCTGCGCTTCGCGTCGGGCGCGCTGTCGGCCAACGCGCAGCCGAACCGCCGCATCCGCCCCGGCGCGATCGTCCGCGTCGTGAAGAACGACGCCGGCAAATGGTCGATCACGCAGTTGCCGCAGGTCGAAGGCGCGTTCCTGTCGATCGTCCCGCAGGACGGGGCGATCCGCTCGCTCGTCGGCGGCTTCGACTACAACAAGAACAAGTTCAACCACGTCACGCAGGCGTGGCGGCAACCGGGTTCGTCGTTCAAGCCGTTCATCTACTCGGCGTCGCTCGACAAGGGCCTCGGGCCGGCGACCGTGATCAACGACGGCCCGCTGTATTTCAGCGCCGCGGAAACGGGCGGCCAGCCGTGGGAGCCGAAGAACTACGGCGGCGGCTTCGAGGGCCCGATGTCGATGCGCACCGCGCTGCAGCGCTCGCGCAACCTCGTATCGATCCGGATTCTCAACAACATCGGCACGAAATACGCGCAGCAATACATCACGCGCTTCGGCTTCGACGCCGATCGCCATCCGGCCTACCTGCCGATGGCGCTCGGCGCCGGCCAGGTCACGCCGCTGCAGATGGCCGGCGCGTACTCGGTCTTCGCGAACGGCGGCTATCGCGTCAATCCGTACCTGATCGCCGAGGTCACCGATCCGAACGGCGCGATCGTCGCGCGCGCGCAGCCGCTCGTCGCGGAGCAGAATGCGCCGCGCGCGATCGACGCACGCAATGCCTATGTGATGAACAGCCTGCTGCAGAGTGTCGCGCAGCGCGGCACGGGTGCCCGGACCAACGTGCTCAAGCGCACCGACCTCGCGGGCAAGACCGGCACGACGAACGACTCGCACGACGCGTGGTTCGCCGGCTACCAGCACACGCTCGCCGCAATCGCGTGGATCGGCTACGACAATCCGCGCAGCCTCGGCGATCGCGAAACCGGCGGCGGCCTGTCGCTGCCGGTCTGGATCGAGTACATGGGTGCGGCGCTGAAGGGCGTGCCCGAGTTCAAGCCGACGGTGCCGGACGGTGTCGAATCGCTCGGCGGCGAACTGTACTTCACCGAATTCACGCCGGGGCACGGCTTCGTGTCGACGGTCGGCGTGCCGCAGGCGCCGGCCGCGCAGAACGTCGACGAGGCCGTGCCGCACGTCGACGAGCAGGAAAAGCAGGACATCATGAACCTGTTCCGCGGCCACTGACGCCCGGCCCGGCCATGAAAAAAGCGCCCCGCGGGGCGCTTTTTCTTTGGGCACGACGCGCGGAGCGCCGCGCCCCGGCCGTCACGCGCCGAACGTGATCGGCAGGCCAGCCTGCTGGGTCGCGTACTCGGTGAGCGCCGAGAAGAATTCGGTACCGGTGCGCGTATCGCGCCATTCGCCGTCGATGAAACGATAGTGGAATCCGCCTGCCTTCGCGGCGATCCACACTTCCTTCATCGGCGGCTGCAGGTTGACGATGATCTTCGAGCCGTTCTCGAACGTCAGCGTCAGCACGCTGCCGTTGCGCTCCAGATCGATGTCGTGATCGCCGTCGTTCGCGACGTCCACGGTACGCTCGACGGCCGCCAGCACGGCCTCGGCACGGGCCAGGTATTCAGTATCGGACATGCTAAACTCTATCGGTTAAATTGTTCAGGGACGATCATGCGAGTCGTTTTCCGGATGAGCGCGATTGTAGCGGCTTTGGCGATTCTTGCCGGCTGCGGTCAAAGCGGCGCGCTCTATCTGCCCACCGTGCCTCCGATGCCCAAGCCGATCCAGCCGCAGAACACGCCGCCATCGGATGTGAAACCGACCGACGAAAACGCGTCGTCCGACGAGACGCCCGATACGTCCGGCTCGCCGCTCATGCTGTCGCCCGAGCTGTCGAGCAGCGCCTCGACCCCGCCCGCTCCGGCATCGGGCCCGACCGCCACGAAGTAACGACGCGAAGCCGCCCGCGCGGCGCGCGAAACGAGGCGATGACTTCCCGGTCATCGCCTTTTGTTTTTCCAGGGCGTTTTTCCGGGCCGCGCCGTCACGCGCGCACGCGCCGCCATCCCCACGCAACCAGCCGCCAGCCGAGCAGCACGGCGACGATCGCCGCGTAGAACTTCGGCTGCGCGAGGTTGTGCTTGCCGGCGCGCATCCACCAGAAGTGCAGCACGCCGAATAGCGCGATCGCATAGATGGCGCTGTGCAGCGTCGCCCAGTGCCGACCGAGTCGGCGCACCATCGCGCGCGGCGACGTCGCGGCAAGCGGGATCAGCAGCACGAACGCAGCGAAGCCGACCGTGATGAACGGGCGCTTGCCGACGTCCTTCAGGATCGCGACGACGTCGAACCACTTGTCGAACCACAGGTAGGTCGTGAAATGCAGCGTCGCGTAAAAGAACGCGAACAGCCCGATCATCCGGCGAAAGCGCAACAGCGGCGCGAAACCCGTCATGCGCCTGACCGGCGTGACGGCAAGCGTGACGCACAACAGGACGAGCGTCCACAGGCCCGTCGAGCGCGTGATGAACTCGATCGGGTTTGCACCGAGCCGGTCGGTCAGCCCGAACAGCACGAGGCGCGCGAGCGGATAGAGGCCGGCCGCGAACACCAGCACCTTGGCCGGTGCGAGCCAGCGCGGCGCGGCGGGCCGGCTCCCTCCCGCGCGCGCCCCTCGCGCGGCCGGCCCGGTGCTGGCGGCACGCGCAGGCGTGAGCGTCGAAGGAGGCATGTCGTTTCTCACGGTCACGCTCAGAAATTCCTCTTCAGGTCCATGCCCTGATACATCGACGCGACCAGATCGCCGTAGCCGTTGAACATCAGCGTCTTGCGCTTCGGCGTGAAGAAGCCGTCCTCGCCGATGCGCCGCTCGGTGGCCTGGCTCCAGCGCGGATGATCGACGTTCGGGTTCACGTTCGAATAAAAACCGTACTCGTTCGCCGCATACGTGTTCCAGCTCGTCTTCGGCTGCTTGTCGACGAGGCGGATCTTCACGAGCGACTTCGCACTCTTGAAGCCGTACTTCCACGGCACGACGATCCGCACCGGCGCCCCATTCTGGTTCGGCAGCACCTGCCCGTAGACGCCCATCGTCAGCAGCGTCAGCGGATTCATCGCCTCGTCCATCCGCAGCCCTTCCGAATACGGCCAGTCGAGCACCGGCGTCGACAGGCCGGGCATCTGCGACGGATCGGCCAGCGTGATGAACTGCACGTATTTCGCGTTGCCGGTCGGCTGCACGCGCTTGATCAGCTCGGACAGCGGCACGCCGATCCACGGGATCACCATCGACCAACCCTCGACGCAGCGCAGCCGGTACACGCGCTCCTCGAGCGGCGCGAGCTTCAGCAGCTCGTCGAGATCGAACACCTTCGGGTGCTGGACCTCGCCCTCGACGCTCACCCGCCACGGGCGCGGCCGCAGCGTGCCGGCGCTCTGCGCCGGGTCGCTCTTGTCGGTGCCGAATTCGTAGAAGTTGTTGTAGGACGTGATGTCCTTGAACGGCGTCACCTTGTCGATGGCGACGAATTTCGGATTGGTCTTTGCCGCGAGCTTCGCCGCTCGCGAGTCGGGCGACGCATATGCGGCGAGCGCCGTGCCGCTGGTGCCGAACAGGCCGCCCGCGGCCGCGAGGCCGGCGGCCTGCAACACGCGCCGCCGGTTCTCGAATACCGCGCGCGGCGTGATCTCGCTCGACGCGATATCCGCGCCGGTCAGTACGTTACGCAAAGGGCGTTTGATCCACATCGTGCAGCTCCTCCCGCATGCGCGGCGCGCATGCTTCATCAGCGTTCGACCCGGCCCGTCACGCGCCGTTCGACGCCCGGCTCGCCCGCCCGTTACAAAACAAAACCGCCGGGCACGCAGTGCACCGGCGGTCTGATAGTCGGACGAGCAACGGAAATCTTACAGCTTGCCGTAGCTGTGCAGCCCGGACAGGAACATGTTGACGCCGAGGAACGCGAACGTCGTGACCAGCAGGCCGGTGAGCGCCCACCACGCGGCCACCGCGCCGCGCAGGCCCTTCATCAGCCGCATGTGCAGCCACGCCGCGTAGTTCAGCCACACGATCAGCGCCCAGGTTTCCTTCGGGTCCCAGCTCCAGTAGCCGCCCCACGCTTCGGCCGCCCACAGCGCGCCGAGGATCGTCGCGATCGTGAAGAACGCGAAACCGACCGCGATCGACTTGTACATCACGTCATCGAGCACTTCGAGCGTCGGCAGGCGATCGGCGAGGATGCCGCGTTCCTTCATCAGGTACGCGACCGACACCATCGCCGACAGCGCGAAGCTGCCGTAGCCGATGAAGTTCGCCGGCACGTGGATCTTCATCCACCAGCTTTGCAGCGCCGGCACGAGCGGCTGGATCTGCTGCGCATCGCGCGCGACCGAGTACCACATCAGAAAGCCGACCGCCGCGCTGATGACCAGCAGCACGAACGCGCCGAGCGAACGCGTGCCGTAGTGGCCCTCGTAATACAGATAAAGCAGCGCGGTGATCAGGCTGAACAGGACGAACACTTCATACAGGTTCGACACGGGGATATGCCCGACGTCCGCACCGATCAGGTAGGACTCGTACCAGCGCACCATCAGCCCCGTGAAGCCCATCAGCACGGCAACCCACGTGAGCTTCTGGCCGATCGCGGCGCCCGTTTCGGAGCGCGCGAGCAGGCCGATCCAATAGAAGATCGTCGCGAGCACGAACAACGCGCTCATCCACAGGATCGCCGACTGGCTCGACAGGAAGTACTTGAGGAAGAACGCCGAATCGGCGCGGGCGAGATCGCCCTGGTAGATCTGGATCGACAGCAGCGACAGCACGGCGATCGACGCCATCATCAGCCGCGCCGGCTTCCAGCGCCAGCCGAGCGCGACGAGCGCCGGCACGGTGCCGATCATCACCGCCTTGTCGTAATAATCCATGTGCGCGTTGTAGTGCACGAGCGCATAACCCGCGCCCGCCACCAGCGCCAGGGCAAACAGCCAGTCGAACAGCGACAGGCGTGCGAGGAACGGCCGCTCATCGAACAACGGCGACGACGCCGGCGCCGGAGCCGACGCCGTACGGGAAGAGGAAACTTGCGTGAGATCCATGATGTTACCGGGTGGAATTCTCGGAATCGGAACCGCCGCCGGCAGGCGGGCGGGCCGTCGAAGCCGCACCGGCGGGCGCGGCGTCGCGAGGTGCGGCGCGCAAGGCGGCGCCGGCCGCGTCGCGCGTCTGCACGAATTCTTTCTCGAAATCGAAGGTCTTGCGGGCCGTGGACATTGCCATCACCACATCGACGCCCGAACCGGCGTCCTTCAGCCAGAACCAGAGTCGCCGCTCGCGCACGTAGAACATCGAGAAGATGCCGGCGACCAGCAGCAGGCTGCCAAGATACACCAGATTCTTGCCGGGTGCGCGCGTCAACTGAAATACCGAAGCTTGCACCTGCTTGAATGAGTCAAGCTGCAAATAGACCGGCGATCCATACAAGAAGCTGTCGGATAGCGCGTTGATCGCGTTCTGCACGAAGCGGATCGTGTCGGTGCCCTGCTGCGCGGCCGGCTCGCCGGCACGCTCGCGCGCAATCTGCCAAACCTCCCACATCGAGCCCTCGAGCATTCGCAGCAGCAGGCTCGCGGCCTTCTCCTGCTCGCCCTTCGGCACCGAGCGGTCGATGAAGGTCGCCACCGCCTGGAAGCCGCCGACCGGCTGGCCGTCCGCCCCGCGACCGATGCTGTCGTCGCTCGCCGCAAAGAGGGTCAGCACCTTCGAGGCGCTGTCCTGCAGACGGCCGCGCAGCGACGCGTCGCCCGGCAGCGAGCGCTGCGCGAAGCGTGCGGCGGCTTCGGTACGCACCGCCGGGTCCTCGAGCGCGGCCCGCAGGCGCATCCATTCGCCGATCGAATCCTGGCTGTCGGCCGGGATCCGCATGTAGCGGAACGGATCGTTCGGGCTCGCGCGCACGCCGGCGAGGAACACGCGCTCGCCATTCATGTCGACAGGCAGCATGTAGTTGTTGAATTCGCGCGCCTGGCCATCCTTGCCGCGAATCTTGTACTGCACCGACGGGCCGATGTTGTGGAGCTGCGTCGGCTTCGACGTCTTCGCGCCCGAGCCGAGTCGCTCGTCGAACACTTCCTTCAGCGAGCTGGTCGTCGCGACGCCGCGTACGTCCGGCTTGCCTTTCGCGTCGGCCATGTTCTCGACGTTGATCGCACGGAAGTCGGAGAACTCGATCGTGTCGCCGTCGGCGCCCGGAACCTGCAGTGGCGCCGAGCTGCCGATCGTGCCCTTCACCGGGACGGTCGCCGCCTGGCTGCCGGTCATCGGATAGGCCGTCATCTGCATCTGCGAGCCGCCGTCCTGGAAGCTCGACTGGTAGATCGACACGCCCTTGTACGTGAACGGCTTGTTGACCTCGACTCGCGCCGGGATCTTCCGGCCGGTCTCGCGATCGATCACGACGATGTCGCTCGCGAACAGCTTCGGCATGCCCGTCGTGTAGTAATCGACGATGAACTTGTCGAGCTGGATCGAGAACGGCAGATCCTGGATCAGCGAGCCGCTCGGCTGGTTCAGGATCGCGGTCGACACGAACTGGCCCTCCGGCACCCACGCATAGCCGCGGAACGTCGGGTTCGACGCGGAGAGGCGATGGTCGGGCGAAATCTCGCTGATCGTCGCGCTCGTGTTGACCGGGCTCTTGCCGAATATCCACATCTGGAATTTGATCGGCAGGTTGCTGTCGAGCAGGCCGCCGATACAGATCACGACGATCGCGAGGTGCGCGGAAATGTAGCCCCACTTGGTCATCGCGCCGCGCTTCGCGGAAATCAGCGTCGCGCCGTCGGTTTCACGCACGACGTGCTTGTAGCCGGCCTTCGTGACGAACGTGGCGAGCGTCGCCGCGACGCTCGCGCGCGTGCCGGATGCCGTGTACTCGGCCTTGTGGTGGAATGCGCGCAGGCTGCCTTCGCGGACCTTGTCCTTCCAGCTCTTCGCATCGGCGAGCATCTTCGGCGCGTTGCGGATCACGCACAGCGAGATCGACACGACGAGGAAGATCAGGATCAGCATGAACCACCACGCGCTGTACACGGTGTACAGGCTGAGCGAGCGGAAGATGTCCGCCCAGAACGGCCCGAACTGGTTCACGTAGTTCGGATACGGATCGTCCTGGGTCAGGACCGTGCCGATGATGCTCGCGATCGACAGCACCACCAGCAACGCGATCGCGAAACGCATCGAGCTCAGCAGCTCCACCGCACGTTTCGACGCACCCTGACTCGACTTCGACTGCAACCCCGACGTGGTAACGCTCATTCAAACTCCGACTAAGGGGAAACAGCCCCCACGCTCACTATGTTCGGCTCGGGAGGCGCAGCCCCCAATCGCCCGCAAGCCGCGCCATCCCGGCTCGGCCCGGCGCGTGCCGACAAAAAAGAAGGGCGAGGCAACCGCGACGACGCGGCGCCCCACCCTTTTCTTGTTCTGACTCCGGCCGCCGTTCGGGCGCCCGGTCATTCCATTCGCGGCTGACCGCTCAACGCAGGCCCGCGATGTAATCCGCGACGGCCTTGATCTCGGTATCCGACAGCCGCGACGCGATCTGATGCATCGCCTCGTTGTTGTTGCGCGCGCCGGCACCCTGCTGGAACGCGGTCAACTGCGCGACCGTGTAATCGGCCCATTGCCCCGACAAGCGCGGATACTGGACCGGGATACCCTGCCCCGTCGGCCCGTGGCAGCTCGCGCAGGCAGGTACGCCCTTCTCCGCGATGCCGCCGCGATAGATCTTCTGGCCGACCGGCACGGTCGCCGCATCGCGAGCGGTACCGAGCTTCGTCGTCTGCGACCCGTAGTACGCGGCGACGTTGCGCATGTCGTCCGCGCTCAACGCGCTCGCGAATCCAACCATCACCGCGTTGTTACGCACCGGCCCCTTCGCGCCCGGCTGCGTCTTGAAGTCATTCAACTGCTTGACCAGATATTCGGGATGCTGGCCGGCGAGCTTCGGGAAACTGCCCGACGCGCTGTTGCCGTCGGCGCCGTGACACGACGCGCAGACCTGCCCGGCAATCGCCTTGCCGCGGTCCAGATCCGGCTTGGCCGCATCTGCCGCATTTGCCTCCGCTACGAAACCTACGAACCCTGCTGCAACCTGAAGCACCATCAGAGACTTGCACAGTCGATTCATTCGCACACCCTGTTTCGTCTTGTGGGAATTTGAGGTTCTGCAAAAAACGACGGCGTTCAGTCTACCGCAGAAGCCACATAAAAGCGCGAGGCAGGCGCCCGGTGGCCTTCGGTAAAACGGCCGTATTGTACAATATCGTGCTGAAAGCCCCCGCGCCTATCGGGGCTACCCCGCCTCCACCAAGCGGCTCGCGCCGCCCGTCCTTCCGGTTCCCATGGCCTTTCTGCTCCATCAAGCCCGCTTCTACACGACCGTCAACCATCTGCGCGACCTGCCGCCGACGGTTCAGCCGGAAATCGCGTTCGCGGGCCGCTCGAATGCCGGCAAGTCGACGGCGATCAACGTGCTGTGCAACCAGAAGCGGCTGGCCTTCGCGTCGAAGACGCCCGGCCGCACGCAGCATATCAACTACTTCTCCGTCGGCCCGGCCGCCGAGCCCGTCGCGAACCTCGTCGACCTGCCCGGTTACGGCTACGCGGAAGTGCCCGGTGCCGCCAAGGCGCACTGGGAAATGCTGCTGTCGTCCTATCTCGCGACGCGCTCGCAGCTCTGCGGCCTGATCCTGATGATGGATTCGCGCCGTCCGCTGACCGATCTCGATCGACGGATGATCGAGTGGTTCGCGCCGACCGGCAAGCCGATCCACACGCTGCTGACGAAGTGCGACAAATTGACGCGCCAGGAAAGCATCAATGCGCTGCGCAACACGCAGAAGGGGCTCGACGCGTATCGCGACCAGGGCGTGAAGGGCAAGCTGACGGTCCAGCTGTTCTCGGCGCTGAAGCGTACGGGGCTCGACGAGGCCCATGAACTGATCGAGAGCTGGCTGCGGCCGTCCGTCGCCGACGAAAAAAGCGAGCCTGTAGCACAATGAGCGGGCAACGCGCGGCTGGGATCGGCTGTGCGCACCTGACGGCACCTGCGGATTCGGCCGGCTCATAAAAAAACCCGCCGTTGAACGGCGGGTCAAACAGCCTAATCGAAAAACGACAGGCACCCGCTCAGGGAGGAGAAGCGGGGAGCTGCACGCAACGCGTGCCGCTCGATCGCTATCATATACCAACGATCTCGAAAATGACCTAAGGGTTCCGTAAGGTCTTCTTGCCCTGATTTCTGCCAAATCGCCATGAGCTTCCATCCGCTTCATCGTCCGCGCCGGATGCGCCGCGACGACTTCTCCCGCCGCCTGATGCGCGAAAACCGCCTGACCACCGACGACCTGATCTACCCGGTGTTCGTCGTCGAAGGCACTCAGCAACGCCAGCCCGTCCCGTCGATGCCCGGCGTCGAGCGCGTGTCGGTCGACCTGCTGATGCAGGTCGCCGAGCAGTGCGTCGAACTCGGCGTGCCCGTGCTATCGCTGTTCCCGGCTATCGATCCGTCGGTGAAAACGCCTGACGGCCGCGAGGCGGCCAATCCGGAAGGCCTGATTCCGCGCGCCGTGCGTGAGCTGAAAAAGCGCTTCCCCGAGCTCGGCGTGCTGACCGACGTCGCGCTCGATCCGTACACGAGCCACGGCCAGGACGGCGTGCTCGACGAGAATGGCTACGTGATCAACGATGACACGATCGAAATCCTGATCGAACAGGCGCGTGCGCAGGCCGAAGCCGGCGTCGACATCGTCGCGCCGTCGGACATGATGGACGGGCGCATCGGCGCGATCCGCGAGATGCTGGAAAGCGACGGTCATATCCATACGCGGATCATGGCCTATTCGGCGAAGTTCGCGTCGGCGTTCTACGGCCCGTTCCGCGATGCGGTCGGTTCGGCATCCAATCTGGGCAAGGGCAACAAGATGACTTACCAGATGGATCCGGCGAACAGCGACGAAGCGCTGCGTGAAGTGCGCCTCGACATCGACGAAGGCGCCGACATGGTGATGGTCAAGCCCGGCATGCCGTATCTCGACATCGTGCGCCGCGTGAAGGACGAGTTCCGCTTCCCGACCTACGTGTACCAGGTGAGCGGCGAATACGCGATGCTGAAGGCGGCCGCGATGAACGGCTGGCTCGACCACGACAAGGTCGTGCTCGAATCGCTGCTCGCGTTCAAGCGTGCAGGCGCCGACGGCGTGCTCACGTACTTCGCGCTCGATGCCGCGCGTCTGCTGAAAGCGCAGCGCTGATCGCGCGTCGGCACGCACCTGCAAAAACGGCGGGACACCTCGGTGTTCCGCCGTTTTTTGTTTACCGTCGATCGAAACTGTCAGCCAGCCCGAATCTTCCGTTCGCCGGTTCGCTCCCGGCGGCGACCGTCATACCGTCGGCACGGCGGCGCGATCGAGGCTGCGCAGGAACGTGTCGGCCGCCTGATAACCGACCACCCGGCCGATCTCGTTGCCGTTGCGATCGAAGAAGATGATGCCCGGCGGCCCGAACAGGTTGAAGCGTTTGAGCAGCGCCTGATCGTCCGGGTTGTTCGCGGTGACGTCCGCGCGCACCAGGTGGAGCTTCGCGAGCCGCGCCTGCACGCGCGCGTCGGTGAACGTCAGATGCTCCATCTCCTTGCAGCTCACGCACCAATCGGCGTAGAAGTCGAGCATCACGGGCTGGCCCGACGTCTTCAGCAGCGCGTCGAGTTCGCCGCTCGAGCGCACCGATGCGAACGCGGGCCCGTCCTGCGCGGCAGCTGCGCCGGCCGTCGCCGCGCCGCCGGACGCTACCGTACGCGCCGCCAGCACGGCCAGCGGCTTGACGGGATCGGTCGAGCCCGCAGCCAGGCCGACGAGCAGCGTCGCGGCCCAGATCGCGAGCGCGGCGCCCACGCCGCGGCCCAGGCGCCGCCAGATCGATGCGGCACCGGCATTCGGCGTGAACAGCCCGAGCGCCGCAGCCGCGATCAGCAGCCACAACGCCGCGAGCACCATCTTCAGCGCGCCCGCCAGCACCGGCCAGACGATCCACAACGCGGCCGCGAGCAGCACGATGCCGAAGAACACCTTGACGCCGTCCATCCACGCACCTGCGCGCGGCAGCACCGTCCCGGCCCCGACGCCGACGACCAGCAGCGGCACGCCGAGCCCGAGCCCCATCGCGAACAGCGCCGCGCCGCCGAGCAACGCATTGCCGGTGTGCGCGATGAAAGCGAGCACGGCGAACAGCGGCGCCGTCATGCACGCGCCGACGACCAGCGCCGACAACGCGCCCATCGCCGCAACCGCGACGAAGTGGCCGCCCTGGCGCGCGCTCGATGCCTCGGCCGCGCCGTTCTGCCAGCGCTCCGGCAATGCGATGTCCTTGCCCGAGATCAGCGACACCGCGAACGCGGTCAGCAGCACGCCGAACGCGCCAAGCACCCACGGGTTCTGCAACCACGCGCCGAGGCTCTGGCCGACCAGCGCGGCGGCGATCCCGAGTACCGTGTAGACCAGCGCCATGCCGACCACGTAGGTCAGCGACAGCGCGAAGCCGCGTGCATGCGTCGCACGCGTGCCCTGGCCGATGATGATCGCGGACACGATCGGTATCATCGGGTACGAACACGGCAGCAGGCTCAGCACGACACCCGCGACGAAATAGAGCGCGACGATCGTGAAGAAGCCGTGGCCTTCGAGCAGCGACTGCGCGAAATCGGCGCTCGTGACCTTGTCGAACCAGCTACCCGCGGCAGCCGTGTCACCGGACGACGAGGCGGCGCCGAGCGCTGCGCCATCGACCTTCATCACGTGTTCGGCCGGCGGATAGCAGATCCCTTCGTCCGCACACCCTTGCGACGTCACCGCGAGCTCGAACGGCCCGGCCGCCTGCTTTACCGGCACGTGAACGACGACTTCATCGCGATAGGTCTCGACGTTCTTCTGGAACGTCTGGTCGAACTTCACGTGACCGGCCGGGTATTGCGGCTCGCCGAGCGTGGCCTGACCGCTCTTCACCGCGAACGCGAACCGCTCGCGGTACATGTAATAGCCGTTGGCGATCTTGAAGCGGACGTCCACCTGTCCCGGCGATTCGCTCGCGCTGAACTTGAACGCAACCGACGGATCGAGGAAATCGTCGGCCGCGCGCGCGGCGGACAATCCGCCCAGCACGAACACGAACGACAACAGGACCGCAAGAAACCGCAGCGCGCGCACGCGCACCGAAAGCGCCATACCGTTAAACATGAAATAGACGTTGAGTTTCGCTGGTCACCCACTGGCCATACGCGGCCGATGCCGTCGTCTGCCACGAGACGATTTCGGGCGTCTCGTAAGGATGATGCGCGAGAATGAACCGCTCCAGTTCGAGTGCCCGGACCGGGCTCGTCTTGAACAGCAACTGGATCTCGTCGGCCGTTTCGACCTTGCCCTGCCAGTGATAGCGCGACTTGATCGTGCCGAGCTCGGACACGCACGCGGCCAGCCGCGCGTCGAGCGCGCCGTCCGCGAGCGCCGCGGCCGTCGCCGCATCGGGGACCGTCGTCAGCATCAGCACCACTATCATCCGCGCCCTCCTAACGAGTCTGCCGGCTTCTGTCGGCGCCGGTTACGCGTTCAGGGACCGCACCGGTTGCCCCGTATCGTAGCGCAGCCCGCGCGACGCTGCCGGCACCGGCCTGCGACAATCGATCGCAGCCGGCATCTCAAAAACAAAAAGGGCCAAGCAATTGCTCGGCCCCTTTCAGATCCTACTGCGTACCGGAAGCTTACTCGGCTTCTTGCACGTTTTCCGTTTCGTCGACTTCCGGACGATCGAGCAGTTCGACCAGTGCCATCGGTGCGTTGTCGCCCACGCGGAAGCCGAACTTCAGCACGCGCAGGTAGCCACCCGGACGGTTCGCGAAGCGCGGACCGAGCACGTCGAACAGCTTCGCCACCGAGTCACGATCGCGCAGGCGGTTGAACGCCAGGCGACGGTTTGCCAGCGACGGCTTCTTGCCGAGCGTGATCAGCGGCTCGACGACCTTACGGAGTTCCTTCGCCTTCGGCAGCGTCGTCTTGATGACTTCGTGCTCGATCAGCGAGTTGGACATGTTACGGAGCATAGCCAGACGGTGGCTGCTCGTGCGGTTCAGTTTCCGCAGACCATGACGATGGCGCATTTCAGTTTCCTTGATTCAAAGTTTTGGTCCAGCTCTTCTATCGCACCTCGGAGGGTGCACGGGCCGGTAACGAAAAAAAGCAAGATGCGGATTTTAAAGGAAAATCCGCATCTTTGCCAACTACAGCTATAGCCAGGCTACAACCGGGCTTACTTGTCGAGACCAGCCGGCGGCCAGTTCTCGAGCTTCATGCCCAGCGTGAGACCGCGCGAAGCGAGCACTTCCTTGATCTCGTTGAGCGACTTGCGACCGAGGTTCGGCGTCTTCAACAGCTCGTTTTCCGTGCGCTGGATCAGATCGCCGATGTAGTAGATGTTCTCGGCCTTCAGGCAGTTCGCCGAACGAACCGTCAGCTCGAGATCGTCCACCGGACGCAGCAGGATCGGATCGATCTGCGGTGCACGCGACGGCGCTTCGGCTGCCGTTTCCGTGCCTTCCAGCGCCGCGAACACGGACAACTGGTCGACCAGGATGCGGGCCGACTGGCGGATCGCTTCTTCCGGCGTGATCACGCCGCTCGTCTCGATGTTCATCACGAGCTTGTCGAGGTCGGTACGCTGCTCGACACGTGCGCTTTCAACCGCATAGCTCACGCGGCGAACCGGCGAGAACGATGCGTCGAGGACGATGCGGCCGATGATCTTGGCCGTGTCTTCGCCATAGCGACGGACGTTGCCGGGCACATAGCCGCGACCCTTTTCGATCTTGATCTGAACGTCGAGCTTGCCGCCCTTCGACAGGTGCGCAATCACGTGATTCGGATTGATGACTTCGCAATCGTGAGCCAGCTCGATATCGCCGGCGGTCACGACGCCTTCGCCTTCCTTGCGCAGCGTAACCGTCACTTCGTCACGGTTATGCAGCTTGAACACCACGCCCTTCAGGTTCAGCAGCAGGTTGACGACGTCTTCCTGCACGCCATCCAGCGTCGAGTACTCGTGCACCACGCCTGCGATCGTGACTTCGGTCGGCGCGTAGCCCACCATCGACGACAGCAGCACGCGGCGAAGCGCATTGCCCAAGGTGTGGCCGTAACCGCGTTCGAACGGTTCCATGACCACCCTCGCGTGGTTCTCGCCCAGCGATTCCACGGCGATGATCTTGGGTTTCAGCAAACTGGTTTGCATGGGCTTTCCTTTTCAATACCCTCGGCTCGTTACACCGATAAGGCTGACCGGTAACAACCAGAAAATAAACAGCCGAGGCCCCTCCTTGCGCAACGCAATCGGGGTACCTCGGCCGTCAATCGGATTAACGCGAATACAATTCGACGATCAGGCTTTCGTTGATGTCGCCTGCGATTTCAGCGCGTTCCGGCATTTGCTTGAACGTGCCTTCGAACTTCTTCGCATCGACTGCAACCCAGCTCGGCATGCCGCCTTGCTCGGCCAGCGACAGCGCTTCGACGATACGCGCCTGCTTCTTCGCCTTTTCGCGGATCGCGACGACGTCACCCGCCTTCACTTGCTGCGACGGGACGTTTGCGACGACGCCGTTCACGGTGATCGACTTGTGGCTCACCAGCTGACGCGCTTCAGCGCGGGTCGAGCCGAAGCCCATGCGATACACGACGTTGTCGAGGCGCGACTCGAGCAGTTGCAGCAGGTTTTCACCCGTGTTGCCCTTGCGACGATCGGCTTCAGCGAAGTAGCGACGGAACTGACGCTCCAGCACGCCGTAGATACGCTTGACCTTCTGCTTTTCGCGCAGCTGCGTACCGTAGTCGGACGTACGTGCGCCCGAGGTACGGCCGTGCTGACCCGGCTTGCTGTCGAGCTTGCACTTGTCGGCGAGCGAACGGCGTGCGCTCTTCAGGAACAGGTCGGTGCCTTCACGGCGGGACAGCTTGGCTTTGGGGCCGATATAACGTGCCACTTTGCATTCCTTTATCAATCAGTCACGCGGATCGAAATCCGCGCTAGTCCGCTCCCTTTGGGGCGAACGGTGGGCTTAGTCAATCAAAAAAGCAACGCCCGTCGACGCTGAGCGGCGACAGGCAATGCGCTAGCACGAACGTGCCAGCACATCCTTAGATACGACGACGCTTCGGCGGGCGGCAGCCGTTGTGCGGAATCGGAGTGACGTCCGAAATCGCGGTGATCTTGATGCCGAGGCCGTGCAGTGCACGCACTGCCGACTCGCGACCCGGGCCCGGGCCCTTGATCCGCACTTCCAGATTCTTCACGCCGTATTCCATCGCGACGCGGCCAGCCGACTCGGCTGCGACCTGAGCAGCGAACGGCGTCGATTTGCGCGAGCCCTTGAAGCCCTGACCGCCCGACGTCGCCCATGCCAGAGCGTTGCCTTGGCGATCGGTGATCGTGATGATCGTGTTGTTGAACGACGCGTGAACGTGAACCACGCCTTCAGCGACGTTCTTCTTAACCTTCTTGCGAACGCGTTGCGCCGCGGTGTTCGAAGCCTTAGCCATTACGTTTTCCTGTAACTGTCAGTTCCGCTTACTTCTTCAGCGCTTGCGCTGCACGACGCGGACCCTTGCGGGTACGTGCGTTCGTACGCGTACGCTGACCGCGCATCGGCAGGCCCTTGCGATGACGGACGCCGCGGTAGCAACCGAGGTCCATCAGGCGCTTGATGTTCATCGTCACTTCACGGCGCAGATCGCCTTCGACGACAAACTTGCCCACTTCTTCACGCAGCTTTTCCAGGTCTGCGTCGGTCAGATCCTTGACCTTCTTCGAAAAATCGACGCCAGCTGCCACGCAGATGCTGCGCGAACGGGTGCGGCCGACACCAAAGATAGCCGTCAGGCCGATCTCGGTGTGCTGGTGATTCGGGATGTTAACCCCTGCGATACGAGCCATTGTTTTTCCTCAAACAAAAAGCGCAAACAAACGCGCGGTCAGCCTTGGCGCTGCTTGTGGCGCGGATCCGAGCTGCAGATCACGCGAACGACGCCTTTGCGCTTGATGATCTTGCAATTGCGGCAAATGCGCTTAACCGATGCCATCACTTTCATGATAATACCCTTTTTTCAAATCACTTCGCCCGGAACACGATCCGCGCACGAGACAGATCGTAAGGCGTCAACTCAACCGTCACCTTGTCGCCGGGCAGAATGCGGATGTAGTGCATCCGCATCTTTCCGGAAATATGCCCCAACACGACATGGCCGTTTTCCAGCTTCACACGGAAGGTCGCATTCGGGAGGTTTTCAATCACCTCACCCTGCATCTGGATTACATCGTCTTTGGCCATAGTCCTTTCAACGCATCGGGATGTTGCCGCCCTTGAAGTTAGCCTTCTTGAGCAGTGACTCATACTGTTGCGACATAACGTACGACTGCACCTGCGCCATAAAGTCCATCGTGACGACGACAATGATCAGCAGCGACGTTCCACCAAAATAAAACGGCACGTTCCAGCGCAGCACCAGGAATTCCGGCAGCAGACACACGAAGACGATGTAGATCGCACCGGCCAGCGTCAGACGCGTGAGGATGCGGTCGATATATCGTGCGGTCTGATCGCCCGGACGAATGCCCGGAACAAACGCGCCGCTCTTCTTCAGGTTGTCCGCGGTCTCCCTGCTGTTGAACACCAGTGCGGTGTAGAAGAAGCAGAAAAACACGATTGCCAGCGTGTACAGCAGCACATAGACCGGCTGGCCCGGCTTCAGCGCTTCCGCAACGTTATGCAACGTATTGGAAATCCAGCTTCCCGTCGGCTGACCGGTACTGAACCAGCCGAGAATCGTTGCCGGGAACAGAATGATCGACGATGCAAAGATCGGCGGAATCACGCCCGACATGTTCAGCTTCAGCGGCAGATGCGACGACTGCCCACCGTAGATCTTGTTGCCGACCTGGCGCTTCGCGTAGTTCACGAGGATCTTGCGCTGACCGCGTTCGATGAACACGACCAGGTAAGTCACCGCGGCGATCAGGACGACGATGATGATCGCCGAAATGATGCTCATCGAACCCGTACGCACCAGTTCGAACAACCCACCCACGGCATTCGGGAACCCTGCTGCGATCCCGCCGAAGATGATGATCGAGATACCGTTGCCCAGACCACGCTCGGTAATCTGCTCGCCGAGCCACATCAGGAACATCGTGCCCGTCACCAGCGTCACGACCGTCGTCAGACGGAACAGCATGCCGGGATCGGTGACGAGGCCCGGCTGGTTTTCCAGCGCGGCCGCGATACCGAATGCCTGGAAGGTCGCGAGCACCACGGTGAAATACCGCGTGTACTGCGTGATCTTCCGTTGCCCTGCCTGCCCTTCCTTCTTCAGCGCCTCGAGCTGCGGCGAAACGATCGCCAGCAACTGCATGATGATCGACGCCGAGATGTACGGCATGATCCCCAGCGCAAAGATCGTGAAGCGGGACAGTGCGCCACCCGAGAACATGTTGAACATGCCCAGGATGCCGCCCGCCTGGCTCTGGAACAGCTTAGCCAGTTGATCCGGATCGATGCCCGGCACGGGAATGTGCGCGCCGATGCGATAGACGATCAGCGCCAGGAGCAGGAACATCGCTCGCCGGCGCAGATCGCCGAATTTCGCCGTGCTTCGACCGGGTTTTGCAAGACTCGGGCTGTTAGCCAAGTACCTTCTCCGATGAATGCAAGTGACGACGCGCTACGCGTGTCACTCGGCGAACGAACCGCCAGCCGCTTCGATCGCAGCGCGCGCACCCTTGGTGGCACCGAGACCCTTCACGACGATCTTGCGCTTCAGTTCGCCCGTCGCGATGATCTTTGCGCTCTTCGTCAGCTCGCCGACCAGGCCGGCTTGCTTCAGTGCGAGCAGATCGATCTCGTCGACCGGCAGCTTCTCGAGGTCGCTCAGGCGCACTTCACCGACGAATTCCTTCGTCAGCGACGTGAAGCCGCGCTTCGGCAGACGACGTTGCAGCGGCATCTGACCGCCTTCGAAACCGACTTTGTGGAAGCCGCCCGAACGCGATTTCTGACCCTTGTGACCACGGCCAGCCGTCTTGCCGAGGCCCGAACCGATGCCACGACCGACGCGACGCTTGGCGTGCTTTGCACCAGCGGCCGGCTTCAGGTTATTCAATTCCATATCAACTCCTTGATCCGTAGGGCCGCTTACGCGATGACCTTAACGAGGTACGAGACCTTGTTGATCATGCCGCGGACCGCCGGCGTGTCCTGCAGCTCGCTAACCGAATTGAGTCGGCGCAGGCCCAAGCCACGCACGGTCGCGCGGTGCGATTCGCGGGTCCCGATCAGGCTCTTGACGAGCTGAACCTTGACAGTTTTTTCAGACATGGTGACCACCCGGGCTTAGCCCAAAATATCTTCGACGGACTTGCCGCGCTTCGCCGCGATGTCTGCCGGGGTCGACTGCTTGCGCAGACCGTCCAGCGTGGCGCGAACGAGGTTGTACGGGTTCGTCGAACCGTGGCTCTTCGCCACGACGTTCTGAACGCCCATCACGTCGAACACTGCGCGCATCGGGCCGCCGGCGATCACGCCCGTACCTGCCTTCGCCGGAGCGAGGAGGACAGCGGATGCGCCATGCTTGCCGTGCACTTCGTGCTGCAGCGTGCCGTTCTTGAGCGGCACCTTGAACATGTTGCGGCGAGCTTGTTCCATTGCCTTCTGGACAGCGACCGGCACTTCCTTCGCCTTGCCCTTGCCCATACCGATGCGGCCATCACCATCGCCAACCACGGTCAGTGCGGCGAAGCCGAGAATACGGCCACCCTTCACGACCTTGGTCACGCGATTGACCGAAATCATCTTTTCGCGAAGGCCGTCGTCGCGCTCGTCAGCCTGAACTTTCGCTTGCATCTTTGCCATGACGAATTCCTTCCTTAGAACTTGAGCCCAGCTTCGCGAGCTGCCTCAGCCAGCGCCTTGACGCGGCCGTGGTAGCGGAAGCCCGAGCGGTCGAAGGCGACGGATTCGATGCCGGCAGCCTTTGCCTTTTCGGCAATACGCTTGCCGATCAGCGTCGCGGCATTGACGTTGCCGCCCTTGCCCGACTTGTCGGCCAGTTCTGCGCGCACTTCTGCCTCGAGCGTCGACGCGCTGGCGAGCACCTTGGTGCCGCAGGGCGAGAACACTTGAGCGTAGATGTGCGTGTTCGTGCGATGCACGGCGAGACGCGCGACCTGCAGCTCAGCGATCTTGATACGCGTCTGGCGAGCGCGGCGCAGGCGAGATTGAGTCTTATCCATGATTGCGCACCCTTACTTCTTCTTCGTTTCTTTGAGGATCACAACCTCGTCGGCATAACGCACGCCCTTGCCCTTGTAGGGCTCCGGCGGACGGTAACCGCGGACTTCCGCAGCCACTTGACCGACTTGTTGCTTGTTGATCCCCTTGATCACGATTTCGGTTTGCGTCGGGGTTTCGGCCTTGACGCCTTCCGGCATCTGGTGCACCACCGGGTGCGAGAAACCCAGCGACAGGTTCAGCTTGTCGCCTTGCGCTTGCGCACGGTAACCGACGCCAACCAGCGTCAGCTTGCGCTCGAAACCCTTGGTCACGCCGTGCACGGCATTCGCGATGATCGCGCGCATCGTGCCCGACAGTGCATTTGCTTCGCGGCTTTCGTCGACCGGCGACAGATTCAGCGTGCCGTCGTTGTTCGCCACGTTCACGAGCGGATTGATCGCTTGCGTGATGGTGCCCAGCGGGCCCTTGACGGTGATTGCACCGTCGGCCAGCTTGACTTCCGCGCCTTGCAGCGCGATCGGGCTCTTACCTACTCGAGACATGTTTCTCTCTCCTCGGCTTTAAGCGACGTAGCAGATGACTTCGCCGCCGACGCCGGTAGCGCGCGCCTTGCGGTCGGTCATCACGCCCTTCGGCGTCGACACGATTGCCACACCGAGGCCATTCATGACCTGCGGAATGTCGTTACGGCCGCGGTACACGCGCAGACCAGGCTTCGACACGCGCTCGAGGCGTTCGATGACCGGGCGACCTGCGTAGTACTTCAGCGCGATATTCAGTTCGGACTTCGCACCTTCCGCCTTCACGGCGAAATCGTCGATATAGCCTTCGTCCTTCAGGACTTGCGCGATTGCAACCTTGACCTTCGACGAGGGCATCGCGACCGATACCTTCTCGACCATCTGCGCGTTGCGGATGCGAGTCAGCATATCGGCGATAGGATCACTCATGCTCATTTACGTTTCTCCTATTACCAGCTCGCCTTGGTCAGGCCAGGAATCTCGCCACGGAATGCGATTTCACGAATCTTGTTACGCGCGAGGCCGAATTTACGGAACGTGCCACGCGGACGGCCCGTGATCGCGCAGCGGTTACGCTGGCGGGTCGGGTTTGCGTTGCGGGGCAGTTGCTGCAGCTCCAGGCGTGCTTCGTAGCGCTCTTCTTCCGACTTGCTTTGGTCTTCGACGATCGCCTTCAGCGCTTCGCGCTTTGCTGCGAACTTCGCGACCAGGCGGGCGCGCTTCTTTTCACGTTCGATCAGTGCCAGTTTAGCCACGGTAACCTCAGTTTCTGAACGGGAACTTGAAGCTGGCGAGCAGAGCCTTTGCTTCGTCGTCGGTCTTCGCAGTCGTCGTGATGCTGATGTTCAGCCCACGCAGTGCGTCGATCTTGTCGTAATCGATTTCGGGGAAAATGATCTGCTCTTTCACACCGATGTTGTAGTTGCCACGGCCATCGAAAGCACGACCCGACACACCGCGGAAGTCACGCACGCGGGGCAGGGCAACCGTCACGAAACGGTCGAGGAATTCGTACATCGCCTGGCCACGCAGCGTCACCATCGCGCCGATGGGGTAACCCTGGCGAATCTTGAAGCCTGCGATTGCCTTGCGAGCCTTCGTGACGACCGGCTTCTGGCCGGCGATCTTCGTGAGGTCGCCAACGGCGTTCTCGATGATCTTCTTGTCAGCGATCGCTTCGCCAAGACCCATGTTCAGCGTGATCTTGGTGATGCGCGGCACTTCCATGACCGACTTGTAACCGAACTTCTCGATCAGGCCGGGCACAACCTTTTCTTTGTAAAACTCTTGAAAACGAGCCATTTTTTACTCCGCTGCGTCAGGCGCTCAGTACGGCACCGGTCGTCTTCAGGAAGCGAACCTTCTTGCCTTCCTCGACCTTGATGCCAACACGCGACGCCTTGCCATTCGCGTCGACCAGTGCGACGTTCGAAATATGCAGGGGCATCGTCTTCGCTTCCACGCCGCCCGTCGTACCCTTCATCGGGTTCGGCTTCACATGCTTCTTGACGAGGTTGATACCTTCAACCGTCACATGTTCAGCACCGACAGCCAGCACGACGCCGCGCTTGCCCTTGTCCTTGCCAGTGACGACGATGACTTCGTCACCTTTGCGAATCTTGTTCATCGCGACTCCTTACAGCACTTCCGGCGCCAGCGAAACGATCTTCATGAATCGTTCGCTACGCAGCTCACGCGTCACCGGCCCGAAGATACGGGTGCCGATCGGCTCGAGCTTGTTATTCAAAAGCACAGCGGCGTTGCCGTCGAACTTGATCAGCGAGCCGTCTTGACGGCGCACGCCCTTGGCGGTGCGAACCACCACGGCGTTGTAAATTTCGCCTTTCTTCACGCGCCCGCGCGGCGTTGCCTCTTTGACGCTCACCTTGATGATGTCGCCAATGCCGGCATAACGACGCTTCGAGCCGCCGAGCACCTTGATGCACAGGACTTCACGTGCACCCGTGTTGTCGGCTACTTCGAGCCGAGATTCGGTCTGGATCATGGTTTGTCTTTCCCAACTTAATCCGGATGCACCACCATGATGCATTCGGTCAGTCTTGGTCCCGTCAGCCAATCGGCTGCTTGGGTTGGAACAGCAGCGACGGCAAACGAAACCCGCCATCGCAATTCGGTGAATCTTTCGGACAGGCTGGCGCCAGTCCGCTTCCCCCACCAACTTCGCCCGCGACGGGGCTCCCATAAAGAGGGAAGACCAGGATTATAACAAATAATCCTGGTCCCGCAAGCAAAAACTTTGCGATTTCAAGCACTTCGTGGAGAAGTGCCTGTTACTGCCTACTGCACTGCCCGCTTAGATGACGCGAGCGGCTTCGACGAGGCGCGACACCGTCCAGGCCTTCGTCTTCGAAACAGGACGCGTTTCCTGGATTTCGACGAGATCGCCTTCGTTGTAGGTGTTCGCTTCATCGTGCGCGTGGTACTTCTTCGAACGCACGACATACTTGCCGTAGATCGGGTGCTTGACGCGGTGCTCGATCAGCACGGTGACGGTCTTGTCCATCTTGTTGCTGACGACCCGACCGACCAGCGTCCGCTTCAGCGAGGTTTTCACGCTATCGTTCATTTCTGGTTCGCCTTCTGAGTCATGACGGTCCGCACACGTGCGATGTCGCGACGAACCTTCTTCAGCTGGCTCGTGTTCGTGAGCTGCTGGGTCGCGAGTTGCATGCGCAGGCCGAATTGCGCCTTCAGCAGGTCCGCCAGCTCCTTGTTGAGCGCGGCCTGGTCTTTCTGGAGAAGTTCGGAAGCCTTCATGTTTTCTCCTTAGGCGCCGAGCTGGCGCACGATGAATGCCGTCTTGAGCGGCAGCTTGGCTGCGGCCAGACGGAACGCTTCGCGTGCCAGTTCTTCGGTTACGCCGTCCATTTCATAGAGCATCTTGCCCGGCTGAATCTCGGCGACGTAGTACTCCGGGTTACCCTTACCGTTACCCATACGCACTTCGGCCGGCTTCTGCGAAATCGGCTTGTCCGGGAAGATCCGGATCCAGATGCGGCCGCCACGCTTGATGTGACGCGTCATTGCACGACGCGCCGCTTCAATCTGACGTGCGGTCAAACGACCGCGACCGATCGCCTTCAGGCCGAATTCACCGAATGACACTGCGTTGCCGCGCGTCGCCTTGCCGGTGTTACGACCCTTCTGCTCTTTACGATACTTTCTGCGTTTCGGTTGCAGCATCGTTATTCTCCAGTCTTGCCGTCTTCGGGCTTGCCGGCGCCGCGGCGCGGTGCGCCACGACGAGCACCCGGAGCGCCGCCTTCGCCATCACGGCGCGGACGACGGTCGCCCGGACGCGCATTGCGACGCGGACGCTTGTCTTCGGCTACTTCTTCCACCACCGGTGCGTCGTTGCGGCCGAGCGTATCGCCCTTGTAGACCCACACCTTGACGCCGATGATCCCGTAAGTCGTCTTCGCTTCCGAAGTCGCGTAGTCGATATCAGCACGCAGCGTGTGAAGCGGCACGCGACCTTCGCGATACCACTCCGTACGAGCGATTTCGATACCGTTCAGACGGCCTGCGCTCATGATCTTGATGCCTTGGGCACCCAGACGCATCGCGTTCTGCATCGCACGCTTCATCGCGCGACGGAACATGATCCGGCGCTCGAGCTGTTGCGTGATCGAGTCAGCGATCAGCTGAGCATCGGTTTCCGGCTTGCGGATTTCTTCGATGTTGACGTGAACCGGCACGCCCATGCGGCGTTGCAGTTCCGTCTTCAGCTGTTCGATATCCTCGCCCTTCTTGCCGATGACCACGCCCGGACGCGAGCTGTAAATCGTGATGCGCGCGTTCTTCGCCGGACGCTCGATGACGACCCGACCGACCGAAGCGTTCTTCAGCTTCTTCTTCAGGTATTCACGAACACCGATGTCTTCCTGCAGCATCGCCGCGAAATTGTTGTTGTTCGCGTACCAACGCGAAGCCCAATTGCGGCTGACAGCCAGGCGGAAGCCAGTCGGATGAATTTTCTGTCCCATCGTATGGCTCCTTAATTCCCGACCGTCACAGTGATGTGACAGGATTGCTTCTCGATGCGGTTACCGCGGCCCTTGGCGCGCGCGGTGAAACGCTTGAGCGATGCAGCCTTGTCGACGTAGATGCTCTTGATCTTGAGCTCGTCGATATCAGCGCCTTCGTTGTGCTCCGCATTCGCGATTGCCGACAGCACAACCTTCTTCACGATGCCAGCCGCCTTCTTCGGCGAGAACGTCAGAACGTTCAGCGCCTTGTCGACCGGCAAACCGCGGATCTGGTCAGCCACAAGGCGCGTTTTCTGCGCCGAGATGCGGGCACCGCGATGAATTGCTTTCACTTCCATCTTGATTGCCCCTTATTTCTTGGCCTTCTTGTCGGCTGCGTGACCCTTGAACGTACGGGTCAGTGCGAACTCGCCAAGCTTGTGGCCGACCATGTTTTCCGAGATGTACACCGGAACGTGTTGACGGCCGTTGTGAACAGCGATCGTCAGGCCGATGAAATCCGGCAGAATCGTCGAGCGACGCGACCAGGTCTTGATCGGCTTTTTGTCGCGCGAAGCTGCAGCCGCCTCAACTTTCTTCAGCAAATGGGCGTCGCAGAACGGACCTTTTTTAACAGAACGTGCCATTGCCTACTCCTTAACGCTTGTGACGGCGCTGGACGATCATCGTCGTCGTGCGCTTGTTGCTGCGGGTGCGGTAACCCTTAGCCGGCGTACCCCACGGGCTCACCGGGTCGCGACCTGCAGCCGTCTTGCCCTCACCACCACCGTGCGGGTGATCAACCGGGTTCATCGCAACGCCACGCACCGTCGGGCGGATACCGCGCCAGCGGTTCGCGCCAGCCTTGCCGATCTGGCGCAGGCTATGCTCTTCGTTGCCGACTTCACCGATCGTTGCACGGCACTCGATGTGCACGCGGCGGATTTCGCCCGAACGCAGACGAACCTGCGCGTAGACGCCTTCGCGCGCCAGCAGCATGGCCGACGTGCCAGCCGAACGCGCCATTTGCGCGCCCTTGCCCGGCAGCATCTCGATGCAGTGGATCGTCGTACCGACCGGAATGTTGCGGATCGGCAGCGTGTTGCCTGCACGGATCGGCGCTTCCGAACCCGACATCAGCTGTTGGCCGACGGTCAGGCCCTTCGGGGCGATGATGTAGCGACGTTCGCCGTCTGCGTAGAGCACCAGCGCGATGTTCGCGCTGCGGTTCGGGTCGTACTCGAGACGCTCGACCTTTGCCGGGATGCCGTCCTTCGTGCGACGGAAATCGACGATACGATAGTGTTGCTTGTGACCACCACCCTTGTGACGCGTGGTGATACGACCGTTGTTGTTACGGCCGGCGGTCGAGCTCTGCGAGTCGAGCAGTGCCGCGAACGGCTTGCCCTGGTGCAGGCTCTTGTTGACCACCTTGACCATCGCGCGGCGACCCGGCGATGTCGGCTTAACTTTAACGATTGCCATGATTACTTGGCCTCCGCTTCAAAGTTGATTTCCTGGCCGGGCTTCAGGCAAACGTACGCCTTCTTCACGTCCTTGCGGCGGCCCATCGAACGGCCGAAGCGCTTTTGCTTGCCCTTCTGAACCAGCACGTTGACCGAATCAACTTCAACCTTGAACAGCAGCTCGACAGCCGCCTTCACTTCCTGCTTCGTGGCATCCGGTGCGACTTCGAACACGACTTGCTCGTTCTTGTCGGCAACCAGCGTCGCCTTTTCCGAGATCACCGGTGCGAGCAGGACCTGCATCAAACGATGATCGTTCTTGCGAATCTCGCTCATGACAGCAACTCCTCGATCTGGGCGACCGCAGCCTTCGTGACCAGCACTTTCTTGAAGTAGATCAGCGACAGCGGGTCAGCGTAGCGCGGCTCGACAATCGCCACGTGCGGCAGGTTGCGCGAAGCCAGGTACAGGTTCTCGTCGACCGTGTCGGTGATGATCAGCACGGAGTCGAGACCCATGGTCTTGAATTTGTCGGCCAGCAGCTTGGTCTTCGGCGCTTCGAGGATGATGTCCTCGACGACCGACAGACGGCCTTCACGGGCCAGCTGCGAGAAGATCGAGCAGAGACCTGCGCGATGCATCTTCTTGTTGACCTTGTGCGAGAAGTTTTCTTCCGGCGAATTCGGGAAGATACGACCACCGCCACGCCACAGCGGGCTCGACGACATACCGGCACGAGCGCGGCCCGTACCCTTCTGGCGCCACGGCTTCTTGGTCGTGTGCTTGACTTGCTCACGGTCCTTCTGTGCGCGGTTACCCTGGCGAGCATTCGCCTGGTAAGCGACGACGACCTGGTGGATCAGCGCTTCGTTGTAGTCACGACCGAACACGACGTCCGATGCGTTGACCACTGCACCTTCCTGACCATTTTCGTTCAGGAGCTTGAGTTCCATTATTTCGCCCCCTTGGTCTTGACGGCCGGCGTCACGAAGACCTTGCCGCCCTTCGCGCCCGGAATCGCACCCTTCACGAGCAGCAGCTTGCGCTCTGCGTCGATACGAGCGATTTCGAGGTTCTGCACCGTCACCGTCACGTCACCCATGTGACCCGTCATGCGTTTACCCGGGAAAACACGACCCGGATCCTGCGCCATACCGATCGAGCCCGGCACGTTGTGCGAGCGCGAGTTACCGTGCGTGGCACGGCCGGAGGAGAAGTTGTAACGCTTGATCGTACCGGCGTAGCCCTTACCGATCGACACGCCTTGCACGTCGACCTTCTGGCCCACTTCGAAAAGATCTGCACCGACCACGGCGCCATTCGACAGCTCGGCTGCCTTGGCCGCGTCAATGCGGAATTCCTTGAGGATTTCACCGGCTTCGACACCGGCTTTGGCGAGATGACCTGCCAGCGGCTTCGTCACGCGCGATGCGCGGCGGGAGCCGAATGCAACCTGCACGGCCGTGTAGCCGTCGGTTTCAACAGTCTTGATCTGCGTCACGCGGTTGTCCGACACGTCCAGCACGGTGACGGGAATCGAATCCCCTTCAGCCGTGAAGATACGGGTCATGCCAACCTTGCGACCTACGAGTCCAAGGCTCATCATTTTCTCCATTCCCGACTGCGATTGGTCGGGGCTGATTTACAAAATGCCGGGCACGCAAGGCCCAACTTTTTTACGCGAATACGCGAAAAGCCAAGCAGTATAGCCCGACCTTCCGATTTCCGCAAGCAATACAAAGACTTAGCACCGCCCGGCGGACCGACCGGCGCCGGAAGCCTTACTGCAGCTTGATTTCCACGTCGACGCCAGCCGGCAGGTCGAGCTTCATCAGCGCGTCAACGGTCTTGTCCGTCGGGTCGACGATGTCCATCAGGCGCTGGTGGGTACGGATTTCGAGCTGATCGCGCGACGTCTTGTTGACGTGCGGCGAACGCAGGATGTCAAAACGCTGAATGCGCGTCGGCAGCGGCACCGGGCCACGGACGATTGCGCCAGTCCGCTTCGCGGTATCGACGATTTCGGCAGCCGATTGATCGATCAGACGATAGTCGAATGCCTTCAGGCGAATGCGGATTTTCTGTTGCTGCATGACAATTCCTTGAAAAGAGCGAGGCGATGTTGCATCGCCGGACACTAAAAGAACGTGAAACATGACGCCAGCGGGGAGCGAAGCATCAGGTTCCGGACAGTACTTCCACTGCTAAGCCCGCGATTCTACACGAAATTCTGAAGCAGTGTTGCGTGTTTCTCGGTACGCGCAACGCGCCGCAGGAAAAACAAAACCGGGCGCCAGCGCAAGCTGGGCACCCGGTTTCGACGGTACAACCGCGTACCGCGGGAATCGCGGACCCCGTCGGGATCCGCGGATCGTCGATATTACTCGATGATCTTGGCGACGACGCCGGCGCCGACGGTACGGCCGCCTTCGCGGATTGCGAAGCGCAGACCTTCTTCCATCGCGATCGGAGCGATCAGCTTCACCGTGATCGACACGTTGTCGCCCGGCATCACCATTTCCTTGTCCTTCGGCAGCTCGATCGAGCCCGTCACGTCCGTCGTACGGAAGTAGAACTGCGGACGGTAGTTGTTGAAGAACGGCGTGTGACGGCCGCCTTCGTCCTTGCTCAGCACGTACACTTCAGCCGTGAAGTGCGTGTGCGGCGTGATCGAACCCGGCTTCGCCAGAACCTGGCCACGCTCCACGTCTTCACGCTTCGTGCCGCGCAGCAGGATACCCACGTTGTCGCCTGCCTGACCTTGGTCCAGCAGCTTGCGGAACATTTCAACGCCCGTGCAGGTCGTCTTCACCGTCGGCTTGATACCGACGATTTCGATTTCCTCGCCGACCTTCACGATGCCGCGCTCGACACGACCCGTCACCACCGTACCGCGGCCCGAGATCGAGAACACGTCTTCCACCGGCATCAGGAACGCGCCGTCAACTGCACGCTCCGGCGTCGGGATGTACGTGTCCAGCGCGTCGGCCAGGCTCATGATCGCCACTTCGCCCAGCTCGCCCGTGTCGCCTTCCAGCGCCAGCTTCGCCGAACCCTTCACGATCGGCGTGTCGTCGCCCGGGAAGTCGTACTTCGACAGGAGTTCGCGAACTTCCATCTCGACCAGCTCGAGCAGTTCCGCGTCGTCAACCATGTCGCACTTGTTCAGGAACACGATGATGTACGGAACGCCAACCTGACGCGCCAGCAGGATGTGCTCACGCGTTTGCGGCATCGGGCCGTCTGCTGCCGAGCAAACCAGGATCGCGCCGTCCATCTGCGCTGCGCCCGTGATCATGTTCTTCACATAGTCAGCGTGGCCCGGGCAGTCGACGTGTGCGTAGTGGCGGTTAGCCGTTTCGTACTCGACGTGTGCCGTGTTGATCGTGATGCCGCGCGCCTTTTCTTCCGGTGCCGCGTCGATCTGGTCGTATGCCTTCGCTTCGCCGCCGAACTTCTTCGTCAGCACCGTCGTGATCGCTGCCGTCAGCGTCGTCTTGCCGTGGTCAACGTGACCAATCGTACCAACGTTCACGTGCGGCTTGGTCCGCTCAAATTTACCTTTTGCCATGATTCTCTTCTTTCAAAAATTATCGGTGGGTAGCTACAGATTTACTTCGACTTCGCGCTGATGATCGCTTCAGCAACGTTGCGCGGAGCTTCAGCGTAGTGCTTGAACTCCATCGTGTACGTTGCACGACCTTGCGTCAGCGAACGCAGCGACGTCGAGTAACCGAACATTTCCGACAGCGGCACTTCGGCGCGCACGATCTTGCCGCCGCCAACCATGTCTTCCATGCCCTGGACGATGCCGCGACGGCCCGACAGGTCGCCCATCACGTTGCCCATGTAGTCTTCCGGCGTCTCGACTTCGACAGCCATCATCGGCTCGAGGACGACCGGGTTCGCCTTGCGCATCGCTTCCTTGAACGCCATCGAACCGGCCATGCGGAACGCGTTTTCGTTCGAGTCAACGTCGTGGTACGAACCGAACGTCAGGTGAACCTTCACGTCGACGACCGGGAAGCCAGCCAGCACGCCCGACTTCAGCGTGTCCTGGATACCCTTGTCGACCGCCGGGATGTATTCACGCGGAATCACACCACCCTTGATCTCGTCGAAGAACTCGTAGCCCTTGCCTTGTTCGTTCGGCTCGAGCGTGATGACCGCGTGACCGTACTGGCCGCGACCACCCGACTGCTTGACGAACTTGCCGTCGACATCCTTCGCCGTCGAACGGATCGTTTCGCGGTACGCAACCTGCGGCTTGCCGACGGTCGCTTCCACGCCGAATTCACGCTTCATCCGGTCGACCAGAATTTCGAGGTGGAGCTCGCCCATGCCCGAAATGATGGTCTGGCCCGACTCTTCGTCGGTCTGCACGCGGAACGACGGGTCTTCCTGAGCCAGACGGTTCAGTGCGAGGCCCATCTTTTCCTGGTCGGCCTTGGTCTTCGGCTCGACGGCCTGCGAAATCACCGGTTCCGGGAACACCATGCGTTCGAGAACGATCGGGTTCGCCGGGTCGCACAGCGTGTCGCCCGTGGTTGCTTCCTTCAGGCCGACCGCTGCGGCGATGTCGCCCGCACGGACTTCCTTGATTTCTTCACGCTGGTTCGCATGCATCTGCAGAATACGGCCGAGGCGTTCCTTCTTGCCCTTGGTCGAGTTCAGCAGCGTGTCGCCCGAGTTGACGACGCCCGAGTACACACGGAAGAAGATCAGCTGGCCGACGAACGGGTCGGTCATGATCTTGAACGCGAGCGACGAGAACTTCTCTTCGTCCGACGCCTTGCGCTCTGCTTCTTCGCCGTTTTCGAGCTCGCCCTTGACCGGCGGGATGTCGACCGGCGACGGCAGGAAATCGATCACGGCGTCGAGCATGCGCTGCACGCCCTTGTTCTTGAACGCAGTACCGCACAGCATCGGCTGGATTTCGCACGCGATCGTACGATCACGCAGCGCCTTGACGATGTCGGCTTCCGGCAGATCGCCTTCTTCCAGGTACTTGTTCATCAGGTCTTCGCTGGCTTCGGCAGCCACTTCGACCATCTTTTCGCGCCATTCCTTGCAGGTCTCCGCGAGCTCGGCCGGGATGTCGACGTAGTCGAACTTCGTGCCTTGCGACGCTTCGTCCCAAATGATCGCCTTCATCTTGATCAGGTCGACGACGCCCTTGAAGTTTTCTTCCGCGCCGATCGGCACCACGACCGGAACCGGGTTCGCCTTCAGGCGCAGACGGAGCTGGTCGTAGACCTTGAAGAAGTTCGCGCCGGTACGGTCCATCTTGTTGACGAACGCGAGACGCGGCACCTTGTACTTGTTCGCCTGGCGCCACACCGTTTCCGACTGCGGCTGCACGCCGCCCACTGCGCAGTACACCATGCACGCGCCGTCGAGCACGCGCATCGAGCGTTCCACTTCGATCGTGAAGTCGACGTGGCCCGGGGTGTCGATGATGTTGATGCGGTGTTCCGGATAGTTGCCGCCCATGCCCTTCCAGAAGGCCGTGGTAGCAGCGGACGTGATCGTGATGCCACGCTCTTGTTCCTGCTCCATCCAGTCCATCGTGGCTGCGCCGTCGTGGACTTCACCGATCTTGTGGTTCACACCGGTGTAAAACAGAATGCGCTCGGTCGTCGTCGTTTTGCCGGCGTCGATGTGAGCGCTAATACCGATATTGCGGTAGCGCTCGATAGGAGTCTTGCGAGCCACTTTGATCCTCTACTGGGATGACGTGATGCAGCCCTGCTGCATCACGCCTCAACACAAACGGGCGAGGCGCCTGAAAAGCGCACCCGCCCGGAATTTATTTCCGCAAACAGCCCAGCCAGGCGCTTAGAAACGGAAATGCGAGAACGCGCGGTTGGCTTCTGCCATGCGGTGAACTTCGTCGCGCTTCTTCATCGCGCCGCCACGGCCTTCGGCCGCTTCGGAGAGTTCACCTGCCAGACGCAGGGCCATCGACTTCTCGCTGCGCTTCTTCGCAGCCTCACGCAGCCAGCGCATCGCCAATGCCATACGACGCGACGGGCGCACTTCGACCGGAACTTGATAGTTGGCACCACCAACGCGACGGCTCTTCACTTCGACCACCGGCTTCACGTTGTTGAGCGCAACCGTGAACACTTCCAGCGGGTCCTTGCCACCCTTGGTCTGGATTTGTTCGAATGCGCCATAAACGATGCGCTCTGCGACCGACTTCTTGCCGGACAGCATCAGCATGTTCATGAACTTGGCAACATCAACGTTACCGAACTTCGGATCCGGCAACACTTCCCGCTTGGGGACTTCGCGACGACGCGGCATGATTCTTCCTTTACTTGTTCAGTTGGAGCTGGATTCAGCTCCGCGGCCACCAACAAACCCGATCACATCTTCACGACTAACCAGCTTGGCCGGGTGACCACTTACTCGACAGCACCGGCAATCCGGCACTCCCGCCTTGACCGCCCTGCGGCGATCCCTGATCAAAAACTGCTTACTTGGCAGCCTTTGCACGCTTCGCGCCGTACTTCGAACGCGCTTGCTTACGGTCCTTGACGCCCTGGGTATCCAGCGAGCCGCGAACCATGTGGTAACGCACACCCGGCAAGTCCTTCACACGGCCGCCGCGGATCAGCACAACCGAGTGTTCCTGCAGGTTGTGGCCTTCACCGCCGATGTACGAAATCACTTCGAAGCCGTTCGTCAGACGAACCTTGGCAACCTTACGGAGTGCCGAGTTAGGCTTCTTCGGCGTCGTCGTGTACACACGGGTGCACACGCCGCGACGCTGGGGGCAGTCCTGCAGGGCCGGGCTCTTGCTCTTCGTCGTTTCCGACTGACGGCCTTTGCGAACCAGTTGGTTGATGGTTGGCATTGTTTATTCCTGAAATTGAACAAAATCTGCACGCCGATTTCGGGCAAAGCGAGAATCGACGCACAGTTGACTTCCGAACCGGCGAATCGGGTGCGAACTGTCGAACGCGACTCGGCCCACCGAATACCGGAACCCAGCATGATATTCCGGAAATACCAACTAAGTCAACGGCTTGCGTGATTTGCCGGCTGACCCCGTGGTTTACAGGAGGGGTCGGAACGCTGTGTCAGGCCGATTCGACGACGTCGATGATCTCGTCGCCGAAGCGTTCCAGCTTGCGCACGCCCATGCCGGGGATGTGACGCAGGTCGTCGATCGTCTCCGGCGCGTTGCGCGCGATTTCGGCGAGCGTCGCGTCGTGGAAGATCACGTAGGCCGGCACGCCGTCCGTCTTTGCAGTTTCCGCGCGCCATGCGCGCAGCGCGTCCCACCGTGCGCGCTCGCGTGCGCCCATGCCGGCCGTCGGGTCGACGCGCGTGCCGCTGCGGCTCGACGACTGGCGGGTGCGCTGCGGCTTCACGTAGCGGCGCAGCGTGACCTTTTCCTCGTTCTTCAGCACGGGCTTTGCGGCCTCGGTCAGCATCAGCGCGCCGAAGCCGCCATGGTCGACCGCCAGATAGCCGTACGCGACCAGTTGCCGGAAAATCGCGCGCCACTCGGGCTCGGACAGCGCCGCGCCGATGCCGAACGTGCTGAGCTGGTCGTGGCCGCGCTGCAATACCTTCTCGGTGCGCCCGCCGCGCAGGATCTCGATCAGGTGGCTCGAGCCGAAATTGAAGCCGCTCGCGCGCTGCGCGCGGAACACGCACGACAGCGCCATCTGCGCCTCGCGCGTCGCGTCCCACGAAGCGGGCGGCTCGAGGCACGTGTCGCAGTTACCGCACGGCTGGCTCGCCTCGCCGAAGTAGTTCAGCAGCCGCACGCGACGGCACGAGATCGTTTCGCACAACCCGAGCAGCGCGTCGAGCTTCGACGTCTGCACGCGCTTGTGCGCGTCGTCCGCATCGGATTCGTCGATCATCTTGCGCTGCTGGACGACGTCACCGAGGCCATACGCCATCCACGCGTTGGCGGGCATCCCGTCACGACCCGCGCGGCCGGTTTCCTGGTAATAGCCTTCGACGCTCTTCGGTAAATCGAGGTGCGCGACGAAGCGGACGTCGGGCTTGTCGATACCCATGCCGAACGCGATCGTCGCGCACATCACGATGCCTTCCTCGCGCTGGAACATTTCCTGGTGCTTCTGCCGCACCTCGAACTCCATCCCCGCGTGATACGGCAGCGCGCGCACGCCCTGCGCCTTCAGCCATTCGGCCGTTTCCTCGACCTTGCGGCGCGACAGGCAATAGACGACGCCCGCGTCCGTCGTGCCGTCGGCATTCGTGTGCTCGGCACGGATGAAGTCGAGCAGCTGCGAGCGCGCGTTGTCCTTTTCGACGATCCGGTAACGGATGTTCGGGCGGTCGAAGCTCGACACGAACACGCGCGCGTCGTCGAGCGCGAGACGATGGATGATCTCGTCGCGCGTAATCGCGTCGGCCGTGGCGGTCAGCGCGATGCGCGGCACCGACGGGAAGCGCTCGTGCAACACCGACAGCTGGATGTATTCCGGGCGGAAATCGTGCCCCCATTGCGACACGCAGTGCGCTTCGTCGATCGCGAACAGGCCGATCTTCGCGCGCTCGAGCAGCTCGAGGAAGCGCCCCGTCATCAAGCGCTCCGGCGCGACGTACAACAGGTCGATTTCGCCTTCGCGCAGCGCGCGCTCGGTGGCCGCGGCCTCGGCGCCCGACAGCGTCGAATTCAGGTAGGCCGCGCGCACGCCGACTTCGCTCAACGCGGCGACCTGGTCCTGCATCAGCGCGATCAGCGGCGACACGACGATGCCGGCGCCCTGCCCGGCCTCGCGGCGCAGCAGCGCGGGAATCTGGTAGCACAGCGACTTACCGCCGCCGGTCGGCATCAGCACGAGACAATCGCCGCCGCCGGCGACGTGCTCGACGATCTCGCCCTGCTGGCCGCGAAAGGCGGAATAACCAAAGACTTCGTCGAGTATTTCGAGGGCGCGGGACATGAATAGGAACAGGGACGGCTAAGCGATGAACGCAATTTTAACAACCCGCTCGCGCGACGCGTGGCGAATCGCGCGACGTTGGCCGTTCGGTCAGGGTTCGTTCGCGGGCATCACGGGCCTGCCGCGGCCATGCTGGACGCGATCGCGGGGCATGCCCCGAGGCGGCGCAGGCACGTCATGCGCGTGAACGAAGGATGAAAAAAAACCGCCCGGCAGAACCGGGCGGTTTCGGTGACAGCGATGATAGCAAGGCAACGCGGCTTGCGCCGCGCCGCGCTTACTCGGCTGCCGGGTGTTGCGGCTCTTCTGCCGGCGCGCTCGGCGTGCCGAAGTCGAATGCCTCTTCCGCTGCGATCTGGTCGAAACGCTCGCGATCCGACGATTCCTTCGCCTTGCGTGCCTTGTGGAACGCGAGACCCGTACCGGCCGGAATCAGACGGCCGACGATCACGTTTTCCTTCAGGCCGCGCAGATCGTCGCGCTTGCCCATGATCGCCGCTTCGGTCAGCACGCGGGTCGTTTCCTGGAACGATGCCGCGGAGATGAACGAGTCGGTCGACAGCGATGCCTTCGTGATACCGAGCAGCACGTTGTCGTACGAAGCCGGACGCTTGCCCTCGGCGATCATGCGATCGTTCTCGTCCAGCATGTCGGAACGCTCGACCTGTTCGCCCGGGATGAAGCGTGTATCGCCGTTGTCGGTGATCTGCACACGACGCAGCATCTGGCGAACGATCACCTCGATGTGCTTGTCGTTGATCTTCACGCCCTGCAGACGGTACACGTCCTGCACTTCGTCGACGATGTAGCGCGACAGCGCCTCGATACCCTGCAGACGCAGGATGTCGTGCGGATCGGCCGGACCGTCCACGATCATTTCGCCCTTGTTGACGACCTGGGCATCGTGAACCAGAACCTGCTTTTCCTTCGCGATCAGGAACTCGTGCTGGTTGCCCTCGAGGTCCGTGATGACGAGACGCTGCTTGCCCTTCGTGTCCTTGCCGAACGACGTCGTACCGGTGACTTCCGCGAGAATGCCGGCATCCTTCGGCGAACGCGCTTCGAACAGTTCCGCCACCCGCGGCAGACCGCCGGTAATGTCACGCGTCTTCTGCGCTTCCGTCGGGATACGTGCGAGCACTTCACCGACCTGCACCTGCTGGCCATCCTTCACGGTGATCAGTGCGCCGACCTGGAAGCCGATCTGCACTGCGTGCTCCGTGCCCGGAATCTTCACTTCCTCGCCGTTCGCGTCGAGCAGCTTCACCTGCGGACGCACACTCTTCGAAGCCTGCGAACCGCGGCGCTTCACGTCGATCACGACCAGCGTCGACAGGCCGGTCACGTCGTCGATCTGCTTCGCGACGGTCACGCCTTCCTCGACGTTCTCGAACTTCACCGTACCACCGTACTCGGTGATGATCGGACGCGTCAGCGGGTCCCACGTGGCGAGCTGCGTGCCGGCCTTGATGGTCGCGCCGTCGAGCTGCAGCAGCGTCGCGCCGTACGGCACTTTGTGACGTTCGCGCTCGCGACCGAAGTCGTCGGTGATCATCGCTTCGCCCGAACGGGAAATGACGATCTGCTCGCCCTTCGCGTTCGTGACGTAGCGCATCGTCGCCGTGAAGCGGACGATACCGTTGCTCTTCGCTTCGACCGACGAAGCCACTGCCGCACGCGATGCCGCACCACCGATGTGGAACGTACGCATCGTCAGCTGCGTGCCCGGTTCACCGATCGACTGCGCCGCGATCACGCCGACTGCTTCGCCGACGTTCACGAGCGAGCCGCGGCCGAGGTCGCGACCGTAGCAGGCTGCGCACAGGCCGTAACGCGTTTCGCAGGTCAGCGGCGTGCGCACGCGCACTTCGTCGATGCCGAGGCGTTCGATTTCCTCGACCGCCGTTTCGTCGAGCAGCGTGCCCGATTCGTACAGCGTTTCCTGCGTTTCCGGATTCACGACGTCCGCGACCGCGACGCGGCCGAGGATACGGTCGCGCAGCGCTTCGACGACTTCACCGCCTTCGACCAGCGCCTTCATCGCCACGCCGTTCGACGTGCCGCAATCGTCTTCCACCACGACCAGATCCTGCGTGACGTCGACCAGACGACGCGTCAGGTAACCCGAGTTCGCGGTCTTCAGTGCCGTATCAGCCAGACCCTTACGTGCACCGTGGGTCGAGATGAAGTACTGCAACACGTTCAGACCTTCGCGGAAGTTCGCGGTAATCGGCGTCTCGATAATCGAGCCGTCCGGCTTCGCCATCAGGCCACGCATACCGGCCAGCTGACGAATCTGAACCGCCGAACCCCGGGCGCCCGAGTCGGCCATCATGTAGATCGAGTTGAACGACTCCTGGCGCGTCTCGTTGCCGTCGCGGTCCGTCACCGGCTCCGTCGACAGCTGCTCCATCATCGCCTTGCCGACCGCTTCCGACGTTGCCGACCAGATGTCGACCACGTTGTTGTAGCGTTCCTGCGCGGTGACGAGACCCGACATGTACTGACGGTCGTACTCCTTCACCTTCTTCGCGGCGTCGCCGACGATCGTTTCCTTCTGCGGCGGCACGAGCATGTCGTCCACGCAGATCGAGATGCCGGCACGCGTCGCGAGACGGAAACCCGACTGCATCAGCTGGTCGGCGAACACCACCGTCGCACGCAGACCGCACTTGCGAAACGCCGTGTTGATCAGGCGCGAGATTTCCTTCTTCTTCAGCGGCTTGTTCAGCACCGAGAACGGCAGGCCGTGCGGCAGGATCTCCGACAGGATCGCGCGGCCGACGGTCGTCGCGTACAGCGTGATCTTCGGCACGAACGGCGGCGCGCCTTCCGACTTGTCTTCGTTGTGGACCATTTCGGTGATCCGCACATTGACGCGCGAGGCCAGCTCGACTTCCTTGTTCTCGTACGCGCGGATCACTTCCGACACGCCCGTGAACGACAGGCCTTCGCCCTTGCCGTTGACCGCTTCGCGGGTCGCGTAGTACAGACCCAGCACGATATCCTGCGACGGCACGATCGACGGATCGCCGTTGGCCGGGAACAGCACGTTGTTCGACGCGAGCATCAGCGTGCGCGCTTCCATCTGCGCTTCGAGCGACAGCGGCACGTGAACGGCCATCTGGTCACCGTCGAAGTCGGCGTTGAACGCCGCGCAGACGAGCGGGTGCAGCTGGATTGCCTTGCCTTCGATCAGCACCGGCTCGAACGCCTGGATACCGAGACGGTGCAGCGTCGGCGCACGGTTCAGCATCACCGGGTGCTCGCGGATCACCTCTTCGAGGATGTCCCACACCACCGGCGTCTGGTTCTCGACTTCCTTCTTCGCAGCCTTGATGGTCGTAGCTACGCCCATCACTTCCAGCTTGTTGAAGATGAACGGCTTGAACAGCTCGAGCGCCATCAGCTTCGGCAGACCGCACTGGTGCAGCTTCAGCGTCGGGCCGACCACGATGACCGAACGGCCCGAGTAGTCGACGCGCTTGCCCAGCAGGTTCTGACGGAAACGACCGCCCTTGCCCTTGATCATGTCGGCGAGCGACTTCAGCGGACGCTTGTTCGCGCCCGTCATCGCCTTGCCGCGACGACCGTTGTCGAGCAGCGAGTCGACGGCTTCCTGCAGCATCCGCTTTTCGTTGCGGACGATGATTTCAGGCGCCTTCAGCTCGAGCAGACGCTTCAACCGGTTGTTACGGTTGATCACGCGGCGATACAGGTCGTTCAGGTCCGACGTCGCGAAACGGCCGCCGTCCAGCGGCACGAGCGGACGCAGTTCCGGCGGCAGCACCGGCAGCACTTCGAGGATCATCCACTCGGGCTTGATGCCCGAGCGCTGGAATGCCTCGAGGACCTTCAGGCGCTTCGCGTACTTCTTGATCTTCGCTTCCGAGCCGGTGTTCTTCAGCTCGGTGCGCAGCGTCTCGACCTGCTCGTCGATGTTGATCGCGCGCAGCAGTTCACGCACGCCTTCCGCGCCCATTTCGGCACGGAATTCGTCGCCGTATTCCTCGACCTTGTTGTAGTAATCCTCTTCGGTCATGATCTGCCGCGCCTTCAGCGGCGTCATGCCCGGTTCGATCACCACGTACGCTTCGAAGTACAGCACGCGTTCGATGTCGCGCAGCGTCATGTCGAGCACCATGCCCAGACGCGACGGCAGCGACTTCAGGAACCAGATGTGCGCGACCGGCGAGGCCAGCTCGATGTGGCCCATCCGCTCGCGACGCACCTTCGCCAGCGTCACTTCGACGCCGCACTTCTCGCAGATCACGCCGCGGTGCTTCAGACGCTTGTACTTGCCGCACAGGCACTCGTAGTCCTTGATCGGCCCGAAGATCTTCGCGCAGAACAGACCATCGCGTTCCGGCTTGAACGTACGGTAGTTGATGGTCTCCGGCTTCTTCACTTCGCCGAACGACCACGAACGGATCTTGTCGGGCGAGGCCAGACCGATCTTGATCGCGTCGAAAACTTCTTCCTGTTGGACTTGCTTGAATAGATCGAGCAGAGCTTTCATTGCTTTCTCTCCGTAGTCCGATTAATTGCGGTCGAGATCGATATCGATACCGAGCGAGCGGATTTCCTTCACGAGCACGTTGAAGGATTCCGGCATGCCTGCATCGATCACGTGATCGCCCTTGACGAGGTTTTCGTACACCTTCGTCCGGCCGGTCACGTCGTCCGACTTCACCGTCAGCATTTCCTGCAGCACGTAGGACGCGCCGTACGCTTCGAGCGCCCACACTTCCATTTCACCGAAACGCTGACCACCGAACTGCGCCTTACCACCCAGCGGCTGCTGCGTGACGAGCGAGTACGGGCCGGTCGAACGCGCGTGCATCTTGTCGTCGACCAAGTGGTGCAGCTTCAGGTAGTGCATGTAGCCGAGCGTCACGCGACGTTCGAACATTTCACCCGTGCGGCCGTCGTACAGGCGGACCTGGTTCTTCGACGGGTTCATGCCGAGCTGTTCGGCGATGTCGTCCGGGAACGCGAGGTCGAGCATCTTGCCCATTTCTTCCTCGGTCGCACCGTCGAACACCGGCGTCGCGAACGGCACGCCTTCGCGCAGGTTCTTCGCGAGTTCGAGGATCTCGTCGTCGGTGAAGCTTTCCAGATCTTCCTGGCGGCCCGACTCGTTGTAGATCTTCGTCAGGAACGTGCGCAGTTCCTCGATCTTCGCCTGACGCTGCAGCATTTCGCCGATGCGCCAGCCGAGGCCCTTCGCGGCCCAGCCGAGGTGTACTTCCAGAACCTGACCCACGTTCATCCGCGACGGCACGCCGAGCGGGTTCAGCACGACGTCTGCCGGACGGCCGTCGGCCATGTACGGCATGTCTTCGATCGGGACGATCTTCGACACGACACCCTTGTTACCGTGACGGCCTGCCATCTTGTCGCCAGGCTGCAGACGGCGCTTCACCGCGAGGTACACCTTGACCATCTTCAGCACGCCCGGCGGCAGTTCGTCGCCTTGCGTGAGCTTCTTGCGCTTCTCTTCGAACGCCAGATCGAACTGGTGACGCTTCTCTTCGATCGAGTTCTTGATCGCTTCGAGCTGCGCCGCTGCTTCGTCGTCCGCGAGGCGGATGTCGAACCAGTGGTAGTGGTCGAGGTCTTCCAGGTAAGCCTGGTCGATCTTCGTGCCCTTCGCGAGCTTCTTCGGACCGCCGTTCGCGACCTTGCCCACGAGCATGCGTGCCAGACGCTGGAACGCGTCGCCTTCCACGATGCGCAGCTGGTCGTTCAGGTCGAGACGGTAGCGCTTCAGTTCGTCGTCGATGATCTGTTGCGCACGCTTGTCGCGCTGGATGCCTTCACGCGTGAACACCTGGACGTCGATCACGGTGCCGCTCATGCCCGACGGCACGCGCAGCGACGTGTCCTTCACGTCCGAAGCCTTCTCGCCGAAGATCGCGCGCAGCAGCTTCTCTTCCGGCGTCAGCTGGGTCTCGCCCTTCGGCGTGACCTTGCCGACCAGCACGTCGCCTGCTTCGACTTCAGCACCGATGTACACGATGCCCGATTCGTCGAGACGGCCGAGCTGGACTTCCGCCAGGTTCGAGATGTCGCGCGTGATTTCTTCCGGCCCGAGCTTCGTGTCGCGTGCAACGACGTTCAGCTCTTCGATGTGGATCGACGTGTAGCGATCGTCCGCGACCACCTTCTCCGAGATCAGGATCGAATCCTCGAAGTTGTAGCCGTTCCACGGCATGAACGCGATCAGCATGTTCTGGCCGAGCGCGAGCTCGCCCAGGTCCGTCGAGGCGCCGTCGGCCAGCACGTCGCCGCGCGAGACCTTGTCGCCCATCTTCACGATCGGACGCTGGTTGATGTTCGTGTTCTGGTTCGAACGCGTGTACTTGATCAGGTTGTAGATGTCGACACCGACTTCACCCGCGACCGCTTCGTCGTCGTTCACGCGAATCACGATACGGCCTGCGTCGACGTAGTCGACCACACCGCCGCGGAACGCCTGGACTGTCGTACCCGAGTCGACCGCGCAGGTGCGCTCGATGCCCGTACCGACGACCGGCTTTTCCGGACGCAGACACGGCACGGCCTGACGCTGCATGTTCGAACCCATCAATGCACGGTTCGCGTCATCGTGCTCGAGGAACGGGATCAGCGAGGCGGCCACCGACACGATCTGCGACGGCGCGACGTCCATATACTGGATCCGGTCCGGCGTGACCATCATCGTTTCGCCGGCTTCACGCGACGACACGAGTTCGTCGATCAGCTGGCCGTTCTCGTCGATCGCGGCGTTCGCCTGGGCGATCATGTAGCGGCCTTCCTCGATCGCCGACAGGTAGTCGATCTGGTCGGTCACCTTGCTGTCCACGACCTTGCGGTACGGCGTCTCGAGGAAGCCGTACTCGTTCAGGTGCGCGTACAGTGCGAGCGAGTTGATCAGGCCGATGTTCGGACCTTCCGGCGTTTCGATCGGGCACACGCGGCCGTAGTGGGTCGGGTGCACGTCGCGGACTTCGAAGCCTGCGCGCTCGCGCGTCAGACCGCCCGGGCCCAGTGCGGAAACACGGCGCTTGTGCGTGATTTCCGACAGCGGGTTGGTCTGGTCCATGAACTGCGACAGCTGCGACGAACCGAAGAACTCGCGGATCGCCGACGAAATCGGCTTCGAGTTGATCAGGTCGTGCGGCATCAGGTTTTCGCTTTCGGCCTGGCCGAGGCGTTCCTTGACCGCGCGCTCGACACGCACGAGACCCGCGCGGAACTGGTTTTCCGCCAGTTCGCCGACGCAACGCACGCGACGGTTGCCGAGGTGGTCGATGTCGTCCACTTCGCCCTTGCCGTTGCGCAGCTCGACGAGGATCTTGATCGTCGCGAGGATGTCGTCGTCCTGCAGCGTCATCGGGCCGACGATCTCGTCACGGCCGACGCGGCGGTTGAACTTCATGCGGCCGACCTTCGACAGGTCGTATGCTTCTTCGCTGTAGAACAGACGGTTGAACAGCGCCTCGACCGCTTCTTCGGTCGGCGGCTCGCCCGGACGCATCATGCGGTAGATCGCGATGCGCGCGGCCGTCTTGTCGGTCGTTTCGTCGACACGCAGCGTCGACGAGATGTACGGGCCCTGGTCCAGATCGTTCGTATAGAGCGTCTGGATGTCCTTGATGCCCGCTTCGCGCAGCTTCTCGAGCACGCTTTCCGTGACTTCGTCGTTCGCGCTCGCGATCACTTCGCCGGTATCGCCGTCGACGACGTTCTTCGCCAGCACGCGGCCGAGCAGATAGTCTTCCGGCACCGAGATGAACTTGGTCTTCGCGGCTTCGAGGTCGCGAATGTGCTTCGCGTTGATCCGCTTGTCCTTCTGGACGATGACCTTGCCGTCGCGATCCGTGATGTCGAAACGCGCGACTTCACCACGCAGGCGCTCGGGCACGAACTCGAGTTGCGCGCCTTCGTCCATCAGCGTGAAGTTGTCGAACACGAAGAAGTTCGCGAGAATCTGTTCCGGCGTCAGGCCGATGGCCTTCAGCAGGATCGTGACCGGCATCTTGCGGCGACGGTCGACGCGGAAGTACAGAATGTCCTTCGGATCGAATTCGAAGTCGAGCCACGAGCCGCGGTACGGAATGATCCGTGCCGAGAACAGCAGCTTGCCCGAGCTGTGCGTCTTGCCCTTGTCGTGTTCGAAGAACACGCCCGGCGAACGGTGCAGCTGCGAGACGATGACACGCTCGGTGCCGTTGATGACGAACGAGCCCGTCGGCGTCATGAGCGGAATTTCGCCCATGTACACTTCCTGCTCCTTCACTTCCTTGACGACCGGCTTGTTCGGCGATTCCTTGTCGAGGATGACGAGGCGGACCTTCGCGCGCAGCGCGGAGCAGTACGTCAGGCCCCGCTGCTGGCATTCCTTGATGTTGAATGCCGGCGAGGACAGCGCATAGCTCACGAACTCGAGGCGCGCGAAACCGTTGTGCGAAACAATGGGAAATACCGATGTGAACGCGGCCTGCAAACCCTCAGGCTTACGTTGCGTCGCGGGCACATCGGCTTGCAGAAACGTGCTGAATGATTCAAGCTGGGTAGCCAGCAAGAACGGAACTTGGTGAACGATGGGGCGCTTCGCGAAACTCTTGCGAATGCGCTTCTTCTCGGTGAAGGAATATTGCATACGATCTCCGAATCACGGCGGGTGCTATCGAGGCGGAATACCTGGACGTTTCAAACCCGAGTGTTCACCGACTGAGACCCGATGGCCGTTCGACGGCTTGAACGAGCCGAGAAGCTTGGTGGTTGGCCGCTACCAACCGCTGGCTGACGGCAGCGGATGCCTGTGTTGCCCGCTACCCGACCAAACTTGCCTTCTGCAGTCGCTTCAGAAGACAAAGAGAACCGCCAATCGTGCGTGATTCATCACAACGATCAGGCGGTTTTCTTTGGCTTCTGGGGCCGATTATTCGGGCTCCCGAATGAGTGCCAGAATAACGTCCCCACAAAGCACAAAAAGGCCGGCGGTGAAAATACCGCCAGCCTTCGCACAGCGCGCCGAAACTTACTTGACTTCGACCTTCGCGCCAGCTTCTTCCAGCTTCTTCTTGGCTTCTTCAGCAGCAGCCTTGTCGACGCCTTCCTTGATGGGCTTCGGTGCACCGTCAACCAGGTCCTTCGCTTCCTTCAGGCCCAGGCCCGTCAGTTCGCGAACGGCCTTGATGACCGAAACCTTGTTGGCGCCGGCTTCAGCCAGGACGACCGTGAACTCGGTCTTCTCTTCTGCTGCAGCAGCTGCGCCGCCGCCTGCCGGGCCAGCGACTGCCACTGCAGCTGCCGACACGCCAAACTTCTCTTCGAACGCCTTGACCAGTTCGTTCAGTTCCAGAACGGTCATCCCTTCGACTGCTGCCAGGATGTCTTCTTTTGCGATTGCCATTTGAAATACTCCTAAATTGAATTCGGATACAGCCAGCGATCAGTAACGCTGATGCACGTTCGCTTACGCAGCTTCCGCTTGCTTCTTCTCGGCCAGCGCGGCGAGAGCACGCGCGAAGCCCGAAACAGGCGATTGCATAACGAACAGCAGCTTCGAGAGCAGTTCTTCGCGGCTCGGGATGCTTGCCAGCGCTTGCACGCCAGCCTTGTCCATCACCTTGCCATCGAACGCACCAGCCTTGATGACCAACTTTTCATTGCTCTTGCTGAAGTCGTTGACGACCTTAGCAGCGGCAATGGCATCTTCCGAGATGCCGTAGATCAGGGGACCAGTCATCTGCTCTGCCAGCGGAGCAAAAGGCGTACCTTCGACGGCGCGACGCGCCAGCGTGTTCTTCAACACGCGCAGGTAAACCTGTTGCTCACGCGCTTTCGCGCGCAGCTTGGTCAGATCGCCAACCGCAATTCCACGATACTCAGCCAGCACAACGGTCTGGGCCTTCGCGACTTGCGCGGAAACCTCAGCGACGACGGCTTGCTTGTCTTCTCTATTAAGCGGCACGGTTAGCCTCCAGAAACGATACGTTCGGCATGGCCGGTATGGCCGAAACCTCACGTACCTCGTTCAACAACGGCGTCCGACCTCGTTAGGAGTATTTCCACCACACGCCGCGAATCGCTTCGCGGCCTGGGGCTTCACCACTGCAAAACTTTTTCGGGTTCGCCATCTGCGTTGGCTTGAATTAAGGGATCGCCTGCCTGCTGCGCCCCACCAACGGTCTTTGATAACCGGTTGTCCGCCCTACTGCACGAACAACCGCCCAAAGCCCATGTAGGTCGCTTCGCGAACGAAGCGGCCCGAATACTTGCTTACTGTGCTGCCAGCGTAGCCTGGTCGACACGCACGCCGACGCCCATCGTGCTCGACAGTGCGATCTTGCGCAGGTACACGCCCTTGCTCGTTGCCGGCTTTGCCTTCTGCAGCGCTTCGATCAGCGCCGACAGGTTCGAACGCAGCGCGGTCGGCTCGAACGATGCACGGCCGATGGTCGCGTGGATGATACCGGCCTTGTCGACACGGAATTGCACCTGACCAGCCTTCGCGTTCTTGACGGCGGTTGCGACGTCCGGCGTGACCGTACCGACCTTCGGGTTCGGCATCAGGCCGCGCGGGCCCAGGATCTGACCGAGCGTACCGACGATACGCATCGTATCCGGCGAAGCGATCACGATGTCGAAGTCCATCTGGCCCGCCTTGATCTGCTCAGCCAGGTCTTCCATACCGACGATTTCCGCGCCTGCTGCACGCGCCTGCTCGGCCTTTTCGCCTTGCGCGAACACGGCAACGCGAACCGACTTGCCCGTACCTGCCGGGAGAACGACCGAACCACGAACGACCTGATCCGACTTCTTCGCGTCGATGCCGAGCTGAACCGCGACATCGATCGACTCGTCGAACTTCGCGCTCGCGCATTCCTTCACGAGGCTCAGTGCGTCTTCGATCGCGTACAGCTTCTGACGATCGACCTTGGCGGCAAATGCCTGACGGCGCTTGGAGATCTTAGCCATTTACACGCCCTCCACAGTGATACCCATCGAGCGTGCGCTACCAGCGATGGTGCGAACGGCTGCGTCCAGATCAGCTGCCGTAAGGTCCGGCATCTTGGTCTTCGCGATTTCTTCGGCTTGAGCGCGCGTGATCGAACCGACCTTGTCGGTGTGCGGCTTGCTCGAACCCTTGTCCACCTTCGCCGCCTTCTTGATCAGGACGGTCGCCGGCGGCGTCTTCATCACGAACGTGAAGCTCTTGTCAGCGAATGCCGTGATGACCACCGGCACCGGCAGACCCGGCTCCATGCCTTGAGTCTGCGCGTTGAACGCCTTGCAGAACTCCATGATGTTCAGGCCGCGCTGGCCCAGTGCCGGACCGACCGGCGGCGACGGGTTGGCTTTACCTGCAGGGATCTGCAGCTTGATAAAGCCGATAATCTTCTTTGCCATTTGAAACCTCATTGGAACGCCGGGAAGGCGTTCGGTGAGTGATAACGCGCTTTCGCCGCTGGCTACTGACGCTCCTCAACGACCATGACGCGGGCCGTAAGCGCGAAGGTGGGCAGCCAAGGCTGCCCACCGAATCGGGATCAAACTTTTTCGACCTGGCCGAACTCGAGTTCGACCGGGGTGGAGCGGCCAAAGATGGTGACCGACACACGCACGCGCGATTTCTCGTAGTTGACTTCTTCGACGGTGCCGTTGAAGTCCGTGAACGGGCCTTCCTTGACACGCACCATCTCGCCGACTTCGAACAGGGTCTTCGGGCGCGGCTTTTCGACGCCTTCCTGCATCTGCGACATGATCTTCTCGACTTCCTTCGGGGAAATCGGGGTCGGGCGGTTACGCGCACCGCCGACGAAACCGGTGACCTTCGCGGTGTTCTTCACGAGGTGCCACGTTTCGTCCGTCATTTCCATTTCCACCAGCACGTAGCCGGGGAAGAAACGACGTTCGGTCACAGCCTTGTGGCCGCCTTTGACTTCGACCACTTCTTCGGTCGGAACCAGGATCTGACCGAATTTGTCCTGCATGCCAGCACGTTCGATGCGCTCTTGAAGCGCACGTTGCACGCTCTTCTCCATACCGGAGTAGGCGTGCACGACGTACCAACGCTTTCCGCTCGGGGATGCCGGAGTATCGCTCATATCATTTCCAACCCAGAATCGCCGAGAAAATCACCCATTCGATCGATTTGTCGCTCAACCAGAGGAAAATCGCCATCACAAGCACGAAACCGAACACGACGAGTGTGGTTTGCGTTGCTTCCTTGCGGGTGGGCCATACGACCTTCCGGACTTCCTTGTACGAATCCTTGGCAAACGCGATGAGGCTCTTGCCAGGGGCGGACATCAGCCCGACGGCCACGCCGGCGATGATACCTACCGCCAACGCGGCACCGCGGACATACCACTGCTGATTGGTCAGCCAGAAGAAGCCCACGAATCCGGCCAACACCAGCAATACGCCCAGGGCCAGCATCAGCTTATCGCCGGAGGTATTTACAGTTTCGACGGATGGATTCGCCATAACACCTTAAAACAAATGCCACGTGGGACACGTGGCGATTTTTGGCAGGGGCAGAGGGAATCGAACCCCCAACCTTCGGTTTTGGAGACCGACGCTCTGCCAGTTGAGCTATACCCCTAAACCATGTTGGGGCCGGCTGCTGCCAGCCCCAAAACTGTCGATCAACGAATAACTGGCTTACTCGATGATCTTGGCGACGACGCCGGCGCCGACGGTACGGCCGCCTTCGCGGATTGCGAAGCGCAGACCTTCTTCCATCGCGATCGGAGCGATCAGCTTCACCGTGATCGACACGTTGTCGCCCGGCATCACCATTTCCTTGTCCTTCGGCAGCTCGATCGAGCCCGTCACGTCCGTCGTACGGAAGTAGAACTGCGGACGGTAGTTGTTGAAGAACGGCGTGTGACGGCCGCCTTCGTCCTTGCTCAGCACGTACACTTCAGCCGTGAAGTGCGTGTGCGGCGTGATCGAACCCGGCTTCGCCAGAACCTGGCCACGCTCCACGTCTTCACGCTTCGTGCCGCGCAGCAGGATACCCACGTTGTCGCCTGCCTGACCTTGGTCCAGCAGCTTGCGGAACATTTCAACGCCCGTGCAGGTCGTCTTCACCGTCGGCTTGATACCGACGATTTCGATTTCCTCGCCGACCTTCACGATGCCGCGCTCGACACGACCCGTCACCACCGTACCGCGGCCCGAGATCGAGAACACGTCTTCCACCGGCATCAGGAACGCGCCGTCAACTGCACGCTCCGGCGTCGGGATGTACGTGTCCAGCGCGTCGGCCAGGCTCATGATCGCCACTTCGCCCAGCTCGCCCGTGTCGCCTTCCAGCGCCAGCTTCGCCGAACCCTTCACGATCGGCGTGTCGTCGCCCGGGAAGTCGTACTTCGACAGGAGTTCGCGAACTTCCATCTCGACCAGCTCGAGCAGTTCCGCGTCGTCAACCATGTCGCACTTGTTCAGGAACACGATGATGTACGGAACGCCAACCTGACGCGCCAGCAGGATGTGCTCACGCGTTTGCGGCATCGGGCCGTCTGCTGCCGAGCAAACCAGGATCGCGCCGTCCATCTGCGCTGCGCCCGTGATCATGTTCTTCACATAGTCAGCGTGGCCCGGGCAGTCGACGTGTGCGTAGTGGCGGTTAGCCGTTTCGTACTCGACGTGTGCCGTGTTGATCGTGATGCCGCGCGCCTTTTCTTCCGGTGCCGCGTCGATCTGGTCGTATGCCTTCGCTTCGCCGCCGAACTTCTTCGTCAGCACCGTCGTGATCGCTGCCGTCAGCGTCGTCTTGCCGTGGTCAACGTGACCAATCGTACCAACGTTCACGTGCGGCTTGGTCCGCTCAAATTTACCCTTGGCCATTTTCGACTCCCAAAAGGAATTTCACAGGTTGCGCCGCGCGCAAACAAGACACTGACTTTTTACTGCTGGTGCCCATGGGCAGGATCGAACTGCCGACCTCTCCCTTACCAAGGGAGTGCTCTACCACTGAGCCACATGGGCGCTACGCTTCAACTTAGCGGTCTGGAGCGGGTGAAGGGAATCGAACCCTCGTCGTAAGCTTGGAAGGCTTCTGCTCTACCATTGAGCTACACCCGCACGGGCCACTAACGATTCCTTACCGCTCACTGCGCTGATATCTTGGTGGAGGAGGTTGGATTCGAACCAACGTAGGCGTAAGCCAACAGATTTACAGTCTGCCCCCTTTAGCCACTCGGGCACCCCTCCGTAGAGAACTGACGATTATGGGGGTGCATCGCACTCCTGTCAAGCACATCCGGAAGATTATTTTCACTCTCTTCCCGACTTCTGCTTCCCGCCGATCCCGCCCTCGCCCGGCTAAGGCAAGCGCGAGATGTTGCCGATCGGCGCCACATCTTCGTCAGACTCCGCCCTCAACGCCGATCTGCATCTGCGCTGAAAACGAAAGACCGCCATCATACGGCCTCTTTCGCACAATGCCAAGCGGGTAGACACAAAATTTCGGCAAATTTCGTGCCGGGCGGGTTCGGCGAGCTCCGGTGTCGATGGTTCGCGGGAGGCTCGGTGGCGTTTCCGGCGGGAAATAACGATTTGCAGTGGGCGTCGCGGGCAGCCCGGTCTTGATCCGGGGCGCCCCGTGCCGGCAAGGCTTCCACCCATCCCGCCGAAGATGGCGCGGCCAGCTCCGTCACCGAATTCGATCGCTCCGCTGCGTTCGACGATTTCACCGGAAGGCACGATACCGTGTCGGCCATCCTCCCGTCTCCGTACAAGTCTCCCTGCGTCCGCGTTTTCTGCAATGGCATTCCTCGTGGTTGCAACGGCACATGCCGCGGCCCCGGGAAACGCCTATAGCGCATCTCGAGTCCAGTTGCTGACGATCCGACGCCCAAGACCGGCTTATGGCTTCACCGCGCAGCGCCAGAGGCATGCTTGGCGCTCGGCGAGTATCAATGGTTGAAGCAAACGATGCGGAACGCCCGGGTTGGGCGTACGTCGGCTCGGGCGGCACAACCGATGAATCGAGATGCAGTGGCCCGACCACGTCCCGCAGGATGAATTCGGCGATTCTGCACGTATGCGCTATAGCCAACGACGCGCGCCAAGTCCAGGCATCCCTATAACCCTGCTGCTGCCGCGTCGAATGTTCTGCTGCTTGGCACCGATGCATCTCGTCGTACAAGCCGGCTCACGCCGGTATGTGGTCGGCTTATCGCAGCGAATCTTCGGCGGACACGCGATATCGCAACCGCTCCTATGGGCCGCCTCGTCCGACTGAACACGATCCTCCGTGTCGGATTCGACATAGGCGCCCTTGCCACACCTCACGCCCCCGAATACGTTGGAGAGCCTATGCGTGTCGCCGGAGCACCGACATCCGACATACGTTGCGCGGCAATGCTCGAACTGGCCGGGAATCAAGACCGGGGCACCGTGCACCCGCCCCACCTGCAGGAGACTCTCCGTTAGGCGATCCAAATACGGCATGCACGGAACGCGCGTCAGGCGTCGACGCAGGCAACTCGCACCTCACGCCGACGGGGAGGCCGAGACCGTATATATGCGGCGCTGTCTATTCGCTGATCGAGGAACGCTACGTGCTACAGGAGGGTCAACGAGCGGCCGTCGAAGAGGACCGCGCCGATTTTACGCTCTCGCCCGACCCGCGATATGTCACGGTGCGGCCGGCCTGTTGGTCGAGTCGCTTCTTGCCGCGGCTCAAGCGCGTGTAGCACTCCTCGATGGGGCTCTTTCGAGACGAGATATGACCCGTTAGATCAAATGGTGCTTAATGGCAACGTCGCGCCTCGGCTGGCGTTCAGTCACGCGGATTCATGCGACAAGGGAGCCGGGAGCAGCGACATCCTGTCCGCTCGTGCCCACGACACTCGGGAAGCGGAGCGAATGCAAGACGCATCCCGCTACCACACTAGGTGTGAAAATTTTGGCAGGAGATGCCGTCATAAGCCGACGATCAGGAGCTGTTGACTGAGTATCGGACGACGAGGGCTAGGCACGGCTGATCACGGTCGACGTCGGGCAAGGCCGGACGGAGGATAGCCATGGAGACGTTGCCAACGCGATTTCCCGTTGCAGCTCCGATGGGCCACCAAAGCGAACAGGAGGTAGAAGGACGGTGGCTTTAGCAGCACCAATTGCTGGCGACAGCCCGCGCCCAATAAGCGAGATTCATTTGCGCCAATCTCGTGGGGAGCGATTCCGATTTGAGCCGGTACATTCGACACGCGGCCCATGTCATACGGCGCTTCAACGCATGCTTTTTGAGCGCTGAAATGCAAAAACCCCCGCCTTTCGGGCGGGGGTTTCTGGCTAAGGGAGCCTGACGATTACCTACTTTCACACGGGAATCCGCACTATCATCGGCGTAGAGTCGTTTCACGGTCCTGTTCGGGATGGGAAGGGGTGGGACCGACTCGCTATGGTCATCAGGCAAAGGGGGTTGTTCTGCTGGCGTGGCCAACAGAACCAATCTTGGAAGAAGTAGTAATTAGGTTGTGTGTATCACACACGAGAATCCAACATGTCGCTCTGGATCTTGCGGCCAGTGCTTTCACACGGCGCCGATCTACAAGGCAGACTTGTTATAGGATCAAGCCTTACGGGCAATTAGTATCAGTTAGCTGAACGCATTACTGCGCTTACACACCTGACCTATCAACGTCCTGGTCTCGAACGACCCTTCAAGGGGATCTAGTCCCCAGGGATATCTCATCTTAAGGCGAGTTTCCCGCTTAGATGCTTTCAGCGGTTATCTCTTCCGAACATAGCTACCCGGCGATGCCACTGGCGTGACAACCGGTACACCAGAGGTTCGTCCACTCCGGTCCTCTCGTACTAGGAGCAGCCCCCTTCAAATATCCAACGCCCACGGCAGATAGGGACCAAACTGTCTCACGACGTTTTAAACCCAGCTCACGTACCTCTTTAAATGGCGAACAGCCATACCCTTGGGACCGGCTACAGCCCCAGGATGAGATGAGCCGACATCGAGGTGCCAAACACCGCCGTCGATATGAACTCTTGGGCGGTATCAGCCTGTTATCCCCAGAGTACCTTTTATCCGTTGAGCGATGGCCCTTCCATACAGAACCACCGGATCACTATGACCTGCTTTCGCACCTGCTCGACTTGTCGGTCTCGCAGTTAAGCACGCTTATGCCATTGCACTATCAGCACGATTTCCGACCGTACCTAGCGTACCTTCGTACTCCTCCGTTACGCTTTGGGAGGAGACCGCCCCAGTCAAACTGCCTACCATGCACTGTCCCCGACCCGGATCACGGGCCAAGGTTAGAACCTCAAACAAACCAGGGTGGTATTTCAAGGACGGCTCCACCGAAACTAGCGTTCCGGTTTCATAGCCTCCCACCTATCCTACACAGATCGGTTCAAAGTCCAATGCAAAGCTACAGTAAAGGTTCATGGGGTCTTTCCGTCTAGCCGCGGGTAGATTGCATCATCACAAACACTTCAACTTCGCTGAGTCTCGGGAGGAGACAGTGTGGCCATCGTTACGCCATTCGTGCAGGTCGGAACTTACCCGACAAGGAATTTCGCTACCTTAGGACCGTTATAGTTACGGCCGCCGTTTACCGGGACTTCAATCAAGAGCTTGCACCCCATCATTTAATCTTCCGGCACCGGGCAGGCGTCACACCCTATACGTCCACTTTCGTGTTTGCAGAGTGCTGTGTTTTTATTAAACAGTCGCAGCCACCAGTTTATTGCAACCCCTTCACCCTCCTGGCGCAGGCCAGTCAAGCTACAAGGGCGTACCTTATCCCGAAGTTACGGTACCAATTTGCCGAGTTCCTTCTCCCGAGTTCTCTCAAGCGCCTTAGAATACTCATCTCGCCCACCTGTGTCGGTTTGCGGTACGGTCATCGTTAGACTGAAGCTTAGAGGCTTTTCTTGGAACCACTTCCAATTGCTTCGCTCCCGAAGGAGCTCGCGCCACACCCTTGAATTGCGCGCCCGGATTTGCCTAAGCGCCTTCTCCAATGCAGCGACCGGGACTTCCAACACCCGGACAACCTTCCGCGATCCGTCCCCCCATCGCATCTAACAATGGTGCAGGAATATTGACCTGCTTCCCATCAGCTACGCATTTCTGCCTCGCCTTAGGGGCCGACTCACCCTACGCCGATGAACGTTGCGTAGGAAACCTTGGGCTTACGGCGAGGGGGCCTTTCACCCCCTTTATCGCTACTCATGTCAGCATTCGCACTTCCGATACCTCCAGCACCCTTTACAAGGCACCTTCGCAGGCTTACGGAACGCTCTCCTACCATGCGAGCAAGCTCGCATCCGCAGCTTCGGTATATAGCTTAGCCCCGTTACATCTTCCGCGCAGGACGACTCGATCAGTGAGCTATTACGCTTTCTTTAAAGGGTGGCTGCTTCTAAGCCAACCTCCTGACTGTTTTAGCCTTCCCACTTCGTTTCCCACTTAGCTATATTTGGGGACCTTAGCTGGCGGTCTGGGTTGTTTCCCTCTTGACACCGGACGTTAGCACCCGATGTCTGTCTCCCGTGATTGCACTCTTCGGTATTCGGAGTTTGCTATGGCGGGGTAATCTGCAATAGACCCCCCAACCATGACAGTGCTCTACCCCGAAGGTGAGACACGAGGCACTACCTAAATAGTTTTCGGAGAGAACCAGCTATTTCCAGGTTTGTTTAGCCTTTCACCCCTATCCACAGCTCATCCCCTAACTTTTCAACGTTAGTGGGTTCGGACCTCCAGTACGTGTTACCGCACCTTCATCCTGGCCATGGATAGATCACCTGGTTTCGGGTCTACGCCCAGCAACTGAACGCCCTATTCGGACTCGCTTTCGCTACGCCTGCCCTATACGGTTAAGCTTGCTACTGAACGTAAGTCGCTGACCCATTATACAAAAGGTACGCCGTCACCCCTTGCGAGGCTCCGACTGTTTGTATGCATGCGGTTTCAGGATCTATTTCACTCCCCTCCCGGGGTTCTTTTCGCCTTTCCCTCACGGTACTGGTTCACTATCGGTCGATCACGAGTATTTAGCCTTGGAGGATGGTCCCCCCATCTTCAGACAGGATTTCACGTGTCCCGCCCTACTTGTCGCACACCTAGTTCTTTCATACTGTTTTCGCCTACAGGGCTATCACCTGCTATGGCCGCACTTTCCAGAGCGTTCGGCTAACAATACAAATAAAGAGTGCAAGGCTCATCCCATTTCGCTCGCCACTACTTTGGGAATCTCGGTTGATTTCTTTTCCTGCGGTTACTTAGATGTTTCAGTTCACCGCGTTCGCTTCACTAGACCTATGTATTCAGTCTAGGATGACCCAAAAGGGCCGGGTTTCCCCATTCGGACATCTACGGATCAAAGCTCGTTTGCCAGCTCCCCGTAGCTTTTCGCAGGCTACCGCGTCCTTCATCGCCTGTGATCGCCAAGGCATCCACCACATGCACTTGTTCGCTTGACCCTATAACGAGTCTGTCTCATCGACAGTCGCTACAGGTTGAGTTCTCGCGTTGTGCCGTATTCCAATTTAAGTCGAACATAGAGTTCGAATCATCTTGAGATACATCGATACAATCACAACCCGGATAACTTCCACGTCCATCTCGAGACGCTTCCGCTATCCAAATTACTTACTTCTTCCAGATTGTTAAAGAACGACAGCCGATATCTGTTGATATCCTCTGACTGGCTCAATCGCCAATGCAAAATTCTCGGTTCAGTGTCTGAACCAAGCCCTTAGCGTTGGTGATTGGTGGAGGCAGACGGGATCGAACCGACGACCCCCTGCTTGCAAAGCAGGTGCTCTCCCAGCTGAGCTATGCCCCCATGTACAGAATTTCTCAGGTGTGTACCGCCACACAAGACGGTGGTGGGTCTGGTTGGATTCGAACCAACGACCCCCGCCTTATCAAGACGGTGCTCTAACCGACTGAGCTACAGACCCCTGAGTCTGTCTTTAATTTACAGCCGATAAGCGTGAGCGCTCAACTTTGCGAGAAGCTCTGGAAAGGAGGTGATCCAGCCGCACCTTCCGATACGGCTACCTTGTTACGACTTCACCCCAGTCATGAATCCTACCGTGGTGACCGTCCTCCTTGCGGTTAGACTAGCCACTTCTGGTAAAACCCACTCCCATGGTGTGACGGGCGGTGTGTACAAGACCCGGGAACGTATTCACCGCGGCATGCTGATCCGCGATTACTAGCGATTCCAGCTTCATGCACTCGAGTTGCAGAGTGCAATCCGGACTACGATCGGTTTTCTGGGATTAGCTCCCCCTCGCGGGTTGGCAACCCTCTGTTCCGACCATTGTATGACGTGTGAAGCCCTACCCATAAGGGCCATGAGGACTTGACGTCATCCCCACCTTCCTCCGGTTTGTCACCGGCAGTCTCCTTAGAGTGCTCTTGCGTAGCAACTAAGGACAAGGGTTGCGCTCGTTGCGGGACTTAACCCAACATCTCACGACACGAGCTGACGACAGCCATGCAGCACCTGTGCGCCGGTTCTCTTTCGAGCACTCCCACCTCTCAGCAGGATTCCGACCATGTCAAGGGTAGGTAAGGTTTTTCGCGTTGCATCGAATTAATCCACATCATCCACCGCTTGTGCGGGTCCCCGTCAATTCCTTTGAGTTTTAATCTTGCGACCGTACTCCCCAGGCGGTCAACTTCACGCGTTAGCTACGTTACTAAGGAAATGAATCCCCAACAACTAGTTGACATCGTTTAGGGCGTGGACTACCAGGGTATCTAATCCTGTTTGCTCCCCACGCTTTCGTGCATGAGCGTCAGTATTGGCCCAGGGGGCTGCCTTCGCCATCGGTATTCCTCCACATCTCTACGCATTTCACTGCTACACGTGGAATTCTACCCCCCTCTGCCATACTCTAGCCTGCCAGTCACCAATGCAGTTCCCAGGTTGAGCCCGGGGATTTCACATCGGTCTTAGCAAACCGCCTGCGCACGCTTTACGCCCAGTAATTCCGATTAACGCTCGCACCCTACGTATTACCGCGGCTGCTGGCACGTAGTTAGCCGGTGCTTATTCTTCCGGTACCGTCATCCCCCGACTGTATTAGAGCCAAGGATTTCTTTCCGGACAAAAGTGCTTTACAACCCGAAGGCCTTCTTCACACACGCGGCATTGCTGGATCAGGCTTTCGCCCATTGTCCAAAATTCCCCACTGCTGCCTCCCGTAGGAGTCTGGGCCGTGTCTCAGTCCCAGTGTGGCTGGTCGTCCTCTCAGACCAGCTACTGATCGTCGCCTTGGTAGGCCTTTACCCCACCAACTAGCTAATCAGCCATCGGCCAACCCTATAGCGCGAGGCCCGAAGGTCCCCCGCTTTCATCCGTAGATCGTATGCGGTATTAATCCGGCTTTCGCCGGGCTATCCCCCACTACAGGACATGTTCCGATGTATTACTCACCCGTTCGCCACTCGCCACCAGGTGCAAGCACCCGTGCTGCCGTTCGACTTGCATGTGTAAGGCATGCCGCCAGCGTTCAATCTGAGCCAGGATCAAACTCTTCAGTTCAAACCTGTTACTGTTTTCGGTTCAGTTAAGAACCGGTCGCTCACTCAAAGCTGACAGGAATATGAATCACTTCATAAACCTGACTTACTTTAGTGTGAGACTCTTGATACTTTCGCTATCTGATCCGAGGATCAGCTCGCTGCCATCAAGCGCCCACACTTATCGGCTGTTAATTTTTAAAGAGCGTTTCTGCGAGGAATCTCGAACCCCTCAGCAGCGCTGCGTTTTCAGCAGCAGAGAAGCGAGATTATGAACCGTGTTTCGCAGCTCGTCAACAACTTTCTGAACGACTTCGTTGCGACTGCGGGGCTCAACTTCTGTACCGCCGAGGCTCGCTATCGCCGAACCTCAACAGCACTGCTTCCCTTCCTTCCGCGCTGCGTTTCCGTTGGCGCGAAAGAGGCGTGATTCTATGCACCCGTCCCCATCCATGCAAGCTCTTTGTGAAGAAAGTTTGAAAAGGCCTCCGTGCGCTCACGCGCACGGAGGCTTTGGGCTCGACGAACGATGTCGCGCCGTCGGCCCGCAGGCCGTCGGCAACCTTTCCCTCTATATATAGAAGCGCGTCACTTGCCGCCCACCGCGGCCTGCAGTCGCTCGACCGGCACCGCGCCGGCCATCGCCGTGTAGCCCGCATCGCTCGGATGGATACCGTCGCCGCTATCGTATCGGCGCTGCAGCACGCTCGGGCGCGCCGGGTCGCGCAGCACCGCGTCGAAGTCCACCACGCCGTCGAACCCGCCACCGCTGCGAATCCACCGGTTCACCTCGAGCCGGATCGCCTCACGTCCGGCCGGCAACGCCGCTGGCGTGAGCGTCGCGCCGAACACCTTCACGCCCTGCCGGTGCGCCGCCTCGATCAGGCGGCGATAGCCGTCGATCAGCGACGCGGCCGTCACCTGCGTATGCGGGTGATCGCAATCGAGCCCCGCGCGCGGCGGCATCGCCGCGAAGTTGATGTCGTTGATCCCGATCAGCACGATCGCCGCCTTCACGCCGGAGCGCGACAGCGCATCGCGCTCGAATCGCGACGCTAGCGACGTGCCGTAGCAAGCGGAATCGCTGAGCAGCCGGTTCCCGCTGATGCCGAGATTCACGACACCGATCGAATCGACGCCCGACGCCGTCAGCCGGCGCGCGAGCGCGTCCGGCCAGCGGCGGTTCCGGTTCACGCTGGAGCGCAGCCCGTCGGTGATCGAATCGCCGATCGCCGCCACGCTGGCGTACGCCGAGCCGGCTTCGACGGCCAACTCGGTCACCCATGCATATTGGGTAAAACGGGTCCGGAACGCGGCGGTGCCCGGATCGCCTACGTGATCACCCGGCGCGGACACGTAGTTGAACTGGTTCGATACGCGATGCCAGACCGTCATCCGCTGGTCCGGCCCCATCTGGAGACTGATCGCATACGGCTGCGCGGCCGTCACGCCGATCGCCACCGGGTCGCTTTCGAGTTCCTGGCCCGGTGCGAGCGTCACCGACGCCTTGCCGCCGAACCGAACCGGCACCGCCGCACCGCCGGCGAGCGCAGCCCCGTCGCCGGCGCGCGCGAGGCTCGCAGCCTCGATGACCAGCGGCGCGCGACCGTATGCATTACTCACGCGAATCCGCGCGGCGCGTCCCGACACGGTCGGGTAGACGATCTGGCGCACGGTCCGCCCGGCCACGTCGGGGGCGCGGTAAAGCGGCGGCGGCGCGGCGAGATCGGGAATCGGCTGCAGCGCGGTCGCCCACGCGGCGATCCACCCGGCCGGTGCGGCCGGCACCGCAAGCGGCGCCACGAGAACGGCCGCACCCAGCACGGCCGCGGCGAAACTGCTTCGAAATGACATCAGCAAAATCCTCATCGGAAAGCGGGCATTGTGCCGCAGAAGCCGAAGACGCGAGACCACGTGCGGAGCCGTAGCTGCGCCCACCTGACCGCACCCTGACTTCCCTCGTTTACCCGAATCCCACTGCAAATCCACAAGAAATTTATTAACCGACCGGTCGGTTGGTTTATACTTCGCACACATTCAACCGGACGAGAGCTTTCGCCATGTACACGCAATCCCTCGACATCCCCGGCAACGTCGCGCCGCTCGACGCCGCAGCCGAGTCGCCCGAGCAGGCGCGGTTCGATGCGGTGATGGCCGCGGACGGCAAGATCGAACCGCAGGACTGGATGCCCGACGCGTATCGCAAGACGCTGGTACGCCAGATCTCGCAGCACGCGCATTCCGAAGTCGTCGGCATGCTACCGGAAGGCAACTGGATCTCGCGCGCGCCGAGCCTGAAACGCAAGGCGATCCTGCTCGCGAAGGTGCAGGACGAAGCCGGCCACGGCCTCTATCTGTATAGCGCGGCCGAAACGCTCGGCGTATCGCGCGACTCGCTGATCGACGCGCTGCACGCCGGCAAGGCGAAATACTCGAGCATCTTCAACTACCCGACGCCGACCTGGGCCGACGTCGGCGTGATCGGCTGGCTGGTCGACGGCGCCGCGATCATGAACCAGATCCCGCTGTGCCGCTGCACGTACGGCCCGTACGCGCGCGCGATGATCCGCGTGTGCAAGGAAGAGTCGTTCCACCAGCGCCAGGGTTTCGACGCGCTGCTGTCGATGATGAAGGGCAGCGACGCGCAGCGCGCGATGGTCCAGCAGGCCGTCGATCGCTGGTGGTGGCCGGTGCTGATGATGTTCGGCCCGAGCGACGCCGATTCGGTCCATAGCAGCCAGTCCGCGAAATGGGGCATCAAGCGGATCTCGAACGACGATCTGCGCCAGAAATTCGTCGACGCGACGGTCGACCAGGCCAAGGTGCTCGGCGTGACGCTGCCCGATCCCGACCTGAAATGGAACGAAGCGCGCGGCCACCACGACTACGGCACGATCGACTGGGACGAATTCTGGCGCGTGGTCAACGGCGACGGCCCGTGCAACAAGGAACGCCTCGCGACGCGCGTGAAAGCACACGAGGACGGCGCCTGGGTGCGCGAAGCCGCGCTCGCGCACGAAGCGAAGCGCCGCGCCCGCGCCGAACAGCACGCCGCCTGAGCGGCACCCCTCGAATTCAGGAATGTGGAGAAAGTGATGAACAAGGAATGGCCGATCTGGGAAGTGTTCGTGCGCAGCAAGCAAGGCCTCGACCACAAGCATTGCGGCAGCCTGCACGCCGCCGACGCGACGATGGCGCTGCGCATGGCGCGCGACGTGTACACGCGTCGCCAGGAAGGCGTGAGCATCTGGGTGGTGCCGTCGTCGGCGATCACCGCATCGGACCCGAGCGAGAAGGCCGAACTGTTCGAGCCGGCGGGCGACAAGATCTATCGTCACCCGACGTTCTATACGCTGCCCGACGAAGTCAACCACATGTAACGCCCGCGCCATGACGATCACGCCCGAACACCTCTCCTACGTGCTGCGCCTCGCGGACAATGCGCTGATCCTCGGTCAGCGCAACGCCGAATGGTGCGGCCACGGCCCGATCCTCGAGGAAGACATCGCGCTCACCAACATGAGCCTCGACCTCATCGGCCAGGCGCGCATGCTGTATACGCACGCGGCCGAGCTCGAGCGCCAGCTCACCGGCGCGACGAAGACGGAAGACGATTACGCGTACTTCCGCACCGAGCGCGAGTTCGCGAATTTCACGCTCGCCGAGTTGCCGCACTATGGCCCCGTCTCCGGTACCGCGCACGCCGACAAGGACTACGCGGTGACGATCGTGCGCAACTTCCTGTACGCGGCGCTGATGCTGCACGTATGGAGCGCGCTGGAGACGTCGACCGACACGCAGCTGGCCGCGATCGCCGCGAAATCGGTGAAGGAAACCCGCTATCACGTCCAGCATGCGCGCGAGTGGCTCGTGCGCCTCGGCGACGGCACCGACGAATCGCACCGCCGCGCGCAGGCCGCGCTCGACTACCTGATGCCGTACACGCGCGAATTCTTCGCCGCCGATGAAATCGACGACGCGATCGTCGCGGCGGGCATCGGCCCCGCACCGGCCGCGATCGAGGCCGCGTGGCGCGCGGACGTGGACGACGCACTCGCCGAAGCCACGCTCACGCCGCCTGCGCCCGTGAAACATGTGACGACCGGCAAGCAGGGCGAGCATTCGGAACACATGGGCTACCTGCTCGCCGAAATGCAGAGCCTCGCGCGCCAGCACCCCGGCGCAAGCTGGTAACCGGCCCACGCCACGGAGCCCGACGATGTCCGCCCAGACCGCCGCCCCTGTCCACGCCGCGCCCGCCGCGCACCACGACGATCCGCTGCTCGCCCGCGCGTGGGACGTGCTCGAAGCCGTGCCCGATCCGGAGATCCCGGTCGTGTCGATCCGCGAGCTCGGCATCCTGCGCGACGTCCGCCGCGCGGACGACGGCCAGCTCGAAGTCGTGATCACGCCGACCTACTCGGGCTGCCCGGCGATGTCGCAGATCGCCGAGGACATCGCCGCCGCGCTGCAGGCCGCCGATCTGCCGCCGCACCGGATCGAGACGGTGCTCGCCCCCGCGTGGACGACCGACTGGATCACGCAGGAAGCGCGCGACAAGCTGCGGGCCTACGGCATCGCGCCGCCGGTCGGCCAGTGCGGCAGCGCCGCGCCGCGGGAGAACGTCGTGCGCTTCGTGCCGCGGCCGGTCGCGGCGCCCGCCTGCCCGCGCTGCGGCTCCGCGCGCACCGAACGTCTCGCGCAATTCGCGTCCACGGCGTGCAAGGCGCTGTATCGCTGCGTCGACTGCCGCGAACCCTTCGACTACTTCAAACCCTACTGAATATGGCGACCCCGCAATTTCACCCGCTGCGTATCCGCGACGTGCGGCCCGAGACCGCCGACGCCGTGACCGTCTCGTTCGACGTGCCGCCCGAGCTGCGCGACGCGTACCGTTTCACGCAGGGCCAGTTCGTCACGCTGAAGACCCACATCGACGGCGAGGAGACGCGCCGCTCGTATTCGATCTGCGTCGGCACGACGGACTATGACCGCGACGGCGAACTGCGCATCGGCATCAAGCGCGTGCGCGGCGGCCGCTTCTCGAACTTCGCGTTCGACACGCTGAAGCCCGGCCATACGATCGACGTGATGACGCCGGACGGCCGCTTCTTCACGCACCTGAACGCCGACCACGGCAAGCAGTACGTCGCGTTTTCCGGCGGCTCGGGGATCACGCCGGTGCTCGCGATCGTGAAGACGACGCTCGAGCTCGAGCCGCGCAGCACGTTCACGCTGATCTACGGCAACCGCAGCGTCGACGCGATCATGTTCGCGGAGGAGCTCGAGGACCTGAAGAACCGCTACATGAACCGCTTCGTCCTCTATCACGTGCTGTCGGACGACCTGCAGGACGTCGAGCTGTTCAACGGCGTGCTCGACCAGGCGAAATGCGCGGAATTCCTCGCGACGCTGACGCCGGCCGACGCGATCGACGAGGCGTTCATCTGCGGCCCGGCGCCGATGATGGACGCCGCCGAAGCCGCGCTGAAAGCGGCCGGCGTGCCGCCGGCGAAGGTGCACGTCGAGCGTTTCGGCACACCGCTGCCGCAGGCCGGCACACCGGTCGTCGAGATCACCGACCAGACGCCGGCCGCCGACCTCGAAATCGTGCTCGACGGCAAGAAGCGCAAGCTGCGTCTGCCGTACGAAGGCGTGAGCCTGCTCGACGTGGGCCTGCGCGCGGGCCTCGCGCTGCCGTATGCGTGCAAGGGCGGCGTGTGCTGCACGTGCCGCGCGAAGGTGGTCGAGGGCGAAGTGCGGATGGAGAAGAACTACACGCTCGAGGAGCACGAAGTCAGGGACGGTTTCGTGCTGACGTGCCAGTGCCACCCGATCAGCGACAAGGTCGTCGTGAGCTTCGACGAACGTTGAGCGGCGTCGGACCGTCGCGACGCACCGGTTTCTCGTCGTCACACATCTCGCTTACACTAGGGGCCGCCGGCCGGCTGGACATCGCAACGTCCGCCCGGCCGGCGGTTTTCTTTTGTTGACGACAGGCCGATGAGTACCATTCATGTGATTCAGGGCGGCACCGCCGCCGCGTCGCTGCGCGAGGCCCTTGCGCAAGCCGGACGCGACGAGCGCGTCGTCGGGTTGCTCGACGATCTCGGCGTCGGGCCACTGAAGGGCGTCGACGAGACGCCCGACACGCGCGCCGCCTTCTGGCAGCACGTGCTCGGCGACCAGATTCCCGACTGGAACGCGGAAATCGAGGCCGAATTCGCACGCCTCGACCAGCTCGCGACGGATGCCGGCCAGGTCGTCGTGTGGCACGCGCCGTGCGTCGGCGACAAGCTGCTGCTGCGCCGCGTCGCCTATCACCTGCGCAACGTGCCGCAACGCCTGAACGAGGTACGGTTGTCGGCTGCCGACCTCGACGCCGCGCCGCGCGCAGCGCTGTCGCGCACTGACCAGGCGTGCTCGACCGGGATGTTCTCGCCCGCGGAACTGGCGCGCAAGCGGCCGGCGGCCGCGCCGGTCTCGGTCCTGCGCATCGGCCGCCTCGCACTCGAATGGCAGGAGGCGAAGCATCTGAACGCCGAACTGCGTTATTGGGTCAGCAACACGATCAAGAGCGGCCACTACGCCGATCTCGACGCGTTGATCGTCGCGCGCACGGCAGCCGACTGGCAGCCCGCGCGGCGCCTCGTCGGCAGCATCATGGCCGCCGCCGACCGCGGCGGCCTGTTCGTCAGCGACGCGATCGCGTGGTGGCGCTGCCGCGAACTCGCGGCGGCCGGCCGGTTCGAGCTGCAGGACGACGCGCCCGACGCCCTCTCTTCCACGCAGGTGCGCGCGGCCCGCGCCGCCGCGCACCGCTAATCTTTCGCATTCGACCATGGCCCGAACCCGAGCGCCCGACCACGAATCCCAGCGCGAGCAGATCCTCGATCTGGCCGCCGAGAAATTCGCGCAGACGAGCTACCCGAGCACGTCGATGTCCGATCTCGCGACCGCGAGCGGCACGTCGAAGGCGCGGCTCTACCACTATTACGAGAGCAAGGAAGCGATCCTGTTCGACCTGCTCGACCGCTACACGAAACGGCTGATGCTGATCATCGCAGAGGTCGAGGGCGCGAGCCAGCGGCGCGGCCTCAGCGAGCGCGACGCGTTCGCCGAACTCGTGCGTGCGTTCCTCGCCGAGTACGAGACGTCGCACAGCCGCCACGTCGCGCTGCTCAACGACGTGAAATATCTGGAGGACGCGCAGCGCGAAATCGTGCTCGATCGCCAGCGCGACATCGTCGCGGCGTTCACGCGGCAGCTCGCGCGCGCCTACCCCGACCGCATCTCGAAGGAAAACCAGACCTCCGTCACGATGATGGTGTTCGGGATGATCAACTGGACTTTCACGTGGCTGAAGCCGGGTGGGCGCCTCGGCTACCGCGACTTCGCCGAACAGGTGATCGACCTGATCGAGCGCGGGCTGTCGACGGCGGCCTGATTGCCGCGCAGCAGCATGCGTTGCGCGACGGGCACAGTTCGACCGCCCGCCGCGCATTTCATATGATGAATTTTAAATCCTTTTAAAATCAAATAGATATAGAATGAACTAAGCGGATTTAGAATTCCTCCTCAGCACAAACAACGTCAAATACGGGTTTTCCCCAACCCCGCTCGGGTAAAATGCTGTTGCATTGCACAACCCGTTTGTGCGCCCACACTGAGGAACCCACGATGAACACGCAATTCAACGGCCGTGCCGATGCTGTCGGCAAGGTCGGTACTGCGCCGGTTCTCGTCAGGGAACTGGCTTCCAAAGACCGTGAGCAGATGCTCACCCACTTTCTCTCGCTCGACGAAGAGGACCGCCTGCTGCGCTTCGGCCAGATGGTGCCCGACCATGTGATCGAGAACTATGTCCGCACGATCGATTTCGGTCGCGATACCGTGTTCGGCGTGTTCGACCACGACCTCGAACTGATCGGCGTCGGTCATCTGGCCTATCTGCCGGCCGAGGGCGACAAGCGCACGGCCGAATTCGGCGTGTCGGTGCTCGAAAGCGCGCGCGGCCGCGGCGTCGGCTCGAAGCTGTTCGAGCGCGCGGCGATCCGCAGCCGCAACACGCACGTGACGATGCTGTACATGCATTGCCTGTCGCGCAACGCGACGATGATGCACATCGCGAAGAAGTCCGGGATGCGGATCGAGTATGCGTACGGCGAAGCCGATGCGTACCTGTCGCTGCCGCCGGCCGACCACTCGACGATCATCGCCGAAATGCTGCAGGAACAGGCCGCGGTGTTCGACTACGCGATGAAGCGCCAGGCGCGCCGCACGACGAAGTTCATCGAATCGCTGATGCCCTCCGCACTGACGGCCTGACGTCGGTGGGTCGGCCAGCCGGGTTGCGCCTGCGGCGCGCCCGGCGCCCCTCCTCCCTTTCCCGCCGCGCCAGCTAGCGCACCGAACGAATCGGCAACGCCGTCGTTTCCTTGAAGCAGTCGAGCGAGAAGCTCGTTTTCACGTCGATCACCGACGGGTGATGCAGCAGATGCTCCTGCACGAAGCGGGAGAAATGCGCCATGTCCTCGACCTGTACGCGCAACAGGTAATCCATGTCGCCCGTCATCGCATGACACGCGACGACTTCCGGCCAGGTCTGCACGGCCGCGCGAAACAGCTCCGCGTGGGTCGCGCCCGCGCGGGCCGACGTCTCGTCGGCCCGCATCGGCGCAAGGCCGCCGCGCTTTTCGAGCCGCACGCTCACGTACGCGAGCAGGTCGAGCCCGAGCTTCTGCGGATTCAGCAGCGCGACGTAGCCGGTGATCACGCCCATTTCCTCGAGCCGCCGGATTCGCCGCAGGCACGGGCTCGGCGACAGGTTCACGCGCTCGGCGATCTCCTGGTTCGACAGGCGCCCGTTCTCCTGAAGAATCGCGAGAATTCGCCGATCGATGGCATCCAATTCGGCTTGCGCCATCTTCTGCCCTCCATTGATTATTTTGAGACTGGAAATTGCGCCATCGTAGGCGTGGGCGATTAAGTTCGCAAGTTTCCGCTCGCGGCCGCCCGCTACACTCTGTCGCATGTCTCGACTCGCCGCACACGCGCCTTGCGGGCGCGGCCGTCGACATCGAACCCCGCCGGGCACGCGCACGCCGCCCCGGCCGATCGCCCCGCACAGGAGACACGACATGCAGATCCCCACCTGGGACAACCCCGTCGGCACCGACGGCTTCGAATTCATCGAATACACGGCACCGGACCCGAAAGCACTCGGACAACTGTTCGAACGGATGGGTTTCACCGCGATCGCGCGCCATCGCCACAAGGACGTGACGGTGTACCGCCAGGGCGACATCAACTTCATCATCAACGCCGAACCCGATTCGTTCGCGCAACGCTTCGCGCGGCTGCACGGCCCGTCGATCTGCGCGATCGCGTTCCGCGTGCAGGACGCGGCAAAGGCGTACCAGCGCGCGCTCGAACTCGGCGCATGGGGCTTCGACAACAAGACGGGCCCGATGGAGTTGAACATCCCGGCGATCAAGGGCATCGGCGATTCGCTGATCTATTTCGTCGACCGCTGGCGCGGCAAGAACGGCGCGCAGCCGGGCGCGATCGGCGACATCAGCATCTATGACGTCGACTTCGAGCCGATTGCCGGCGCGAACCCGAATCCGGTCGGCCACGGCCTCACCTACATCGACCACCTGACGCACAACGTGCATCGCGGCCGCATGCAGGAATGGGCCGAGTTCTACGAGCGCCTGTTCAACTTCCGCGAAGTGCGCTACTTCGACATCGAAGGCAAGGTGACGGGCGTGAAGTCGAAGGCGATGACGTCGCCGTGCGGCAAGATCCGCATCCCGATCAACGAGGAAGGCTCGGACACGGCCGGCCAGATCCAGGAGTACCTGGACGCGTATCACGGCGAAGGCATCCAGCACATCGCGCTCGGCGCGAGCGACATCTACCAGGCGGTCGACGGGCTGCGCAGCAAGGAAGTGAAGCTGCTCGACACGATCGACACGTATTACGAGCTGGTCGATCGCCGCGTGCCGAACCACGGCGAATCGCTGGACGAGCTGAAGAAGCGCAAGATCCTGATCGACGGCGCGCGCGACGACCTGCTGCTGCAGATCTTCACCGAGAACCAGATCGGCCCGATCTTCTTCGAGATCATCCAGCGCAAGGGCAACCAAGGCTTCGGCGAAGGCAACTTCAAGGCGCTGTTCGAATCGATCGAACTCGACCAGATCCGTCGCGGCGTCGTGCAGGACAAGGCCTGACGCTTTCCGCCGCGCGGCGGCGGCTCCGGCCGCCGGGGCGGCCGCGCCATCCGCGCAGCGCAAAGAAAAAGGGCGGGAATCCGAAGATTCCCGCCCTTTTCATATTCCGGCGCAGCCCGCGGGCCGCGCGATCGCATCAACGCACGCTCGCCTTCGATTCGGCGGCACGCTCGGCCGACGGCTGGGCCGCGGCGTCCTGGGCCGGCACGATCTGCTGCATCTGCGCGCCGGCTGCCGCCAGTGCGCTCGCGCCTCGCGCGTGCACCGGGCCGGTCATCGAGAAAAACGCGGCGGACACGATCAGGAAACTCTGGATATGACGTGTGTTCATTGCACCTCCTGTAAAACTGCCGGCGCCTCCCCGACTGCGTCGGAACGAACCCACGCGGCCGGGCACCTCCGGCAGGCCGACAAGATTAACGGCATTTGCCCGCAGATCAACGCGGCTTTACATGCTTTTACATGATGTAACGCATCATCTCGCCCTGTTTCTCAATGTGCGGCCGCCCGTCTCTCCGCGTTGCGACCGATGGGCGGCGGGTTTGCCCCAGTGCTACCATCCCTTAAAACCGGCGAACATGCCGGCCACTGCAGACGCGTCCAAAAGATGCCGACGCAACCGAAGTTTTGGTGATCCCAGACCGGGTGGAGGAGACAGTTAATGAATGCCCCGCTAGACGCAGACCAACGCGCGTCGCTAGAAGCCGCGCTGAAGTCCGTCACGCTTGACGACAAATACACACTGGAGCGCGGCCGCGCGTACATGAGCGGCATCCAGGCCCTCGTGCGCCTGCCGATGCTCCAGCAGGAACGCGACCGCGCCGCCGGTCTCAATACGGCCGGCTTCATCTCCGGCTACCGCGGCTCGCCGCTCGGCGGCCTCGATCTGTCGCTCTGGAAAGCCAAGCAGCACCTGGCCGCCCACCAGATCGTGTTCCAGCCCGGCCTCAACGAAGATCTCGCCGCCACCGCCGTGTGGGGCTCGCAGCAGGTGAACCTGTACCCCGGCGCGAAATACGACGGCGTGTTCGGCATGTGGTACGGCAAGGGCCCGGGCGTCGACCGCACCGGCGACGTCTTCAAGCATGCGAATTCGGCCGGCTCGTCGCAGCACGGCGGCGTGCTGGTGCTCGCCGGCGACGACCACGCGGCGAAATCGTCGACGCTCGCGCACCAGTCCGAGCACATCTTCAAGGCCTGCGGGCTGCCGGTGCTGTTCCCGTCGAACGTGCAGGAATATCTCGATTTCGGCCTGCACGGCTGGGCGATGAGCCGCTACTCGGGCCTGTGGGTCGCGCTCAAGTGCGTGACGGACGTCGTCGAATCGTCGGCGTCGGTCGATATCGACCCGCATCGCACCGAGATCGTGCTGCCGACCGATTTCATCCTGCCGGAAGGCGGGCTGAACATCCGCTGGCCCGATCCACCGCTCGTGCAGGAAGCACGGCTGCTCGACTACAAGTGGTACGCGGCGCTCGCCTACGTGCGGGCGAACAAGCTCGACCGGATCGAGATCGATTCGCCGCACGCGCGCTTCGGGATCATGACCGGCGGCAAGGCGTACCTGGACGTGCGCCAGGCGCTGACCGACCTCGGGCTCGACGACGAGACGTGTGCGCGGATCGGCATCCGCCTGTACAAGGTCGGCTGCGTGTGGCCGCTCGAAGCGCAGGGCGCGCAAGCATTCGCGCGCGGCCTCGACGAAATCCTGGTGGTCGAGGAAAAGCGCCAGATCCTCGAATACGCGATCAAGGAAGAGCTGTACAACTGGCCCGACGCGCAACGCCCGCGCGTGTTCGGCAAGTTCGACGAGAAGGATGGCGCCGGCGGCGAATGGTCGGTGCCGATGGGCAACTGGCTGCTGCCCGCGCACTACGAGCTGTCGCCGGCGATCATCGCGAAGGCGATCGCGACGCGGCTCGAGAAGTTCGAATTGCCGTCCGACGTGCGCGCGCGCATCGCCGCGCGGCTCGCGGTGATCAACGCGAAGGAAATGGCGCTCGCGAAGCCGCACGTGCAGACCGAGCGCAAACCGTGGTTCTGCTCGGGCTGCCCGCACAACACGTCGACCAACGTGCCGGAAGGCTCGCGCGCGATCGCCGGGATCGGCTGCCACTACATGACCGTCTGGATGGACCGCAGCACGAGCACCTTCAGCCAGATGGGCGGCGAAGGCGTGCCGTGGATCGGCCAGGCGCCGTTTACCGACGAAAAGCACGTGTTCGCGAACCTCGGCGACGGCACCTATTTCCACTCGGGCCTGCTGGCCGTGCGCGCGGCGATTTCGTCGAAGGCGAACATCACCTACAAGATCCTCTACAACGACGCGGTCGCGATGACGGGCGGCCAGCCGGTCGACGGCGTGCTGACGGTGCCGCAGATCACGCACCAGCTCGCGTCCGAAGGCGCGAAGAAGATCGTGATCGTCACCGACGAGCCGGAGAAGTACGACAGCCGGAAGGCGCTGCTCGCGCCCGGCGTGACGATCCATCACCGCGACCAGCTCGACGATGTGCAGCGCGAGCTGCGCGAGATCGAAGGCACGACGATCCTGATCTACGACCAGACCTGCGCGACCGAGAAGCGCCGCCGCCGCAAACGCGGCACGTATCCGGACCCGGCGAAACGCGTCGTGATCAACGACGCGGTGTGCGAAGGCTGCGGCGACTGCTCGGTGCAGTCGAACTGCCTGTCGGTCGAGCCGCTGGAAACCGAATTCGGCACGAAGCGCCAGATCAACCAGTCGAGCTGCAACAAGGACTTTTCGTGCGTGAAGGGGTTCTGCCCGAGCTTCGTCACGGTCGAGGGCGGCCAGTTGAAGAAGCCGAAGGCGGTGTCGGTCGACGGCAGCGCATTGCCGCCGATTCCGGAACCGACGCTGCCGGCGATCGATCGCGCGTACGGCGTGCTCGTCACCGGCGTGGGCGGCACGGGCGTCGTCACGATCGGCGCGCTGCTCGGGATGGCCGCGCATCTGGAAAACAAGGGCGTGACCGTGCTCGACGTCACCGGCCTCGCGCAGAAAGGCGGCGCCGTGATGAGCCACGTGCAGATCTCGCACGCGCCGACCGACATCCATGCGACGCGGATCGCGATGGGCGAAGCCGATCTCGTAATCGGTTGCGATGCGATCGTCACGGCCGGCGACGAGTGCACGTCGCGGATGCGCCACGACACGACGCGGGTGGTCGTCAACAGCGCGCAGACACCGACCGCCGAGTTCATCAAGAACCCGAACTGGGCGTTCCCGGGCCTGTCCGCCGAGAACGACATCCGCGCGGCGGCCGGTGTTGCGGTCGACTTCATCGACGCGAACCGCTTCGCGGTCGCGCTGCTCGGCGACGCGATCTACACGAACCCGTTCGTGCTCGGCTACGCGTGGCAGAAAGGCTGGCTGCCGCTGACGCTCGCGTCGCTCGAACGCGCGATCGAGCTGAACGCGGTGTCGGTCGAGAAGAACCGTGCGGCGTTCGACTGGGGCCGCCGCGCCGCGTACGACCTCGCCAGCGTGAAGCAGGCGGCGGCCGGCGACGCCCGCCCCGCGCAAGGCGCCACGGTGATCTCGCTGCACACGAAGAAGGCGGTCGACGCGCTGATCGCGAAGCGCGTGGAGTTCCTCACCGCGTACCAGAACGCCGCGTACGCGTCGCGTTATGCGGCGTTCGTCGACAAGGTGCGCGCCGCCGAGCGTGCGCTGGCGGACGGCGACACGGTGCAGGAGCCGCTGACCGAAGCGGTCGCGCGCAACCTGTTCAAGCTGATGGCGTACAAGGACGAGTACGAGGTCGCGCGGCTGCAGTCCGACCCCGCGTTCCTCGCGCGCCTGACCGCGCAGTTCGAAGGCGACTGGAAGCTGAAATTCCACCTCGCGCCGCCGCTGTTCGCGAAGACGGACGCCCACGGCCATCTCGTGAAGAAGGCGTACGGCCCGTGGATGATGTCGGCGTTCCGGCTGCTCGCGAAGGCGAAGTTCCTGCGCGGCACGGGGCTCGACCCGTTCGGCCGCACCGCGGAGCGCCGCACCGAACGCGCGCTGATCGGCGAGTACGAAACGCTGATCGACGAGGTGCTGACCCGGCTGAACGCGGCCAACCGCCCGCTCGCACTCGAACTCGCGGCGCTGCCGGACGGCATTCGCGGCTACGGCCACGTGAAGGAGAACAACCTGCGCGCGGTGCGGCAGAAGTGGGACACGCTGCTGGCGAAGTGGCGTTCGCCGGCAGGCGGGCAGTCGCACCAGCAGGTCGCGTAAGGGCGCGCGCGGCGGACGTTCGCGGTCTGGACGTCCTTTCCGCGCCACCGTCGCCCTTACGGTTCACGAAAAAAAAACGCCACGGAACGCAGGTTCCGTGGCGTTTTTCATTGCGCCGCGAGTAACGCGCGGCACACGCGGGCGTGGACTTACTTCGTGTTCACGTTCGCGGCGGCAACAGCCGTCATGTTGATGATCCGGCGCACGGTCGCGGCCGGCGTCAGGATGTGGACCGGCTTGGCCGCGCCGAGCAGGAACGGGCCGACCGTCACGCCTTCGCCGCCGACCATCTTCAGCAGGTTGTACGCGATGTTCGCCGCTTCGACGTTCGGCATGATCAGCAGGTTCGCTTCGCCCGACAGCGTCGTGCCCGGGAACGCCTGCTTGCGGATCAGTTCCGACAGTGCCGCGTCGCCGTGCATTTCGCCGTCGACTTCGAGGTTCGGCGCACGTTCGACGATCAGCTTGCGGGCCTCGGCCATCCGGCGCGACGACGCCGACGGCGCGCTGCCGAAGTTCGAGTTCGACAGCAGCGCGGCCTTCGGCGCGATGCCGAAGCGCTCGATCTCGGCCGCGGCCTGGATCGTCATGTCGGCGAGCTGGTCGGCGCTCGGCAGTTCGTTCACGTACGTGTCGCACACGAACAGGTTGCGGCCCGGCAGCATCAGCAGGTTCATCGCGGCGAAGTGCTCGGCGCCCTTCGCGCGGCCCAGCACCTGCTCGATGAACTTCAGGTGGCTGTGGAACGTGTCGATCATCCCGCAGATCATCCCGTCCGCATCGCCCAGATGGACGAGCATCGCGCCGATCAGCGTGTTGAACTTGCGCATCGCGGCCTTCGCGACTTCCGGCGTCACGCCGTCGCGCGCGCCGATCTCCTGATACGCCTGCCAGTAGCGGTGGTAGCGCGCATCGTCTTCCGGATCGACGATTTCGAAATCGACGCCGGCCTTCAGCTTCGAGCCGATCTTCTGCAAGCGCATGTCGACGACCGACGGACGGCCGACGATGATCGGCTTGGCGATCTTTTCCAGCAGCACGAACTGCGCGGCGCGCAGCACGCGCTCGTCCTCGCCTTCGGCGAACACGATGCGGGCCTCCTTCTGCTTCGCGGCCGCGAACACCGGGCGCATCACCATGCCGGTGCGGTAGACGGTCGCGCCGAGCTGCTCGCGGTACGCGTCCATGTCCTGGATCGGGCGCGTGGCGACGCCCGAATCCATCGCGGCTTGAGCCACGGCCGGCGCGATCTTGATGATCAGGCGCGGGTCGAACGGCTTCGGAATCAGGTAGTCCGGCCCGAATTCGAGCGAATGGCCTTCATACGCCTTCGCTACTTCCTCGCTCTGGTCGGTTTCCTCGGCCAGCTCGGCGATCGCGCGCACGCACGCGAGCTTCATTTCTTCCGTGATCGTCGTCGCGCCGACGTCGAGCGCGCCACGGAAGATGAACGGGAAGCACAGCACGTTGTTGACCTGGTTCGGGTAGTCCGAACGGCCGGTCGCGACGATCGCGTCCGGGCGCACGGCCTTCGCGTCTTCCGGGCGGATTTCCGGTTCCGGGTTCGCGAGCGCCAGGATCAGCGGGCGCTCGCCCATCGTCTTGACCATGTCCTGCTTCAGCACGCCCGCGCTCGAGCAGCCGAGGAACACGTCCGCGCCGACGATCGCGTCGGCGAGCGCGCGCGCGTCGGTGTTCGCCGCATAGCGCTGCTTCGACGGATCGAGGTTGCCGCGCCCTTCGTAGATCACGCCCTTCGAATCGGCGACGAGGATGTTCGACTTCGTGAGGCCGAGGTTCACCAGCAGGTCCAGGCACGCGATCGCCGCCGCGCCCGCGCCCGAACACACGAGCTTCACTTCCGACAGCTTCTTGCCGACGACCTTCAGGCCGTTCAGGATCGCGGCCGACGCGATGATCGCGGTGCCGTGCTGGTCGTCGTGGAAAACGGGAATCTTCATGCGCTCGCGCAGCTTCTGCTCGATGTAGAAGCACTCCGGCGCCTTGATGTCCTCGAGGTTGATGCCGCCGAGCGTCGGCTCGAGCATTGCGATCGCCTCGACGAGCTTGTCGGGGTCCGACTCCGACAGTTCGATGTCGAACACGTCGATGCCCGCGAATTTCTTGAAGAGGCAGCCCTTGCCTTCCATCACCGGCTTCGCGGCCAGCGGGCCGATGTTGCCGAGGCCGAGCACGGCGGTGCCGTTCGTGATGACGCCGACGAGGTTGCCGCGCGACGTGTACTTCTGCGCGTCGAGCGGATCGGCGTGGATCGCCTCGCACGCAGCGGCGACGCCGGGCGAATACGCGAGCGACAGATCGAGCTGGTTCGACAGCGGCTTGGTGGGGGTCACCGAAATCTTGCCGGGTTTCGGATTCAGGTGATAAGCGAGAGCGGCCTGCTTCAGTTGTTCGTCCATGATTGACCTGCGAGAGACATGCGAAATATTGACGACTCAGTACACAGCACCTTCGGCCGCGTCTGCTTGAACCGAGGGGATGGTCGACTGCGAGACGGCCCGCGACGCGCCGGATCGGCACGCCATCGAACCTTGGCGGATGGCAAGAGGAAGGTCCAAAGTACTGAACGATTTCTTAGGGCCGCCTAGTGTACACCCCCTAAATGACCTCCGTTGGTGCACTGCCGCATCCCCGGCATCAGCATCGGACGGTCGTGCCCCGTTTGTTTCGCCGGTGGTGAGCGGCATGGCGAACCCGCGCGAATTCCGCCGAAAACGGGCCTGAATCGGGTAAAATAGCGGGCTACGCGCGCAGCGATGCGATTGGTCCGCCGATCGCGCCCCGGCCCTTCGGGCAGGTTCCCCTTGCTGCGCCACCGGGCCCGCGCCCGCTCCTCGCTCATCACCCAAGGAATGCCCATGACAGGCTACGATCGTCAGTCGATCTCGGATACGACCGCCAAAATCCTGCTCGAAGTGCAGGCGGTGCACTTCAATGCCGAAAAACCGTTCATCTTCACGTCCGGCTGGGCAAGCCCCGTCTATATCGACTGCCGCAAGCTGATCTCGTATCCGCGCGTGCGCCGTGCGCTGATGGAAATGGCGGAAACGACGATCACGCGCGACATCGGCTTCGAGCAGATCGATGCGGTGGCGGGCGGCGAGACGGCCGGCATCCCGTTCGCGGCCTGGATCGCGGACCGGATGATGGTGCCGATGCAGTACGTGCGTAAAAAGCCGAAGGGTTTCGGCCGCAACGCGCAGATCGAAGGCCATCTGGAAGAAGGCTCGCGCGTGCTGCTGGTGGAAGACCTGACCACCGACAGCCGCAGCAAGATCAACTTCGTCAACGCGCTGCGCACCGCGGGCGCGACGGTGAACCACTGCTTCGTGCTGTTCCACTACGACATCTTCAAGGAAAGCGTGTCGGTCCTGAAGGACATCGACGTCGACCTGCACGCGCTCGCGACGTGGTGGGACGTGCTGCGCGTCGCGAAGGCGTCGGGCTACTTCGAGACGAAGACGCTCGACGAAGTCGAGAAATTCCTGCACGCACCGGCTGAGTGGTCGGCCGCGCACGGCGGCGCGACGGCCCCGAAGGAATGACGCCACGCCGGCACGCGTGCCGGCGCACTGGCCAAGAAAACCGCCTGCTTGATCGCAGGCGGTTTTTTTTCGTCCGTCGACCGGCGCGCTGACCGATCGCAATCGCGCGCGACGGCGGGCGTCGCTCATCGAACCCTAATGCTAGACTTGATCCATCGCCGCCCTCAGCGCTGCGGGCAACACACAACGCCAACAATGCCGGGCGGTTCGGCCCGGCCCACGTGACGGGAGAAGCGCCATATGCGTGTGGATCGCCGGATCACTCCGCCTGCGCCATCGGGTCGCCCTTCTCCGTTTCTCCTCTCCGCCCTCCTGTGCGCCGCCGTTTTCGCGGCGCTGCCCGCGCGTGCCGAAGGCCCGTTCACCGTGACGAGCGACGACCTGACGCCCGGCGCGCGCGTGCGGCTCGCGAACGTGTTCGACCGCGGCGACTGCAAGGGCGCGAACCGCTCGCCGCAACTCGCATGGCACAACCCGCCGCCCGGCACGCGCGGCTATGCGGTCACGATCTTCGATCCCGACGCGCCCGGGCACGGCTGGTGGCACTGGGCCGTCGCGGGCATCCCGGCGACCGTCACGAGCCTGCCGGCCGACGCCAGCGCCTCCGGCTTCCTGCGCCGCATCGGCGCGAGCGAGGCGCGCAACGACTACGGACTCGACGGTTACGGCGGCCCGTGCCCGCCGCCCGGCAAGCCGCATCGCTACGTGATCACCGTCTACGCGCTGAAAGGCACCGACCTGCGCGTCTCGCAGGGGCGCCCCGCGCCGATGTTCGAACACGAGATCGGCACGCTCGCGATCGGCACCGCGCAACTCACGGTCACTTACGGGCCGTAACCGCGTCCTGCCGCCCGTAGCGGGTCGCGATTGCCCGCGCCCGCGAATTTCTGTGCGCTGCCTGCGCACATTTTTCCCGTCATTTCGGCTTGCTAAACTCGGTTGCACCGGTCGCGGCATCCCGCCGCGCATCCGGCGCGCCGCCCGAGTACGGCGCGCGACGCGGCGAGCCTGCGGTCCGCCGTTCCCGTCCCTTTCCGGAGAACGCTTCATGTCGAACATCGTCATCGTCTATCACAGCGGCTACGGTCACACGCAGAAACTGGCCGAAGCCGTGCTCGCGGGTGCGCAGGATGCCGGCGCCACCGCACGCCTCATCGCCGTCGGCGAGCTCGACGACGCGGGCTGGGCCGCGCTCGACGCGGCGGACGCGATCGTCTTCGGCGCGCCGACCTACATGGGCGGACCGTCCGCGCAGTTCAAGCAGTTCGCCGATGCCACGTCGAAACCGTGGTTTACGCAGAAATGGAAGGACAAGATCGCCGCGGGCTTCACGAACTCCGCGACGATGAACGGCGACAAGTTCTCGACGATTCAGTATTTCGTCACGCTGGCGATGCAACATGGGATGGTGTGGGTCGGCACGGGCATGATGCCGGCCAACTCGAAGGCGGCCACGCGCAACGACATCAACTACGTCGGCGGCTTCACGGGCCTGCTCGCGCAGTCGCCGGCGGACGCCACGCCCGACGAAGGCCCGCTGCCCGGCGATCTCGACACCGCAAAGGCGTTCGGCCAACGCGTCGCCGCGGCGACGGCGCGCTGGGTGGCCGGCGGCCGCTGAAGCACCACCGGCCGGCCGTTCGTTCGCGCCGCCGTTCGCGCGGCAAACGGGTGCCGGCCGCGTCAAACGGACACCAGGACGGCCCGCGGGCCGTCTTTTTTCGCCCCGCGCGGTGCAGTGCCGCCGGATGACGTCTTAAAATGGCGGTTTCAGGGCGCCGCGGCTCCCGTTTCATTCAGTGAGAGCGAAATGAGCACCAAAGTTTTTGTCGACGGCCAGGAAGGCACGACCGGCCTCAAGATCTTCGAATACCTGTCGGCACGCAGCGACATCGAGATCCTGCGCATCGATGAAGCGAAGCGCAAGGACGTCGACGAGCGCCGCCGCCTGATCAACGCGTCGGACGTCACGTTCCTGTGCCTGCCGGACGTCGCGTCGCGCGAATCCGCATCGCTCGTCGAGAATCCGAACACCACGCTGATCGACGCGAGCACCGCGTTCCGCACGAATGCCGACTGGGCGTACGGCCTGCCGGAGCTGACCCGCGCGCAGCGCGAGAAGATTCGTACGTCGAAGCGCATCGCGGTGCCCGGCTGCCACGCATCGGCGTTCGTGCTCGCGATGCGTCCGCTCGTCGATGCGGGCATCGTCGCGCCGACGTTCGCCGCGCACAGCTACTCGATCACCGGCTACAGCGGCGGCGGCAAGTCGATGATCGCCGAGTACGAAAGCGCCGCGCCGGGCGGCAAGCTCGCGAGCCCGCGTCCGTACGCGCTCGGCCTCGCGCACAAGCACCTGCCGGAAATGGCCGCGCACACGGGCCTCGCGAACGCGCCGATCTTCACGCCGATCGTCGGCCCGTTCCTGAAGGGCCTCGCGGTGACGACCTACTTCACCCCCGAGCAGCTCGCGAAGCGCGCGACGCCGCAGGACGTGCAGCGCGTGTTCGCCGAGTACTACGCGGACGAGGCGTTCGTGCGCGTCGCACCGTTCGACGCGGAAGCCAACCTCGACGGCGGCTTCTTCGACGTGCAGGCGAACAACGACACGAACCGCGTCGACCTGTTCGTGTTCGGCAACGCGGAGCGCTTCGTCACCGTCGCGCGCCTCGACAACCTCGGCAAGGGCGCGTCGGGCGCCGCGATCCAGTGCATGAACCTCAACATCGGCGCGGCCGAGGACGCGGGCCTCAAACGCTGATTCAGCATCGCATGCCATGCAAAGCCGGCCACTGGCCGGCTTTTTATTTACCCGTATCAGGCAATATATAAAAACACCGGATCGCGCCTTTACAAATATTTACAAGCTTTCCATTGCGCGATTACAAATGAATTAATCCAGCCCCTCCTCATCCAGTCAATCCCGAATAGGGATAAACCGGATATCCGTCGATTTAAACACTGCCGTTATACGCAGGAAGGCGCTGCGAGAGCGTGCCTGGCGTCGCGCATCCCCCACTCCGGCAGCTTTCGGCAGCCTGTCTCGCGTTTAAATTCTTACTCATTTCCTTATCGGGCAAGGATTCAAATCACAGCTCCCGTTTCAATCGCCTTTTTTAGACGGGTTCATCAATTGACAGCAAAAACCCAGGCAGCGACATTAGCTCGCACAATTAAACGATTGGAGACAGCGGCATGTCGCACGCCTTATCGAAGGGGGTGGCAACGGCCTTTGCCATTGCCCCTTTCCTGGTTGCATGTGGTGGGGGGACTCCGGCGGCGCACTCGCGCCGATCAATGCGCCCCAATGTTCCGGCTCGAGTTGCGGCACGCAAGGGCAGCCGCCTTCGCAGCCCATCAACGGCGCACTGTGCCCGGCCAACGCGGATATCGTGAAGAGCACGTATCTCGGCGGCGCGGGGAGCGGCGAGATCGTCAGCGTCAACATCGACGCGGTCGCGATGACGTACACGCTCAAGTGGCTCGAATCGCCGATTCCGCTGAAGACCGGCACCGTCACGCCGAGCCGCGTCGGCACGACCATCACCGGCAAGGTCATCCACCCGCCGACCGGCACGCTGCCGACCGCCGAGCAGACGCGCTGCGCGTTCGTCCTCACACCGGGCACCGGCCCCGCGCCGGACGGCTCGACCTATTCGACGGCCGCCGACTTCAACCAGGCGAACCCGCCGATGCTGCTGGTCGGCATGGGCGTGGCGGGCGGCGGCATTCCCGGCGCGACGATCCAGTACGACGGGCTGACGATCATCCCGGGCGTCGTGCAGAACGTCGGCCAGGTGCCGAACCGTCACTTCGACTTCTATCCGTTCCTCGGCTTCGCGAACACGACGACCGACCTCTCGAAGCTGCCGGGCACGTACAACGCGCTGCTCTATCACCTCGTGCCGTCGGGCAACTACGCGACGAAGGGCTCGAACTCGAGCGAGACGTTCGACGCGAACGGCGCGTGCACGTCGAGCGGGTCGGGCGGCTGCCAGACCACCGGCGATCCGTGGAAGACGAGCGCGAACGGCGGCTACTTCGACAGCACCAAGGCGCCGCAGACGCTGCCGCAGACGCAACTGCCGATCGTCGGCGCGACCGGCAAGTCGGCGACCGCGCACATGGTGATCGGCCAGCTCAACGGCGCGACGGTGCCGGTGATCGTGCGCACGGGCAACGTGAACCTCGGCACGCCGCCGCTGCACCTCGACGCGCAGGTCGACGACGAATCGGGCATCGCGGTGCTCGGCGCGGCGACGGCCGTGACGTCGGGCACGATCGACGGCGGCTACGCGGGCGCGGACTCGAACTTCAAGTACACGGCCGCGCTGATCCGCGGCAGCAACGCGTCGTTCATCAACCCGTCCACGCAGGCCGAGGAAGACGGCTTCACGCTCGACTACGGCCAGACGACGCCGGGCCTGCTGAACGCGAAGACCACCCCGCCGAGCGGCGCGAGCTACCCGTCCGCATCGGGCGTGGTGATCGCGACGGGCGGCCTGTATGCGGCGCTGATCCAGGGCACGGTGAACGGCGGCGTCACGTCGACGTCGGCGAATTCGACGACGTCGTCGACCCCGTACTTCGGCGTGGGCGCGCAGATCAGCAAGTAGCGATCGAGGACGCGGCGGCCGGCCTGCCGCCGCGGATGGCAGGGAAGGCACGAAGGCGCTCGGCACGGCGCAGGCAGGACGAGTACGACCAACAGAAGCGGCCGACAGGGAGCTGGCCGCCGCACAAAGACAAATCTGGAGGAGCAACATGAAGCGCAACCTCATTCTGGCGGCGGCCCTTGCCGCCCCCCTTCTTTCCGCATGCGGCGGCGGTAGCGACAATCCGCCCCCGCTCGTCGAAGACCGGCTTTGCCCCGCCACGCTCGACTACAACACCGTGTTTACGGGCGGCGCGGGCAGCGGCGAACTCGCGAAGGTCCAGCTCGACACGACCAAGATGACCTGGCAGGTCACCTATGTCGAATCGGCGGTGCCGCAAAAGACCGGCACCGTCACGCCGACGCGCGCGGGCACCGTCGACAGCGGCACGCTCACGCAGGAAACGCTGCTGCCGACCAACAAGCTGAACCAGTGCGCGTTCCGCCTGAACGGCGCGAGCCTCGACGCGTCGCGTCCGGCGCGCATCTTCGTCGGCTTCGGCGTCGCCGGCGGCACGATTCCCGGCAAGGAGATCCAGTTCGACGGCGTGCTCGGCCAGGCCGCGGTGCCCGACACGAAATTCCCGTACTACCCGTTCATCGGCTTCTCGTCGATCGAAACCGACATCACGAAGGTCGCGGGCACGTACAGCCACATCGGCTTCGGCGAAGTGCCGTCGCAGAAATTCGGGCCGGCGTCGATCGACGCGAAGGTGACGATCAACGCGGACGGCACCTGGACCAAGTGCGACACGACCGGCCAGTTCGCCGGCGGCGCGTGCGCGCAGCAGGGCACGAACTTCGTGCAGTCGGCCGACGGCAGCGGCGCGTTCCAGTCGAACAACTACGCGAGCCAGTTGAAGCCGACGCTGTCGGCCACGCCGCAGGGCAAGGGCTTCATGATCGTCGGCAAGCTGCGTAACCAGCTCGTGCCGATCCTCGTGCGCACGGGGGTCGCGAACCCGAACCCGACGCCGGACAGCAACGGCGTGCCGGGCCTGACCGCCGACGACGAATCGAGCATCTCGATCCTCGCGCCGCAGACGGCCGTCGCGGCCGGCTCGCAGAACGGCGAGTACATCGGCGTCGACAGCCAGTTCGATTACCGGACCACCGCGCTGATCGACAAGCAGGCCACGCTGCTCGATCCGTTCCAGCCGTCGCAGGCGTCGCTCGCGACCGCGCTCGACCTCGACTACACGCAGAAGGTGCCGGGCACGGTCACGACGATCCACACGGGTTCGGGCAGCACGTCGCCGACCGGCAAGTTCATCTTCTCGGGTGGCGTGTTCGGTTTCCTCGACAACGCCGGATCGACGCCGTATTTCACGATCGGCGCATTCGTCCAGTAAGCGGAGGGGAAAGCCGTGATGAAGAAAACCCTTCTCTGCGCGGCGGCCGGCGCCGCCGCCGTGGCGCCGCTCGCGGCGCACGCGCAGAGCGCCGGCAGCAACGTCGTCACGCTGGGCTGGTTCCACATCATGCCGCAGCAGAGCAGCACGCCGATGACGACCAACGTCGCGCCGACGCCGATCAACACGCCGCTGCGGCTGCCGCCGTCGTTCACGTCGGCGGGCACCGGGCTGCACACGAGCGGCGCCGACACCGTCGGCCTGACGGTCAGCCACTTCCTGACCGACCATATCGCGGTGACGTCGGTGGCCGGCGTGCCGCCGGTGTTCAAGGTGTCGGGCCAGGGCACGATCAAGCCGCCGGGTCCTGCCGGCGCGCTCGGCACGCAGAACATCGGGCTGGGGTCGGTCAACCCGATCGTGAAGAGCGTGCGGCAGTGGAGCCCGGCGGTGATCCTGCAGTACTACTTCGGGCAGGCCACCGCGAAGTTCCGGCCGTTCCTCGGCCTCGGCGTGTCGTACAACTGGTTCAGCGACCTGCAGCTCAACACGAACTTCATCAAGCAGACGCAGGACAACCTCGGCGCGATCCTCGCGGCGGGCGCGGGCAAGCCGGGGACGACCTCGGTGGAAGCGAAGGCGTCGTCGTCGTGGCAGCCGGTGTTCAACGCGGGCCTGCAGTACAACCTGACGGAACACTTCGGGCTGGTCGCATCGGTGACCTACATCCCGCTGAAGACGACGTCGACGGTGACGATCAAGGCGGCGGACGGCTCGGTGCTCGCCGAGTCGAAATCGGACCTGAAGGCGGACCCGATCATCAGCTACGTCGGGATGACGTACAAGTTCTGAGCGCGGCGACAGCCGGCGAATGGATGGCCGCGACAAAATCGCAGGCAAAAAAAGCCCGCCTAAGTGGCGGGCTGAATCCATATCAGAGGAGACATGGAGGAGACAGTTCCAATCATATCGAATCGGTTTCCGCAATGCAACATTTCCGTAGAGAAAATAAGGATTTTCCCTCGAATGCGGCCTCTAGTTCGCCGTGACGGCACCTGACCCCTTTCCATTCTCCCGCTCGAGCACCTCGCCCAGCGCGTCGCGCAGCAGCGCGACGGGCCGCACCAGCCGGCCCGGCAACGTGCCGTGCACGAGCCACACGTTGATCCGCGTTTCCAGCCCCGCCGTTTCCACCACCCTCAGCGCCTCGCGATGCGCGCTGCGCGCCAGCGCGTTCGGCGGCGCGATGCCGATGCCGGCGCCGCGCGCGACGAGCGACAACTGCAACTCCGAGCCGAATGCCTCGACCGCCACGTCGAACGGCAGTCCGGCCGCGCCGAGCGCGCGGCTCAGCGCCGAACGCATTCCGCAGCCGTCCTGGCTCAGCACCCACGGATAACCCGACAGCGTATCGAGCGACAGCGGGCCGTCCGGCAGCGGGAAATCGCGCGCGGCGACGAGCACCGTCGGCTGCGTGGCGAGCAGCGTCGCCGTCAACGCGTCCGGCAGCGCCGCGCTTGCCGGCACCATCACGGTCGCGACGTCGAGCGCGCCGCGCTCGATGCCCTGCACCAGCGCCGGCGACCAGCCGGCCGTCACGCGCAGCGTGAGACGCGGAAACGCGTCGCGCAGCCGGTCGATCGGCCGCTCCAGCGCGAGTTCCGACAGGAACGGCGGCACGCCGATGCGCAACTCGCCCGACGGCTCGCTGTCCGGCGCGCCCGCCGCCATCAATTCGTCGACGGCACCGAGCACGTTGCGCGCGAGCGCGTAGACGTCGCGTCCGGCCGCGGTCGGCTTCAGCGGCTTGCTCTGCCGTTCGAGCAGCGGCACGCCGAGCAAGGTTTCGAGGTTCTGCACGCGCCGCGTCAGGCCCGGCTGCGTCAGGTGGAGCTTCGCGGCCGCGGCGACCATCGACCCGCTGTCGACGACCGCGACGAACGCCTGGAGATCACGCGTATTCAAAACAAACTCGCATAATCATGTTAGACATATTTCAATTGTCGCATAAACATCGGGCACCTACGATGGGAGTTCCTTCGATCTCCCCAGGCTTCCGATGAACTGCCCTGCCAACCGTTGCTCCGCCCCCGTTTCACCCGCCGTCGCCGCGCCGCCCGCACTGAGCACGGGCATGACGCTGTTCTTCGCCGCGACAGTCGGCGTGATCGTGATGGACCTGTTCGCCGCGCAGCCGCTGACCGGCCCGATCAGCGCGGACCTGCACCTGCCGCCCGGCCTCGCCGGCCTCGTCGCGATGCTGCCGCAGCTCGGCTACGCGGCCGGGCTCGCGTTGCTCGTGCCGCTGGTCGACCTGCTCGAGAACCGCCGCCTGATCGTCGCGACGCTCGCCGTCTGCGCGGCGGCGCTCGCGCTGCCCGCCTTCACGCAGTCGGGCGCCGTGTTCCTGCTTGCAACGCTCGCGGCCGGCGCCGCGTCGAGCGTGATCCAGATGCTGGTGCCGATGGCCGCGTCGATGGCGCCCGAAGCGCAGCGCGGCCGCGCGGTCGGCAACGTGATGAGCGGGCTGATGCTCGGCATCCTGCTGTCGCGGCCGCTCGCGAGCCTGATCGCGGGCTCGGCCGGCTGGCGGGCGTTCTATCTGCTGGCCGCGCTCGCGGACGCGGCGATCGCCGTCGTGCTCGCGCTGCGCCTGCCGGCGCGTACGCCGTCGATCACCGCCAGCTACCGCGCGTTGCTCGCGTCGATGGGACGCCTGCTCGCCGACGAGCCGGTGCTGCGCCGGCATGCGCTATCGGCCGCGCTCGCGATGGCCGCGTTCAGCGCGTTCTGGACCGCCGTCGGGCTGCGGCTCGCGCAACCGCCGTTCGCGCTCGACCTGCACGGCATTGCGCTGTTCGCGTTCGCCGGCGCGAGCGGCGCGATCGTCACGCCGCTCGCCGGCCGCGCGGGCGACCGCGGCCACGGCCCGGCCGCGCAACGGCTCGCGCACGGCACGATGCTCGCGGCACTCGTCGTGCTCGGCGCCGCCGGCGCCGGCTGGTTCGGCTTCGATGCGCACGCGCATCGCGACGTCGCGCTCGCGCTGCTGGCCGGCGGCGCGGCGCTGCTCGATGCGGGCGTCATCGTCGACCAGACGATCGGCCGCCGCGCGATCAACCTGCTGAACCCGGCCGCGCGCGGACGCCTGAACGGGCTGTTCGTCGGGCTGTTCTTCGTCGGCGGCGCGCTGGGTGCGGCGCTCGCGGGCAGTGCATGGGCCTGGGGCGGCTGGAGCGCGGTGTGTGGTGTCGGGTTCGCGTTCGCCGGTGCGGCGGCCGTGTTCGGGCTGATGGCCGGCCGCGGGGCCGGCGCGGCGGCGTGGGATCGGCCGGGTGCGTGAGCAAACATGAGCGGGCATGATGCCAGCGGCGGTGAAGCGACGATGAATCGGCACCAAAAAGCCGAACGCCCCGCCCTCTCGCGAGGGACGGGGCGTCCGGTACCGCGTGCTCGGTCCGGAATCAGTGCCGAACCAGCGCCATCATCGCGCCGAAGCCGACGAACAGCCCGCCCGTCAGCCGGTTGAACACCTTCGCCACGCTCTGGCTCTTCAGCGTGGCGCCGATGCGCGTGCCGAACGACGCGTACACGAGATACCAGCTCACCTCGATCACCGCGAACGTGACGACGAGGATGCCGAACTGCGGCAGCGTCGGCTCGGCCGCGTTGATGAACTGGGGCAGCAGCGCGGCCGCGAACAGGATCGCCTTCGGGTTGCTGCCCGCGACCAGGAAGCCATTGCGGAACAGCACCGCGCGCGAGGCCGATGCCCCTTGCGACACGGCGTCGACGTCGGCCGCCGGCGCGTCGTCCACGCGGGCGCGCCACGCCTTCACGCCGAGATAGACCAGGTAGGCCGCGCCCGCGAAGCGCAACGTATTGAACATCGCCGGCCATGCCTCGAGCACCGCGCCGAGCCCCGCCGCGGACACCGCGAGCATCAGCACCAGCGCGCTCAGGCAACCGGCCATCGTCGCGGACGAGCGCCGCAGCCCGTGCCGCGCGCCGTGCGTCATCACGAGCAGCATGTTCGGGCCCGGAATCGCCGATACGACGAACACCGTCGCCACGAAAAGCCACCACGTATGCAAGTTCATGACTGCCTCTGCCTCAAATGTAGGGGGAAACGAACCGCCGATTATGCCGTGCGGGTCGCGCTTTTGTCGCGCTGCTATGGCGTGTCAGCGGCCGGCGCGGCGCAGCGCGACCTCGCCGAGCACCGCGAAATCCTGGTCGCCGCCGCCGTGCGCGAGTGCGTCGAGCAGGCTGTCGCGCACGACGCTCGCCACCGGCAGCGGCACCGACGTCGCGTCGCCGGCCTCCAGCGCGAGCCGGACGTCCTTCAGCCCGAGCCGCGCCTTGAAGCGCGCGGGCTCGTAGCGCCGCTCGGCGATCATCGCGCCGTAGCCTTCGTAGACGGGCCCCGGAAACACGCTGCTGGTGATCACGTCGAGGAAATCGCGCATCGCGACGCCGTGCGCGCCGAGCAGCGCGGACGCCTCGCCGAGCGTCTCGATCGCCGACGCGAGCGTGAAGTTCGCGGCGATCTTCGCGACGTTCGCGTGCTGCGGCAGCGAGCCGAAGCGCCAGGTCTTCTGGCCGATCGCGTCGAACAGCGGCTGCACGCGGTCGATCGCCTCGGCCGGGCCGCCCGCCATGATCGTCAGGCGCGCGGCGGCCGCGACGTCGGGCCGCCCCATCACCGGCGCGGCGACATAGTCGATGCCGCGCGACGCATGCGCGTGCGCGAGCGATTCGGCGAGCGCGACCGACACCGTCGCCATGTTCACGTGGATCAGCCCGCGCGGCGCCTGGGCCAGCAGCGCGTCGTCGAACACCGCGCGCGCGGCCGCATCGTCGCCGAGCATCGAGAACACGGCGTCGCCGCGAAACGCGTCGGCCGGCGTGTCGACGATCTGCGCGCCGAATGCCGCGAGCGGCTCGGCCCGCTCGCGCGACCGGTTCCAGACCCGCACCGTGTGGCCCGCCTTCAGCAGGTTCGTCGCGATCGCCTGCCCCATTTCGCCCAGCCCGATAAACCCGAGATCCATGTCCCGCTCCTTCGCTTCGTGAAGCGGCGAGTTAAACACAGATGCCGGCGCGCTGCAGCGCCTGCCACCGGCCGGGCGCGGTGCGATACTGCACGGATGGCGACCGCGACCTTCCGCTTTCACGGCGAACTGAACGCCTTTCTCGCGCGTCAGCAGCGCGACCGGGCGTTCGAACACGCGTGTGCCCGCGATGCGACGGTGAAGCATGCGATCGAGGCGCTCGGCGTCCCGCATACCGAAATCGGCCGGCTGTACGTGAATGACGCGCCGGCCGCGCTCGACCGGCCGCTCGACGACCGCGACCGCGTCGAAGTCTTTCCCGAACGCGCACGGCCTGCGGCCGACGGGACAACCGGACTATCAGCGGCGTCATGGCGTTTCGTCGCCGACGCGCATCTCGGCGGCCTCGCGCAACTGCTGCGCCTCGCCGGCTTCGACACCTGCTACGACAACCACTACCGCGACGACGAACTCGCGGCGCTGGCCGAGCGGGAGCAGCGGATCGTGCTGACGCGCGACCGCGAGCTGCTCAAGCGGCGCGCGGTCGTGCGCGGCTGCTACCTGCATGCGCTGCAGCCGGCCGACCAGTTGCGCGAGCTGTTCGAGCGGCTCGATCTCGCGCCGCACATGCGGCCGTTCCGGCTGTGCCTGCGCTGCAACGCGCCGCTGCATCCGCTCGACGCGGCCGCCGCCGCGCCGCGCGTGCCGGCCGGCGTCCGGCTGCGCCACCGGCGCTTCGCCGCATGCGACGTGTGCCGGCGCGTGTTCTGGGAAGGTTCGCACTGGCGGCGCATGCGCGCGGTGGTCGACGCGATGCGTACGCCATCGCCCGTCCGGCGCGACGAAGCAGGCGGACCCGACGAACCCGGCGCCTGAAAAAAACAAAACCCCGCATGCCGGAGCATGCGGGGTTGGCCGACCGATGACCGGCAACGCCGGCCGTGGCGGCGAGCCGCTTAGTTCTGCGTGCCTGCGTCGTTGGTGCCGGCGGCCGATGCGGCTGCAGCCTTCGCCTGGCCCTTCTTCGAACCGTGGTGCTTCAGCTGGTGCTTAGGCTTGCTGTGATCCTTCTTGGCCGGTGCCGAAGCGGCGGCCGGCGTGTCGGCTGCCGGCGCGGACGCCTGTGCGAATGCCGAAACCGATGCGAGAGCGAATGCTGCGGCGATGATCGAAGCGAGCGTCTTCTTCATTGTTCTTCCTTTAGCGGAGAAAAAATCAAACGTACCGGTAATTAGAGATGCGAGGCATTCGCATCGGAGCCCCAGGCCGCGCGGCCGGCTTTCGCCGTTCCGTCGTGACAAAACCTGACGCACTGGTTCCATAACGCACCGCCTTCGCGGCAAGTTGACACGTTGCTTGCATCCTCGGGTTTCCCCGGGGGCGGGTGTGTCAGCCGGCCCCGCGCGGGCCGGCCGCGCCGCCACACGATGCCGCAAACCGGCTCGCGCGGCGCCGGGGCGACGCTTATACTGGCGTCCATCCGTCCCTTTCCCCGGAAACCGGATAGCGGCCGGTCACACGACCGCCGCCGTCTCGAGGCGCTCAAATTGCCCGATCACAATCTGGACAAACTGAAAATCGACCGGCGTCCGATCGCACCGGTGCCGCGCCGGCGCCGGTGGGCCAGCTACGCGGTCGCCGCCGCGCTGATCGTCATCGCGATCGGCGCCGGCCTCGCCCTCACCGGCCGGCCGACCGTCGACACCACCTCCGTCACGTCCGCCTACCCGTACCAGAACGACACGCAGCTCAATGCGACCGGCTACGTCGTGCCGCAGCGCAAGGCCGCAGTCGCGTCGAAGGGCCAGGGGCGCGTCGAATGGCTCGGCGTGCTCGAAGGCACGCGCGTGAAGCAGGACGAGATCATCGCGCGCCTCGAAAGCAACGACGTGCAGGCGTCGCTTGCGCAGGCGCGCGCGCAGGTGCAGGTCTCCCGCGCGAACCTCGGCGTCGCGCAGGCCGAGCTGAAGGACGCCGAGATCGCATTGCGCCGCACGTCCGCGCTCGCGCCGAAGGGCGCGGTGCCGGCCGCGCAGCTCGATATCGACACGGCGCGCGTGAACAAGGCGCGCGCGACGCTCGACAGCGACCAGGCCGCGATCGTGTCGGCCGAAGCGAACGCGCAGGCCGCGCAGGTGGCGGTCGACCAGACGGTGATCCGCGCGCCGTTCGACGGCATCGTGCTCGCCAAGCATGCGAACGTCGGCGACAACATCACGCCGTTCTCGTCCGCGTCGGACAGCAAGGGCGCGGTCGTGACGATCGCCGACATGGAGACGCTCGAGGTCGAGGCCGACGTCGCCGAATCGAACATCGCGAAGATCCGCGCCGAGCAGCCGTGCGAGATCCAGCTCGATGCGCTGCCCGACCTGCGCTTCGCGGGCCGCGTGTCGCGCATCGTGCCGACCGTCGACCGCTCGAAGGCTACCGTGCTCGTGAAGGTGCGCTTCGTCGACCGCGACGAACGCGTGCTGCCCGACATGAGCGCGAAGATCGCATTCCTGTCGAAGCCCGCGACGCCGCAGGACCGGCTGCCGGTGACCGCCGTGCAGGCGAGCGCGGTGGTCGAACGCGACGGCCGGCCGGTCGTGTTCGTCGTGAAGGACGACGCCGTGCAGGCGGTGGCCGTGACGAAGGGCGCGCGGATCGGCGAGCTCGTCGCGGTGCGCGGCGTGAAGCCCGGCGACACGGTCGTGCTCGCGCCGGGCGCGAAGCTGAAGGACGGCGCGAACGTGACCGTCGCGAAGAAGTAGCGCGCGTGAACGCCGCCCCGCCGCCCCTCGTCGAGCTCAGCCACGTCGCGAAGTCGTATCGGCGCGGCAACCAGATCGTGCCCGTGCTGACCGACATCTCGCTCGACATCGGCGAAGGCGACTTCGTCGCGCTGATGGGGCCGTCGGGTTCCGGCAAGAGCACGCTGCTGAACCTCGTGGCCGGCATCGACCGGCCCGACAGCGGCGAGCTGCGGGTCGGCGGCCTCGACATCTCGCAACTCGCCGAGGCGCAACTGGCCGAATGGCGCGCGGCGAACGTCGGCTTCATCTTCCAGTTCTACAACCTGATGCCCGTGCTGACCGCGTTCGAGAACGTCGAGCTGCCGCTGATGCTCACGCCGCTGTCGCGCCGCGAGCGGCGCGAACGCGTCGAGCTCGTGCTCGACATGGTGAATCTCGGCGACCGCACGAGCCATTACCCGTCCGAGCTGTCGGGCGGCCAGCAGCAACGCGTCGCGATCGCGCGTGCGCTGATCACCGATCCGGTGCTGATCGTCGCCGACGAGCCGACCGGCGACCTCGACCGCGCGTCGGCCACCGACGTGCTCGCGATGCTGCAGCGGATGAACGCCGAGCTCGGCAAGACGATCATCATGGTGACGCACGACGCGCATGCGGCCGGCGCCGCGCGCTCGCTCGTCCATCTGGAAAAAGGAGAGCTGATCGATGGGCACGCCGGCTGACCGGCGACGGGAGCGCGCGCGATGTTCGTGCTGAAGCTGATCGCGCGCAACGCGCTGCGGCACCGGCTGCGCACGCTCTTGACCGTGCTCGGGCTCACGATCGCCGTACTCGCGTTCGGGCTGCTGCACACCGTCGTCGACGCGTGGTACGCGGGCGCGGCGGCCGCGTCCAGCGGCCGGCTCGTCACGCGCAACGCGATCTCGCTGGTGTTTCCGCTGCCGGTCAGCTACGAGAACCGCATCCGCGGCGTGGACGGCGTGACGGCCGTGGTGCGCTCGAACTGGTTCGGCGGTATCTATCGCGACCCGAAGAACTTCTTCGCGAGCTTCGCGGTGTCGGACAACTATCTCGACCTGTATCCGGAATTCATCCTGCCGGCGCAGCAGCGCGCCGACTACGCCCGCGACCGCCGCGGCTGCCTCGTCGGCCGCCAGCTCGCGACGCAGTTCGGCTTCAAGGTCGGCGACGTGATCCCGCTGAAGGGCACGATCTATCCGGGCACGTGGGATTTCGTCGTGCGCGGCATTCTCGACGGTCGCGACGATTCGACGATCACGCGCCAGCTGGTGTTCCACTGGGACTACCTGAACGAGACGGTGCGCAAGCGCACGCCGAAGCAGGCCGACCAGGTCGGCGTGTTCGTGCTCGGTGTCGCGCACCCCGACGACGGCGCGTCGATCGCGCGCAACGTCGACGCGGTGTTCAAGAACTCGCTCGCCGAGACGCTGACCGAGACCGAGCAGGCGTTCCAGCTCGGCTTCGTCGCGATGTCGAACCAGATCATCGCGGCGATCCGCCTCGTGTCGTACGTGGTGATCCTGATCATCATGGCCGTGATGGCCAACGCGATGGCGATGAGCGCCCGCGAGCGCACGGCCGAATACGCGACGCTGAAGGCGCTCGGCTTCGGCCCCGGGTTCCTCGCGCTGATCGTGTTCGGCGAATCGGACGTGATCGCGGTGGCCGGCGGTGGGCTCGGCATCCTCGCGACGCCGCCCGCGGCCAGCCTGTTCAAGCAGGCGGCCGGCGGCATCTTCCCGGTGTTCAAGGTGTCGACCGAGACGGTCGTGCTGCAGGCCGCGTGTTCGGTCGCGGTGGGCCTCGCTGCGGCAATCGTGCCGGCATGGCAGGCGGCGCGCGTGCGCGTCGTCGAAGGCCTGCGGGCGATCGGGTAGAGAGAGGCGCGCATGGCGATCCCGCTCACCTACATCGCTCGCAACCTGTGGACCCGGCGGCTTACCACCGCGCTCACCGCCGGCGGGATGGCGCTCGTGATCTTCGTGTTCGCGACGGTGCAGATGCTCGATGCCGGCCTCACGAAAACGCTCGTGTCGACCGGCGAACCCGATAACGCGGTGGTGATCCGCAAGGGCGCCGAGACCGAAATCCAGAGTTCGATCGACCACCAGCAAGCCAACGCGCTCGAGATGCACCCGGCCGTCGCGCTCGGCCCCGACGGCCGGCCGCTCGTGTCGAAGGAAGCCGTCGTGCTGATCTCGCTCGTGAAGACGTCGACCGGCAAGCCGTCAAACGTCGTGATTCGCGGCGTGTCGCCGGCCGGCCTCGCGCTGCGTCCGCACGTGAAGCTCATGGCCGGCCGCCTGTTCGCGCCCGGCTCGTCGGAGATCGTCGTCGGCAGTGCGATCGCGAAAGGCTTCAGCAGCACCCAGCTCGGCGACCGCCTGCATTTCGCGCAGCGCGACTGGACCATCGTCGGCATCTTCGACGCGGGCGGCAGCGGCTTCGATTCGGAGATCTGGGGCGACGTCGACCAGCTGATGCAGTCGTTCCGGCGCACCAGCTATTCGTCGATGGTGCTGCGCATCCCGAGCGCCGACGGCTTCGCGCGCTTCAAGGCCGACATCGACGTCGACCCGCGACTGACCGACGAGGCGAAGCGCGAGCAGACCTTCTACGGCGACCAGTCGAAGGCGCTGTCGACCTTCATCAACATCCTCGGCATCACGCTGTCGACGATCTTCTCGATCGCCGCGATGATCGGCGCGATGATCACGATGTATGCGTCGGTCGCGAACCGCGTGGCCGAGATCGGCACGCTGCGCGCGCTCGGCTTCAAGCGCACCAGCGTGCTCGCCGCGTTCCTGCTGGAGGCGCTGCTGCTCGGCTTCGTCGGCGGCGTCGCGGGGCTCGCGTGCGCGTCGCTGATGCAGTTCGCGTCGTTCTCGACGACCAACTTCCAGACCTTCTCGGACCTGTCGTTCCGCTTCGTGCTGACGCCCGCGATCGTCGTGAAGACGCTGCTGTTCTCGCTCGTGATGGGGCTCGTCGGCGGATTCCTGCCGGCGATGCGCGCCGCGCGATTGAAGATCGTCGACGCGCTGCGCGCGCAGTGACGCGCGCCGCCGCTCACGCTCGACGTTCGCGCGGCACCCACGCGCCGTGGAACCCGGCCGGCACGCGGCGCGGCAGATGCACGGTCGCGACCGGCCCCGCGTCGATCGCGCGCGCATCGAGGATCACGACGTCGCTCGTATCCGTCGCCGCACGGTAGACCATCACCAGCAGCCAGCCGTCGTCCTCGTCGGCGCCACCCGGGCGCGGCACGAACACCGGCTCGCCGTTCTGGTCGCCGGCCGGCACCGCGTAGTGCATCGTCGTGCCGCGCGCGTGATCGAAACGCATCACGCCGCGCATTTCCGCGTTGTTCGGCTGCTCGACCGCATACAGGTAGCGGTAGCCGCGCCCGGTGCGGCTTTCGTTGATGCGCGGCAGCTCGATGCCGCCGTCGGCGAGCGGCCCTTCGTCGATCAGCCCGTTCGCCGTATCGATCACGTAGCGCCACAGCTCGCCGACCGGGTTGTCGGCGAAGCGGCCCGTGCGCGCGTCGAGCCGCAGGAACGATGGATAGCGCACCGCGTCGAGCACGATGCACGACGCGTCGCAGTCGTACGCGTTCACGACGTGCTGGATGAAGCACGGCTCGACGCCGAACCAGCGCACGTCGCCGCCGTGGCGCGGGATCACGCCGATGCGCGCGGGCCGGTCGTCGTGCCAGCGCAGCGGCATCCGGTGGCCCTGCTTCAGCAGCGAGAAGTCGTAGCCGACGTTCAGGTCGAGCAGCAGGCTGCGGGTTTCGGTGATCGCGAGGTCGTGCATCATCGACGGCGCGCCCAGTTCGATCTCGAGATCGACGCGCGGCACGCCCTGCGCATCCACGACGCCGTAGCGCAGCCACGGTGCGCGCCAGTCCGCGCGGAACAGGATCAGCTCGTCGGTTACCGGGTCGACCTTCGGATGGGCGGTCATCCCGCCGTCGAGGCCCGCGTGCCGCGCGGGCACGCCGAACGAATCGAGCGCGGCGGTGATCGCGAGCGGCGCGCCGCCCTCGGCCAGCGCGAGCAATTCGCCCGCATGCTGCAACACGTTCACGTTCGGATTGGTGTCGGGCAGTTGCGGCGCCTGCCCGGGCGCGTGGACGGCCGCCCAGCGCTGCGTGCGCGCCCAGCGGTTCCGGTAGCCGGCCGCGCGGCCGTCGTCGAACGAGATCGCATGCAGCATCGCGGCCTCCGGCCACCACGACAGCATATCGTTGCCTTCGAAGCGGCCGCCCGGCGGGTTCGGGCCGTTGCGCAGCAACGTGCCGTCGAGTTCGCGCGGAATGGCGCCCGTCACGCGCAGCTCGACGATGTCGACTTCGTCGGCGACCGGCGCGAGCGCGCCGCGGTTGAGGTCGAATACGGTCATCGCGTCGGCGCTCCGTCAGCAGTCTTCGGCAGACGGCGGCAGGTCGCCGCGCGCCAAGGCGAGCGCATGGTCGCGCACGTCGTCGGGCCAGCCGGCGATCAGCTCGGCCAGCCGCGGCGCACCGTTCGCATACAGCGCCCGCGCGGCTTCCTCGAAACCAGGCAGGTCGCCCGCCATCGCCGACATGAAGTGGTACGCGCGCGCCTGCGCGTCGCGCTGCCGGTCGGCCGCCGCGTGCGTGCGCCGCGCGTCCTCGACGAGCTTGCGCAGCGCCACCGACGCGCCGCCCGGCTGCGCGCCGAGCCATTCCCAGTGACGCGGCAGCAGCGTGACCTCGCGCGACACGACGCCGAGCTTCGGCCGGCCGCGGCCGCGCTGTTCGGCAACGCCAGCGCCTGCCGGCTCGCCGGCGCCGCCGGACGCGTCGGCCGATGGCGCCGCATAGCGCGCGCGGATGTCGTCCGCCGTGCCGCGCAGGTCGAGGTCGATCGAGCGGCCCGTCGCGTCGTCGAAGATCAGGATCGAACCGGGCATCGCGTCGCCGGCCGCCTGCCGGACCGCGAGCGCGACCGTCGCGAGCGGACCCGATGCGAGCCGCCGGTGGCCGTCGAAGGCCGTGTACGAAGGAAGGAGTGTGGAGGAGGTCATCGTGGTCGCCCGCAGGCTGGAATCGGAATGACGCTATTTTTATCCGGGTATTAATTGAATGTCAATATTATCCGGGTAAAAACATGGAGAGCCGATTCCGCCTTGGGGGCGACCGAAGTAGCCGATCACACCGCCCGCGCCGGCGCCACGACGCCGCGCGCGCTGGCCAGCGCGTCGTCGAGCGACACATGCCCTTCGAACGCCGACGACGCCAGCGGCGGCAGGTTCTCCTCGATCGCGTGCGCGAACTGCACGCTGGCATCGTCGGCAAGCCGCTCACGCAGCGCGGCGACGCGCGGGAAAGCATCGCGCTCGAACACCGCGTGATAGTCGGCCCAACGCGCGATTCCCGTGAAGTACGCATCGGCCAGCGTGCGCCGCACGCCCAGCAGCCACGGGCCTTCGACGCGTTCGAGCAGTGCTTCGAGTTGCCGGTGCGCCTTCAGCACCTTGCCGCGGCCGTACGCCTGCAACGCCGCTTTCTCCGCGCCTTCGGTGTCGTGTTCGTACACGTACCAGAGCGCGCCGAACGCGTTGAAGAACGTCGTGTTCAGCCACGCCAGCATTCGGTTCAGCCGGTCGAAATCCGCGCTGCCCTGCCGAAACGCGAGGCCGCGGTCGAGCGCCTGCGCGCCGATATGGCCGAGGATCGCGATGCTTTCGGTCAGCACGTCGCCGTTCGCCGTGACGAACGCCGGCGTCTCGGCGACCGGGTTCAGCGCGAGGAACGCGTCGCTCGTCACGGTGCCCGGCATCGTGATGCGCGACAGCCGGTACGGGTGGCCGGTCCATTCGAGCGCGACGATCGAGCCGAACGAGCAGCCGGCGGGAATACCGTAGAGAAGGATCGGTGACATCGGGGAATTCCACAGAAGTTGAACGAGCAGTCATGCTCCCATGGCGAACGATGGCGCAGTAGCCGCTAAAATTGAAACCCGTCGTTTCTCCATGTGGACGCTGGAAATGAATCTGAACGATCTCTACCTGTTCGTGCAGGCGGTGGAGGCCGGCAGCATGTCGGCGGCCGCGCGCCGGCTCGACCTGCCGAAATCGACGGTCAGCAAGCGCGTGGCCGAGCTGGAACGCACGCTCGGCGCGCGGCTCGTGCATCGCACGTCGCGCAGCTTCCGGCTCACGCCGGTCGGCGCCGAATTCTTCGAGCATGCGCGCGCCGCCGTGATCGAGGCCGACAGCGCGCGCGACGCGGTGCTGCGGCAGGCCGCCGAGCCGGCCGGCGTCGTGCGGATCACGAGCTCGGTGCCGGTCGCGCAGCATATCCTCGCGCCGTGCCTGCCGGCGCTGGCGATCGCGCACCCGAAGCTGCTGCTGCAGATTCATGCGAGCGACCGCCTCGTCGACATCGCGCAGGAAGGCTTCGACATCGCGGTGCGCAGCCATTTCGCGCCGCTGCCCGATTCCGCGCTCGTGCAACGGCCGCTCGCGGCGTCGCCGGTCGTCGTCGTGGCCGCGCCGGCCTATCTCGCGCGGGCCGGCGCGCCGGACACGCCGGCCGATCTCGCGCAGCACGACGGGCTCCACCCGGGCCCGCAGCCGTGGCGGCTGCAGCGCGGCGGCGATGCCGTCGACGTGACGCCGCGCCTGCGGCTGCAGGCCGACGAATCGACGCTGCTGCTACAGGCGGCGACGGCTGGCCTCGGCCTCGCGTGCCTGCCCGACTGGATCGCCGGCGCCGCGCTCGCGTCCGGCGCGCTCGTGCGCGTGCTGCCCGGCTGGTGCGCCGGCACCGTCACGACGACGCTGCTGATGCCGCACCGGCGCGGCCAGCTGCCCGGCGTACGCGCCGCCGTCGAGTTTCTCGTGCAGCACGTGGCGCGCCATCACGGCAGCGGCAGCGGCAACGGCAACGGCAGCACGATCGAGCCGCGCGCGTGACCTATCTCCCCGGATCGATTCAAATGCTGAATCGATCAAGTCAGCAATTGGCATGAAAGCGCAAATGTCGACATGACAGAATGGCCCGGACGCCCCGCCTGCCTCGGCGTCCGGTGCCCGGCCCCCGTCGACGGCATCAACACACACAACGCGCGCACCGACGCGCCAGCCGCACGACGGCGCCTTCCGCCCTTCGGAGGAGACAAGTCATGAATCCGCTTCACGCGCTGCCGGCGTCCGCGTCGGCAACGGCCCGGCGCACCCGCGTGCGCTGGCTGGTGCTGGCCGTCCTGTTCGCGGTCACGACGATCAACTACGCGGATCGCGCGGCGATCGCGATCGCCGGCCCGAGCCTCGCCCGCGCGCTGCACCTGAGCCACGTGCAGATGGGCTTCATCTTTTCCGCGTTCGGCTGGTCGTACGTGATCGCGCAACTGCCGGGCGGCTGGCTGCTCGACCGCTTCGGATCGCGCATCGTCTACGCATTCAGCATCTTCTTCTGGTCGCTGTTCACGCTGCTGCAAGGCGGGATCGGCTTCTTCGGCGGCGCGGCCGCGTTCGCGCTGCTGTTCGGGCTGCGCTTCCTGGTCGGCGCGGCCGAGGCGCCGTCGTTCCCGGCCAACAGCCGGATCGTGTCCGCGTGGTTCCCGGCGCCCGAGCGCGGCACCGCGTCGGCGATCTTCAACGCCGCGCAGTACGCGGCGACCGTCGTGTTCGCGCCGCTGATGGGCTGGCTCGTGCACGCGTTCGGCTGGCAGTCGGTGTTCGCGGTGATGGGCGTGCTCGGCTTCGCGTTCGTGCTGGTGTGGAACCGCACGATGTACGACCCGAAGGACCATCCGACCATCAACCGCGCGGAACTCGACTACCTCGCCGAAGGCGGTGCGCTCGTCAACATCGACCAGTCGACCGGTGGACGCGACGGCGGCCCGTCGATGCGTCACGTGAAGGCGCTGCTGAGAAACCGGATGCTGGTCGGCGTGTACGTCGCGCAGTACTGCATCAACGCGCTCACCTACTTCTTCATCACGTGGTTCCCCGTCTATCTGGTGCAGGCGCGCGGGATGTCGATCCTCAACGCGGGGCTCGTCGCGTCGATCCCCGCCGTGTGCGGATTTCTCGGCGGGATTCTCGGCGGCGTCGTGTCCGATGCACTGCTCAGGCAGGGCCGGTCGCTGTCGGTCGCGCGCAAGGTGCCGATCGTGATCGGCATGCTGCTGTCGATGTCGATGATCGTCTGCAACTACACCGATTCGCACGTGATCGTCGTGGTGTTCATGGCGCTGTCGTTCTTCGGCAAGGGGCTCGGCGCGCTCGGCTGGGCCGTCAACGCCGACACCGCGCCGCGCCAGATCGCCGGCCTGAGCGGCGCGCTGCTCAACACGTGCGGCAACCTTTCCAGCATCACGACGCCGATCGCGATCGGCTATATCGTCGACCGCAGCGGCTCGTTCAACGGCGCGCTCGTCTATGTCGTCGCGCACGCGCTCGTCGCCGTGATCTGCTACCTGTTCGTCGTCGGCGAAATTCGCCGCGTCGAGCTTCAATGAACGGCGCGGGCCGTGCCGGCGCGCCCGGCGGCCCGCACGCCAACGGAACCAGGAGCGAACCGATGTCCGAACCCAGCCGTGCCGGCACCCCGCGCGTCACGCGCATGCAGGTGATTCCCGTCGCCGGCCGCGACAGCATGCTGCTCAACCTGTGCGGCGCGCACGCGCCGTATTTCACGCGCAATCTCGTGATCCTCGACGACAGCAGCGGGCATACGGGCGTCGGCGAAGTGCCGGGCGGCGAAGGCATCCGCCACGCGCTCGAGCGCATGACGGATCTCGTCGTCGGCCAGTCGATCGGGCGCTACCAGGCGACGCTCAACGCGGTGCGCGCGGCGCTGTCCGGCGCGGGCACCGGTGCCGGCCGCACGATCCGCCACGAAGTGACGTCGGCCGGCGAGGCGGCGGTGCTGCGCCAGCCGCACGAGATCAACCTGCGGCTCGACAACGTGATCACCGCGATCGAAACCGCGTTGCTCGACCTGCTCGGCCAGCACCTCGACGTGCCGGTCGCGGCACTGCTCGGCGAAGGCCAGCAGCGCGATGCGGTGCCGATGCTCGCGTATTTGTTCTACATCGGCGACCGGCGCCGCACCGATCTGCCGTATCGCGACGAGGCGCAGGCGCGCGCCCCGTGGTTCCGGCTGCGCAACGAGGAGGCGCTCACGCCGGCCGCGATCGCGCGGCAGGCCGAAGCCGCGGTCGAGCGCTACGGTTTCGCCGATTTCAAGCTGAAGGGCGGCGTGATGGCCGGCGCCGACGAGATGGAAGCGATCGCGGCGATCAAGACGCGCTTTCCCGACGCGCGCACGACGCTCGACCCGAACGGCGCGTGGTCGCTCGACGAGGCCGTCGCACTGTGCCGCGGGCAAGGCCACCTGCTCGCGTATGCGGAAGATCCATGCGGGCCGGAAGCCGGCTATTCGGGCCGCGAGGTGATGGCCGAATTCCGCCGCGCGACGGGAATCCCGACCGCGACCAACATGATCGCGACCGACTGGCGGCAGATGGATCATGCGGTGCGGCTGCAGGCAGTCGACATCCCGCTCGCCGATCCGCATTTCTGGACGATGCAGGGCTCGGTGCGGCTCGCGCAGCTGTGCCGCGACTGGGGACTCACGTGGGGTTCGCACTCGAACAATCACTTCGACGTGTCGCTCGCGATGTTCACGCATGCGGCGGCGGCCGCGCCCGGCACGATCACCGCGATCGACACGCACTGGATCTGGCAGGAAGGCGACGCGCGGCTCACGCGCGAGCCGCTCGCGATCGTCGGCGGCAAGGTGGCCGTGCCGGAACGGCCGGGGCTCGGCATCGAGCTGGACATCGCGCAGGTCGAGGCCGCGCATGCGCTGTACAACGCGGTGGGCGGTACGGCGCGCGACGATGCCGTCGCGATGCGTTATCTGGTGCCGGGGTGGACGTATGATCCGAAGCGGCCGAGTTTGGGGCGGGTTTAGGGCGCGGGCGGCGGGACGGTGGCGGTTGCCAAACGCGGGAAACGGTCGCATCCTGCCGGCTGCCTTGATCGGCCCGCGTGGCGGACGGTCGGGCGCCCCCTCCATCCGCAACAGAACGCCCTCCATGACGTCATCCGATCCAACACCGCGGCAGATCATCGTCTTCGTGCTGTATTCGGTGCTGTGCCTGCCCGCGAGCATGACCGTTGCCGGTCTTGTCGCGACCCGGATCACGCAGAACGTATCGAATTTCGAAGGCGGCGCGGGCTATGCTGCGCTGTGGTGGATCATCATTCTGACCTGCGCGTTCTATGGGCTGTCGATCGCCATGCGCGCTGCTGCGGAAGAGGACCGCGGTGCTCGCGGTCATGACGGCGGGGTTCGCCGTGTTGGCGGTGCCGACGTTCAGGGTGATTTACGAATTGGCGACCTAGCCGCGTCGGCCAAGGTCCCCCGGAAAAACAAAAAGGCCCGATCTAGCGACCGAGCCTTTCGAATTCCGTTGGTGGAGCGGAGGAGGATCGAACTCCCGACCTTCGCATTGCGAACGCGACGCTCTCCCAGCTGAGCTACCGCCCCATCAGTCAACTATCATACACACGCATTTCTGCGCTTGGCAATAGGGGGTTGAATCGCCCCCGAAACCTTACTTCGACGGCGCGCCGGCCAGCACCCATTCGACCACCAACCGGACGTCGGCGTCGCTCATGCGCGGATGCGCCGGCATCGGAATCGCGCCCCACACACCCGAGCCGCCGTCCTTCACCTTCTTCGACAGCTTCGCGACGGCCTGCGGATCGGACTTGTAGCGCGCGGCGATATCCTTGAACGACGGGCCCACGAGCTTGCGATCGACCGCGTGGCAGCCCATGCACGCGTTGCTGCGCGCGACTTTCAGACCGTCGCCGACGTCCGCGTGCGCGGCGCCCAGCGTGCCGGCCACGAGCGCCGCGGCCGCGGCGCCCTGCACCATCCATCGTTTCATCTGCATGCCCGTCATTGCGCCTTCGCCTTCGGATTGCCCGGATGCACGTTCGACGAATTCGAGATCGGCGCGGGCGGCTGCAGCGGCGCGGACTGCACCGATGCGTCGGGCACCGCGCCGACCGTCGCGCTGTCCGCCGGTGCGGCAGCCGGCTGCGCGCCGGATGCGCCGCTCGCGGGCGACGCGTCCTGCAGCGCCTGCGCGTCCTGCGGCTTCACGTACTGGAACACCTTCACGACCTTCTCGACGCCCGGCACCTGGCTTGCGGCTTCCGCGCCGCGATTGCCTTCGTCCACCGTCACGAGGCCCATCAGGTAGAGATTGCCGCGCTCGCTGACGACCTTGTAGTAGTTCGCCGAGATGCCCTTCGTCGCGATCAGCTCCGACTTCACGCGCCCTTCGAGGTACGAGTCGTTCGCGCGCGACGACAGCGACGACGCCGGCTCGACCGACAGCTCGTTGACAATGCCGTTCACGTTGTTGATGCCGCGCACGAGTTCCTCGGCGCGCTGCTTCGACGCATCGTTCGGCACTTCGCCCGTCAGCAGCACGCGGCGGTTGAACACCGTCACGTTCACGTGCGACTGGTCCGGCAGCCCGTTGTTGATCTGCGTGAGCGACTTGACCTGGATTTCGCGATCCTCCGTCTGCGCGCCGAGCGTACGGCGATCGGTCGCGATCAGCGCGCCGCCGCCAGCCGCGGCACCCACGACCCCGAGCACACAACCCTGCAGCGACACGGCGAGGCCCGCCGTCAGCGCGGCGAGCAGCGTGGTTCTGACGAGCGTCTGTTTGACGCGGCTTTGATTCATCGACGGCTCTCCTTCGTTCAATCCTCACCCAGCAGCATCGCGTCGATGCCGTCGCACAGGCTGTGGATGGTCAGCAGATGGACTTCGTGGATGCGCGCCGCGCGAACGGCGGGCACGCTGATTGGAATATCGGTGTCGGACAGCGCGGCCGCGACCGTGTGGCCGTTGCCGCCCGTCAATGCGACGACGGTCATCTCGCGCTCGTGCGCCTCGTCGATCGCCGCGAGCACGCGCGGCGATGCGCCACCCGCGTCGAGCACCAGCAGGATGTCGCCCGTCTGGCCCAGCACGCGCACCTGCTGAGCGAACAACTGGTCGGCCGCCGCCGCGCCCGCGAGGCCGGCCTGCGACGCGTCGGTGGCCAGCGCGATCGCGGGCAGGCCCGGACGTTCGCGCTCGAAACCGCCGACCAGCGACGCGGCGAGGTACTGCGCGGCGGCGGCCGACGGGCCGTCACCGCACGCGACGATCTTGTTGCCGTTCGCCAGCGCGGCGAACATCGCATCGACCGCGGCTGCGATCGGCAGCGACAGCGCGTCGGCCGCTTCGGCGTGAAGCGCGGCGCTGTCGCGGAATTGTTGCTGAATACGTTCGACTGACATCGATTCCTGGTGAACTGGGCGCGTGGCACAACGTGGCACCACTCGCGCGACATCGTGGGTGCGGCGAGTTTACCGTACTCCGGCGCCCTCTCCGGGGGTCCGGCAAGAACTCTTTACATCTCGTCACAGCTCGCGGCTACGCATCGTCGGTACGAAATGCGTCGCGCAGCCACGCAAGCCGGCCGGCCTCGAACGCGACGACATCGAAACGGCACGCGGCGCCGGCGCCGTGCCGCGACCAGAACTGCAACGCGGCCGCGACCAGACGCCGCCGCTTGCGCCAGCCGACGCTCGCGGCCGCACCGCCGTGCCGGGTACTGCGCCGCGCGCGCACTTCGACGAACACGAGCATGCCGTCAGGCTCGCGCATCACGAGATCGAGCTCGCCGCCGCGCATCGTCACGTTCGCGGCGACGAACCCGAGGCCATGTCGCTCGAGAAACTGCCGCGCGCGTTGCTCGAACGCCGCGCCGACCGGTTTGGATCGCGCCGCGCCGGAAAAGTTGTCGCCCGAAGGCGGCCGACCGCGCGCGCCCTCCGGCCGCGCCGGCGCCGCGTGGCACAATGCCGTCCTTGTTCCGTTCGTGCCGCGACTGCGTGCATTGCCTGCCATGACTGCCCTCCTCGAACTCGCGCATACGCAGCACTACCCGGACGCCACGCTCTACGTGGTCGCCACGCCGATCGGCAATACGGCCGACATCACGCTGCGCGCGCTGCACGTGCTCGGCCTCGCCGACCGCATCGCCGCCGAAGACACCCGCAACACGGGCCAGCTGCTCGCCCGCTACGGGATCTCGAAACCGCTCGTCGCCGTGCACGAGCACAACGAACGCGAAGCCGCGCAGCGCGTGATCGAACTGCTGCGTGGCGGCGAACGCGTGGCCTACGTGTCGGACGCCGGCACGCCCGGCATCTCGGACCCCGGCGCGCGCCTCGTCGACGCCGTGCGCGCGGCCGGCTTCACGGTGGTTCCGCTGCCTGGCGCGAGCGCGACCGTGACCGCACTGAGCGTGGCCGGCGACTGGGCCGGCGCGTTCACGTTCGCGGGCTTCCTGCCGCCGAAGGCGAAACAGCGCGCGACCGCGCTGCAGGCGCTGGTGTCGCACCCGTACGCGCTGGTGTTCTACGAAGCGCCGCACCGGATCGCCGAAACCGTCGCCGCGCTCGCCGAAGCGTTCGGCCCCGCGCGCCGGCTGCTGATCGCGCGCGAGCTCACCAAGCTACACGAGCAGTTGTTCCAGGGCACCCTGGCCGAAGGACAGAGCTGGCTCGCCGGCGATGCGAACCGGCAGCGCGGCGAGTTCGTGCTGGTGGTCGAAGGCGCGCCGACGTCCAGCGGCGAAGCCGACGATACCGCGCACGACGCGCTGCTCAGGCTGCTGCTGGAAGAGGTGCCGGTGAAGAGCGCGGCGAAGCTCGCGGCCGCGCTGACGGGCGCATCGCGCAGCACGCTGTATGCGCGTGCGCTCGTGCTGAAGGAAGGCAAGGAGGACTGACGCGCGACGCCGCCGCGCGGAAACGACAAAGGGCTGCCGGAAGGCAGCCCTTTGCGCATGAGCGGACGATCCGCCGGGTTATTTCGCCGGTTACTTCGCCGAGATCGACGCGAACATTTCGTCGCGGGCCTCGCGCGCTTCCTGCGGCGACAGTCCTTCGATCTTCACGCGGCCCGTGCCGGCATGCACGAGGCCGATCACCTTGGCCGCCGCATACGACAGGTCGAGCACGCGGCCGCGCTTGAACGGCCCGCGATCGTTGACTTTCACGACGACCCACTTGCCGGTCGAGGCGTTCGTCACCTTGATGTACGACGACAGCGGCAGCGTGCGGTGCGCGGCGGTGAACGCGTTCATGTTGAAGCGTTCGCCGTTCGCGGTGCGGCGGCCGTGGAAATCCCGCCCGTACCACGATGCGCGACCGCTCTGGCGGAACTCGGACACATCCTTGCCGTCGATCGGCTCGGCGTCCGCCAGCGACGACTTCTTCGCGTCCTTGCTGTCGGCGGCCGGCATCGATGCCAGCGCGGAATCGAAACTGAGCGGCTGCTTGTCGTCGTCCGCCTTCGCGGCGGCGGCCGTCTTGTCGACGGCCTTCTTCTGGTTCACGCTGCCGGTGGTCTGGCTGGATGGCACCGCACAGCCCGTCAGCGCAAAAAACAATGCAATGGTTCCGAATCGGCTCGGAAAACGTAAATTCATCGACGTGTCGCCTTCTGGTTCGGGCCGCATCGATACAACGCTGCTTCACAACGCAGAGATGCGGCCCGGACGGCAAATGCGTGCACGCCCCGCTCGAATGCGAGCAGGCGGCTAGCATGGGCGCGGCCTTCGTCCTGGCCGCAACCGTCCTGATTAGCTTTCACGTCTGGCGCAACCTGTCCCCAACAGCCTGACCAGACCCCACATGCCGCCATCGAACATGGCTTCACGTTCGCGCGCGTCGCTACGACCAACGCACAGGAACGGCGGCACAGGCCTCATCCGGCGGTGCGGCAGCAAGGCCGCAGGCGGGCGCGCAGCACCCGGCCGGACAAGACGTGAGCACCGAATGTTCGGTGCTGGATACACCGCCGGACTCCCCGGCGGCCGATGCTTGACGGTGAATCGAACGCCTCGTTTAACGGGGCCGAAACACCAGCGAATTGCGTGAAATTCACGTGCAATGGGGCGCATTATACATAAATCAAAACCCTGTCTCGAAAAGCACCCCGGGCGCACCATTGATTCTCTCTATGACTGTAACAATCGGCATGCTCCGGGAATGCCCTGATCGGCACGCCGCCGCATGCATCGCACGCCCGGCAGCCCGTACGCGCGACCGGTACAATCGCTCCTTTTAGCCGCCGGTGCACCCATGAAAGTCACGCTCATTCCGGTCACGCCGTTCCAGCAGAACTGCTCGCTGCTCGTCTGCGAGAAGACGGGCCGCGCCGCCGTCGTCGATCCGGGCGGCGATCTCGACCGCATCGAACAGGAAGTCGCGCGGCAGAACGTGCAGGTCGAGAAGGTGCTGCTCACGCACGGGCACATCGATCACTGCGCGGGCGCGAAAACGCTCGCCACGCGCTACGGCGTGCCGATCGAGGGGCCGCAGGAAGAGGAACGCTTCTGGATCGAGAAGCTGCCGATGCAGAGCGAGCGCTTCGGCTTTCCGGCCGCCGACGTCTTCGAGCCCGACCAGTGGCTGAACGACGGCGACACCGTGCAGTTCGGCGACGAGACGCTCGAGGTCTATCACTGCCCGGGCCACACGCCCGGCCACGTCGTGTTCTTCAGCCGCGCGCATCGCGTCGCGATCGTCGGCGACGTGCTGTTCGCGGGCTCGATCGGCCGGACCGATTTCCCGCGCGGCAATCACGAGGATCTCGTCCGTTCGATCAAGGAAAAGCTGTGGCCGCTCGGCGACGACGTCACGTTCGTGCCCGGCCACGGCCCGGTGTCGACGTTCGGCGACGAGCGCCGCACGAATCCGTTCGTGTCCGACAAGGTATTCGGATGAACCAGACCGCCATCCCGGAAATTTACGTCAGCACCGACGTCGAGGCCGACGGCCCGATTCCCGGCCCGCACTCGATGCTGAGCTTCGCGTCGGCCGCCTATACCGAGGACAAGCAGCTGATCGCGACGTTCTCGGCGAACCTCGAGACGCTGCCCGGCGCACACGCGCACCCGGTGCAGGAAGCCTGGTGGAAGACCGAGCCGGAAGCCTGGGCCGCCTGCCGGCGCGATCTGCAGGCGCCCGACGCGGCGCTGGTCGCCTACGTCGAATGGGTCGAGGCGCTGCCCGGCAAGCCGGTGTTCGTCGCGATGCCGGCCGGCTTCGATTTCACGTTCATGTTCTGGTACATGATGCGTTTCGCGGGGCGCTGCCCGTTCTCGTGGTCGGCGCTCGACATCAAGACGCTCGCGTTCGCGATGACCGGCCTGCCGTACCGCAAGGCGATCAAGCCGCGCTTTCCGAAGCACTGGTTCGACGACCATCCGCACACGCACGTCGCGCTCGACGACGCGATCGAGCAAGGCGCGCTGTTCTGCAACATGCTCGCCGACCTGCGCCGGCAGCAAGCCGCGCTCGCGGGCCTGGCCGTGTCGGATACCGATCGGTCGGAAAGCGCGGGGGCGGGACAAAATCCCACGGATCCGCGAGCAAATTAGCGAATCTCGCTCAACGGCGTGTCGCCAGATTGCCTTTCCTTTCCCGGCCCTCTAACATTCAGCGTGTTGTAGCTGCCGCATGGAGGCGCAGGTGACGCTCGATTCCTTTTCGCAAAAAATCCTTCGCCTGTTGCAGCTCGACGCGCGCCGTTCCGTTCAGGAAATCTCCGACCAGGTCGGGCTGTCGAGCACGCCGTGCTGGCGCCGCATCAAGGACATGGAACAGTCGGGCGTGATCCAGCGCTACACGGCGCTGCTCGATCGCGAGAAGCTCGGCCTGCACGTCTGCGCGCTCGCGCACGTGCATCTGACGCGCCACAACGAAGGCGGCGTCGAGCAGTTCGAGCGCGAGATCGCCACCTGTCCGGAAGTCACCGAGTGCTACAGCACCACCGGCGAAGCCGATTACATCCTCAAGATCGTCGCGCCGGACATCAAGGCCTACGACGTGTTCCTGCACGAACGCATCTTCAAGATCCCGGCCGTGTCGCAAGTGCGCACGAGCGTCGTGCTGCGCGAAATCAAGTTCGACACGCAACTGCCGCTGTAACGCGCGGGCCGGCCCCTGCGGCGGGCCGCGTTCGCGGTTGCCGGCGGCGGTTGCCGGCTGGCGCTGCCGGTCAAGTCCGCGCGGACAACGTGCGCGTGAAGCTGATCCGGCGCGCGCCGAACTCGCGCTTCAGCGTATCGATGTCGAGCCGGCCGGTCAGCGCCGCATCGGTGTCGCGCGGATCGCTGTCGAGCGTCACGTCGACCTCGAGCCCCGTACTCAGGTAATGCAGGTTGATCGCCGCCGCGCGCAGCCCGCGCTGCGCGAGCGCGGCCTCGAGCCGCGCCGCGAGCTCGCCGCGCGGCGGCAACGCGAGCGCCGGACGGCGCGCCGCATCGTTCTCCGGGTCGACGTGGATCAACGCATCGAGCACGCGCGGGTCGGACAACACACGCGCCCGCGCGGTCTCGGCGATGTAATGCCCTTCGGAGACGGAGATCTTCGGATCGACGAGGATGTGCGCATCGACGAGCGCGGCATCGCCCATCTTGCGCGTGCGCAGGTCGTGCACGTCGCGCACGCCGGGCGTCGCGGCGAGCAGCGCGCGGATCTCGGCCGTGTCGGCCGTATCGAGCGCACGGTCGGAGAGGTCCTGCAACGCGTCATAGCCGAACGTCCAGCCCATGCGCGCGACCATGAAGCCGACGATGGCCGCCGCGATCGGGTCGAGCAATCGCACGCCGGCCAGGCTGCCGACGATGCCGATCGCAACGACGAGCGACGACGCGGCATCCGAACGCGCATGCCACGCGTTGGCGACCAGCATCGCCGAGCGCACGCGCCGTGCTTCGCGCAGCATGTAGCGAAACAGCGCTTCCTTCGACACGAGCACCGTCAGCGCAACGATCAGCGCGGAAAAATGCACGGCCGGAATATTTTCGAGATTAACGAGGCGGTCGCCGGCACGCCAGAGCATGCCGATACCGACCGCAATCAGGATCGCGCCGAGAAACAGCGACGCGACCGTCTCGTAGCGGCTATGGCCGTAATTGTGGTCGGCATCCGGCGATGCGCCGCTATGCCGATTCGCAACCAGCACGACAAAATCCGAGATCAAATCGGAAATCGAATGCACGCCGTCGGCAATCAATGCCTGCGAATGCGCAATCACGCCGACGGCAATCTGAAACGTCGCAAGCACGACATTCAGGACAATACTGACGAGCGTGCTCTTGCGCGCAACTGCGTGCTTATCTGCGCTCTGCGCGTCGCCGGAAAACGTGGACATGAAATATGAGATATCGGTGTGCGGTACGTAATTCTATCAAAGCCGCTGCGCACGCCCTGCCAATACCCACAAATTTCTCATTTAAATCAACCGCTTATACGAACGTGTCGCATTTTCATTCACACGGCATGCTTACATTTTCATGACGATGCCGACGAGCCTGCCGGTGACCGAAAAACAAAAAAGCCGCGCTCCTCGACGGACACGCGGCTCTTTTGAAGAGCGGGCAACCTAAACGAACGTTTAAATCGCGAACTGTTCGCGGTTCTTGCCGGCGATCCAGCGCGGCGGCTTGCCACGACCCGACCACGTCGCGCCCGTTTCCGGATCGCGGTACTTTGCCGCCACGCCTGCGCGCGGACGACCGACCTTGCCGGCCTTCGCGCGGCTGAGACCGAGTTCGGCGAGCGAAAAGCCGTAGTCGGCAATTTTCTGCTTCACGTCATTCAGTACTTCAGCGTATTCACGCGACTTCGCTTCTTCGATTTGCTTCTCCAGCTTCTCCCGCTGGGCCAGCAGGTCCTTGTAAGAAGACATAGTTTCCCTTTCTATCTGACCAATGGCGCCGGTCTGCAGCCAGCTCACCATTCCATGAAATATATGTGCCTCGGATTTTCGAAGGCAGAGATTAGCACAAAAAAGATTTGATAGAAGCGAGATTCACGAAAATCCCGAGACCCATTGTAATTCGCACATGTCATTTTGACCGGCCGCGGCCTTTTCTCAAATTTTCACGCTCCTACATAGAGATTAGGACATTAGCGATTGGCTATTAGGTCTATCAACATACGCAATTACCCTGCATTCGAAAAAATCAAAGCTTTCATCGGACGACAGTTTTGCGAAAACCACATGACGCGGTTTGCTAAACGGACAAATCGCTGACCCGCGACGTCACGTCACATCCTTCGCGCAGGCGATCAGCCGCTCGCGCAATGCACCGGTATCGGCCGACGGCGACTCGAACGGCGTGCGCACCCGGCGGCCGTCGCATCGCCAGTCGGCGCCATGGCAATCGACGCCGAGCAGGTCGAGCCCGGCGCGGTGTGCGTCGCCCGCCTCGTAGGCGTGCCACAGCGCCTGTTCGTCGTCGAACGCGAGCGGCGGCAGCGTATCGAGCTGCGTGCCGTCGACCCAGCCCATTCGCCCGAACCCGCCGATATAGCGCAGCCGCTCGATCTCGAGCGCCCAGAACGCGAAATCGCCGAGCGCGAGATAGCGCGCGGCGTCCGGCTCGTAGCGCAGGTAGCGCGCGGTGACGTGCGGATCGTCGCCGAGCGGCACGAACCGGCCCAGCAGCGTCGCGCGCTCGGCGTTCAGGACATCGCCGTCGCTCGCGTCGACGACGAGGAAACCCGCGCGCGGATCGGCGACGAGATTGCGTGTGTGCTCGGCCAGGCCGCTCACCAGGATCACCGGCCGATGGCTTGCATCGGGTGCAAACGGCACGACGGTCGGATACGGAAAGCCCTGCGGCTCGCGCGTATGGGTGGCGAGCGTGCCGAGCGCGCAGCGATGCAGCAGATGCAGGGCGAAGGCGGGATCGATGTTCAAGCGGACTCCTGCGGTCGAAAGGCGGCGCGTCGGGCATGCCGCATGCGCGTTGATGTTACCCGCTGGCGCCCCGCGCCGCGCATCGGCCGAACGGCCAGCGCGCGGCAGGAACGTAAGCGGTTCGATAGAATCGGACCCATCCGACGGGCGCCGCGTGCGCCCGTGCATTTTCCTGACGAGCCTTCCCGTGTCCCAATCCTCCTCCCCCGAATCGTCGTCCCCGTTCGCCACGCCGCCCGACGCGCATCGCGTCCTGCCGCTGCCGGCCCGTCAGCGTGCGCGCACCGCGTCGATGGCGCTGTTCTTCGTCGCCGGCATGATGTACGCGTCGTGGGGCGTGCACGTGCCGACCGTGCGCGACAAGTTCGCGCTGAGCCCCGGGCTGCTGTCGATCGCGCTGTTCGCGGTCGCCGGCGGGTCGATCGTCGCGATGCTGAGCATCGCGCGCTGGATCGCGCGCGTCGGCTCGCGCACCGCGTGCCTCGCCGGCGGGCTCGTGATGTCCGCGTGCGCGGCGCTGATCCTCGTCGTGCCCGACTACTGGATGCTGCTCGCGGTGCTCGCGCTGTTCGGCTTCTCGATGGCGACGCTCGACGTCGCGATGAATGCCGAGGCCAGCGCGGTCGAAATCGCGCTCGGCAAACCGATCATGTCGTCGCTGCACGGGATGTTCAGCATCGGCGGGATGGCCGGCGCTGCGGCCGGCGGCGCGCTGCTGTCGGCCGGCATGGCGCCGGCCGCGCATCTCGCGCTCGCGGCAGCGGTGGGGGCCGCGGTGCTCGTGGCCGCGAGCCCGGCCGTGCTGCCGCACGTGCCGCATCACGAACAGGCGCACGGCGGCGGCAACCGCTGGCGCTCGCCCGCGTTGTGGATGCTCGGCGGCATCGCGCTGATCGCGCTGATCGCCGAAGGCGCGATGTACGACTGGGCGACGGTCTACATGCGTGACGTGGTCGCGGCGAGCCCCGCGCTCGCGAGTGCCGCGTATGCGGCATTCTCGGGCGGGATGGCCATCGCGCGCTTCGCGGGCGACGCCGTGCGCGCCCGCTTCGGCGCGCCGCAGCTCGTGTTCGCGAGCGCGTCGCTCGCCTGCGCGGGGATGATCGGCGCGCTGCTGCTGCCGTATTCGGCCGCGGTGCTGACCGGTTTCACGCTGATGGGCCTCGGGCTGGCCAACATGATGCCCGTGCTGTTCGCGGCTGCCGCGCGCGTGAAAGGCATCCACGCGGCCGAAGGGCTCGCGCACGTGGCCGGGCTCGCGTATTTCGGACTGCTGTTCGGTCCGGTCGCGATCGGCGCAGTCGCGCAGGCGTCGAACCTGACGGTCGGCCTGTCGGTCGTCGCGCTGTGCGCGGCGCTCGTCGCACTCGTCGCGCCGAAGGTGCTCGCGCACCTGAAGATCTGACGGCGCGGCGGCGCGCGCCGGCGCACAAAAGAAAGCGCGCATGCGTTGCCGCATGCGCGCTTTCACCCTCCTGTCGACCGCTTGTCGATCGCGCGTCGCGTTACATCTTCACTTCGTCGAGCAGCGACTTCTTGCCGCTCTTGTAGTTGTACAGCGAGATCACGCCGTGCTGCAGGTCGCCCTTCGAGTCGAAGGTCGTCGTGCCGATCACGCCCGTGTACTTCGTCGCCGGCATCGCCGCGAGGATCTTGTCCGGGTCCGTCGAGTTCGCGCGCTTCATCGCGTCGGCGATGATGTACACGGCGTCATACGTGAACGGTGCATAGATCTGGATCGGCTGGCCGAAGCGCTTCTCGTACTTCGCCTTGAACGCGTTGCCGCCCGGCATCTTCTCGAGCGAAGCGCCGGCTTCCGAGCACACGATGTTGTCGGTCGCGTCGCCGGCCAGGTCGGCCAGCTTTTCCGTGCACACGCCGTCGCCCGCGAAGATCTTCGCGCGCAGGCCGAGCTGCTTCGCCTGTTTCGCGAACGGGCCGCCGGTGGCGTCCATGCCGCCGTACATGATCGCGTCCGGGTTTTCGCCCTTGATCTTGGTCAGAATCGCGCGGAAGTCGACCGCCTTGTCGTTCGTCGCGTCATGCGACATCACCTTCAGGCCGAGCGCCTTCGCCTTCTTCTCGAACTCGTTCGCGAGACCCTGGCCGTACGCGGTCGAATCGTCGACCACCGCCACGCTCTTGATGCCCTTCGAGTGCGCGTAGTTCGCCAGTGCCGGGCCCTGCTGCGCATCGGTCGCCACCACGCGGTACGTGGTCTTGAAGCCTTGCTGCGTGTACGCCGGGTTGGTGGCCGACGGCGAGATCTGCACGATGCCCGCATCGCTGTAGATCTTCGAGGCCGGGATCGACGTACCCGAGTTCAGGTGGCCGACCACCGCGACGACCTTGTCGTCGACGAGCTTCTGCGCAACCTGCGTCGCCTGCCGCGGGTCGGCGGCGTCATCCTGCGGGTCGAGCTGCAGCGTGATCTTCTGGCCGCCGATCGTGAGGCCCTTCGCGTTGATCTCCTCGACTGCGAGACGTGCACCGTTTTCGTTGTCCTTGCCCAGGTGTGCAATGCCGCCCGTCAACGGCGCGACGTGGCCGATCTTGACGACTTGATCGGCGGACGCGTTGCTTGCAGCTGCAGCGCACAGCATCGCTGCCGCGGTGATCGGCAACAGCTTTTGCATCTTGATATTCATGTAAGTCTCCAGTTCGGTCCCAAAAAACGCCATCGCCCGGTGCCCCGCTGCCATCCCCGTGTTTCAATCACTGGACGATTCGCCGGTTGCATCGTTCATGCACTTGGCCTCAAGCACGTGAAAACAGCCGCTTTTAGCGGCCGCCCGCTCGTACTTGCGCGCAAGTGTAGGTGATCAAATTAATTTGTGGGACTTTTTTAGGATAGTGGTAACACTACCGATATGCGCGCTTTGGAGGGATGACTCGAATGGCGCTGCAAGCCCCGACGGATAAGGGTTTCCGCTAGTTCCAGCACACTGCGGAAAGGTCGTTTCAATCGATTCGTGCGGGCATTTCGATTCGGTATTTTGTGCCCGCGATCATTGAATGAAACGCGCGTGACAGCACGCGCGTTTCGTCGTCCGATATCCATCGTTCCAGCGGTTGAAGCAGCGTTCAGGCAGCCGATGCGCGCCACTCCGCGTCGAGCGCGGCGACCAGTTGCGACGTCGTCAACGCATCGCCGCGCCGCCGCGCGAGCGGCGCGCCCTGCCCGGCCCACAGCGACAGGTAGTCGCCGTCGTTCGCGCGCGCGGCGGCCTGGCGCAACGGCTGGGTCAGCGCGTTCTGCACCGGATACGGCGGGACGTCGGCCACGTGCTCGCCGAGCCGCGCCATCAGCGTATTGCGCAGCCCGCGTGCATGACGGCCGGTGATCGCGCGCGTGACCTGCGTCGACGTATCGGCGCTCGCGAGCAGGCGTGCCTTCCAGTCCGCGGCGATCGCACTTTCCGCGCACGTGAGGAACGCGGTGCCGAGCTGTGCGCCCTGCGCGCCGAGCGCCAGTGCGGCCGCGATGCCGCGGCCGTCCATGATGCCGCCCGCGGCCAGCACGGGCAGGCCGGTCGCGTCGACGAGCTGCGGGACGAGCGCGAACGTGCCGATCAGCGCGTCCTCGGCGGAACCGATGAAGGTGCCGCGATGGCCGCCGGCCTCGGCGCCCTGCGCGGAGATCGCATCGGCGCCGGCCGCCTGCCACGCGAGCCCTTCGGCGACGTGCGTCGCGGTGCCGATCACATACGTGCCGGCGGCTTTCAGGCGGGCGACGTCGACCGCGTCGAGCACGCCGAACGTGAAGCTCGCGACCGGCACGCGCAGCGCGACGAGCGCATCGAGCTGCGCGCGGAAATCGGGCGCGTAGCGCGCGGGCGCCGTGCCCGGCGGCAGGCCGAGCGCGGCGTTCAGCGGGTCGATCGCCGCGAGTGCGCGCGCGACGGTCGCCGCGTCCGGCGCGGCGTCCTCGGGCAACACGAACAGGTTGATCGCGAACGGGCGATCGGTCGCCGCGCGGATCGCGGCGACTTCGGCTTCGATACGCTCAGGCGCGAGCGCGCCGGCGCCGAAGCTGCCGAGCGCACCGGCATTCGATGCGGCGGCGGCCATCGCGGTCGTGGTCGCGCCGACCATCGGCGCCTGCACGAGCGGCAGACGCAGGCCGAAGCGTTCGGAAAAGGGCGTGGAAAACGAGCGGGCGGACATGGCGAATCCTTCGATGACGATGCGCGAAAGCGCTTTGTAAAGGCCGACACATCGACTCTATCGAAGCGGCGCGGCGCCGAAAAATGAATAATCGAGATCGAAACGATCGCTGCGCGAGAAGCGCCCGCGTGCACTGCAGCACCGAACGATTGGTGGCACACTAGGCCGCCTTCTTTTCACCCCGGGGCGCCTCGCGCACCCCGCACGCCAGGAGTTCAGAACGTGACTGCCCAATGGATCGACATCCCGACCGGTAACGACAGCTTCGGCGGCTATCTCGCACTGCCCAAGCGCGGCAAGGGCCCTGCCGTCATCATCATCCAGGAGATCTTCGGCGTGAACGCGCACATCCGTGCGGTCGCCGACCAGTACGCGGCCGACGGCTTCGTCGCGCTCGCGCCCGACGTGTTCTGGCGCACGCAGCCGCGCGTCGAGCTGACCTACGAAGGCGCGGATCGCGACAAGGGCATCGAGCTGATGAAAAAGACCGACGTGGGTCTCGCGGTCGCGGACATCGGCGCGGCGGCCGACGCGTTGCGCGCCCGCCCCGAAGTAGCCGGCAAGCTCGCCGCGATCGGCTACTGCTTCGGCGGCCAGCTCGCGTACCGCGCGGCCGCGACCGGCAAGCTCGACGCGGCGGTGTCCTATTACGGCGGCGGCATCCAGAACGCGCTCGACCTCGCCGGCCAGGTCACGCAGCCGATCCTGTTCCACTACGCGGAAAACGACCACGGCATTCCGCTCACCGCCGTCGACCAGGTGAAGGCCGCGTTCGCCGGCCACGGCGATGCGTCGTTCCACGTGTACCCGGGCGCCGAGCACGGCTTCAACTGCACGGACCGCGCGTCGTACAACCAGCGCGCCGCAGCGCTCGCGCATGGCCGCACGCTGACCTTCCTCGCCGAGCATCTCTAAAAAGGCCCGGCCGCGGGCCCGCCACGCCGGGCTCGCGTTATGCTCGCACCATCGCCACGAGTCACAACGGGGGTGACCGCGATGCACTCGGACTATCTCGCGCATGACGCAATCGGCCTCGCCGCGCTCGTGCGCGACCGCCAGGCCAGCCCGCGCGAACTGCTCGACGCCGCGATCGGCCAGGCCGAAGCGGTCAACGGCGCGATCAACGCGATCGTGCTGCAGGATTACGAAGCCGCGCGGGAACGTGCGGCGGGCGTGCCCGAACCGGGCGCCGATGCGCCGTTCGCGGGCGTGCCGTATCTCGTCAAGGATCTCGGCGCGGCGGTCGCCGGGCTGCCGCTGTCGATGGGCAGCCGGCACTACCGCTACTTCGTGCCGGCCGACGATTCGCCGGTGATCGCGCGCAGCCGCGCGGCGGGCCTGAACGTATTCGGCAAGACCAACACGTCCGAGATCGGCCAGATGCCGTACACCGAACCGGCACTGTTCGGCGCGTGCCGCAACCCGTGGAATCTCGATCACACGCCCGGCGGTTCGAGCGGCGGCGCGGCGGCGGCCGTCGCGGCCGGCATCGTGCCGCTCGCGCATGCGTCCGACGGCGGCGGCTCGATCCGCATTCCGGCATCGTGCTGCGGGCTGTTCGGCCTGAAGCCGAGCCGCAACCCGGTGCTGGTCGACCTGCCGTCGAACGGCGAACTCGTCGTCCAGCACGCGGTGTCGCGCAGCGTGCGCGACAGTGCGCTGCTGCTCGACGTGACGACCGGCCAGACACTGCCGCCCGGCGCGCCCGGCACCTTTCTCGGCGCGCTCGATACGCCGCCCGGCCCGCTACGGATCGGCCTCGTCGTCGATCCGATGCTCGCGCCGGCGCTCGCCGACGACACGCGCGCGGCGCTCGACGACGCGGCCGCGCTGCTCGAATCGCTCGGCCATCACGTCGAACCGGCGACGCTGCAGATCGACTATGCGCGCGCGGCCGAAACCTTCCTCACGCTGTGGGCGACGATCGCCGAGGACATGGTGCTCGGCGCGCGCGAACTGACCGGCCGCACGCCGCGGCGCGGCGAATTCGAGGCCGCGACCTGGGCGATGGCCGTGGTCGGCCGGCGGCTCGCGCGCACGCGCCTGCCCGACGTGCTCGAATGGCAACGCCAGCTCACCGTGCAGGTCGCCGGTCTCGTGTCGCGTTACGACGCGATCCTGTGCGCCTCGCTCGCGGGGCCGCCGGTGAAGATCGGCGAACTGCAGCCGACGCCGTTCGAATCCGCGCAGATGAAGCTGGTCGCCGCGTTGCCGGTGAAGCCGCTGCTGAAGGAGATGCTCGCGAAGTCGTCGGAGAAGGCGTTCGCGTGGGCCGGCTGCACCGAGCTGTTCAACCTGACCGGCCAGCCGGCGATGTCGGTGCCGCTGTACTGGAACGCGCGCGGGCTGCCGATCGGCGTGCAGTTCGCCGCGCGCCACGCGGACGAAGCGTTGCTGCTTCGACTCGCGCGGCAGCTCGAACAGGCGCGGCCGTGGTTCGACCGCCGCCCGCCGCTGATGCAGGCGCAGCGCTGATTCAGCGGCTTTCGCCACGCGGCATGCGCGGCGCTTCACGATAAAAAAGCCCCGCCGGCGCAAACCGGCGGGGCTTTCACGCATGCAATTGCGTGACGACGCTTACATCGCGAGCCGTTCGCAGATCGTCCGCGTGGCGGTCGCCGCGTTCAGCGTGTAGAAATGCAGCCCCGGCACGCCCGCGTCGATCAGGCGCTGGCACAGGCTCGTGACGACGTCCGCGCCGAACGCGCGGATCGACTCGCGATCGTCGCCGAAGCTCTCGAGCCGGCGCGCGACCCAGCGCGGCACTTCGGCGCCGCACATCTCGGAGAAGCGCATCAGCTGCGAGAAGTTCGTGATCGGCATGATGCCCGGCACGATCGGCACGTCCACCCCCAGCTTGCGCGCATCGTCGACGAAGCGGAAATACGCGTCCGCGTTGAAGAAGTACTGCGTGATCGCGGAATTCGCGCCGGCTTTCACCTTGCGCGCGAAATTCTCGAGATCGGCCTTCGGCGAGCGCGATTGCGGGTGGTACTCCGGATAGCCGGCAACCTCGATGTGGAACCAGTCGCCATGCTCGGCGCGGATGAAGCTGACGAGCTCGGACGCGTAGCGCAGCTCGCCGACCTCGCCCATCCCAGACGGCAGGTCGCCGCGCAGCGCGACGATGTGCCGGATGCCGTGCGAGCGGTACTGGTCGAGGATCGCGCGCAGGCTGTCGCGCGACGAGCCGATGCATGACAGGTGCGGCGCGGCCTCGAGGCCGTCCTTCTGCATGTCGAGCACGGTATCGAGCGTGCCCTGCTGCGTCGAGCCGCCGGCGCCGAACGTCACGGAGACGAATTTCGGCTTCAGCGGCAGCAGCTGCGCGCGCGTGGCGCGCAGCTTTTCGACGCCGTCCGCCGTCTTCGGCGGGAAGAATTCAAACGAGAGTTCGATCGGTTTCATGATTCGATGGGGTTGGGCCTGCGCCCGCCGGCCCTCAGCCGATGTCGCGCTGGCCGAAGATCAGGGCGGACAGCAGCCACGACACGATGCTGTACAGGATCGAACCGAAGAACGCGGACCAGAACCCCGACACCTCGAAGCCCTTCAGCAGCGACGACGCGAACCAGAAGCACAGCGCGTTCACGACGAGGATGAACACCCCGAGCGTGACGATCGTGACGGGCAGCGTCAGCAGGATCAGCACCGGCCGGATCACCGTGTTGATCAGCCCGAGCACGACCGCGATGATCAGCGCGGTGCCGAAGCTCTTGATGTGGATCGACGGCACGAGGTACGTGATGATCAGCAGCGCCAGCGCGTTGATGACCCAGGTGAGGATGACGCTCATGGAGGGCTCCGGTTCGGTTGTCGATCGGTACGATCGGTGAGCGCCGCCGCGCCGTGCGCCCGCAACGGGCGCGCGGCGCGGCGGCAGCGCATCAGTACATCAGTAGCGGTAGTGGTTCGGCTTGAACGGGCCGTCCTTCTGCACGCCGATGTACGAAGCCTGCTCGTCCGACAGCACCGACAGGTTCGCGCCGATGCGCGCCAGGTGCAGGCGCGCGACCTTTTCATCGAGATGCTTCGGCAGCACGTACACCTTGTTCTCGTACTGCTCGCCGCGCGTGAACAGTTCGATCTGCGCGAGCGTCTGGTTCGCGAACGAGTTCGACATCACGAACGACGGGTGGCCGGTCGCGCAGCCGAGGTTCACGAGGCGGCCTTCGGCCAGCAGGATCACGCGCTTGCCGTCCGGGAAGATGATGTGGTCGACCTGCGGCTTGATGTTTTCCCACTGGTACTGGCGCGTCGACGCAACGTCGATTTCCGAGTCGAAGTGACCGATGTTGCAGACGATCGCGTTGTGGCGCATCGCCTTCATGTGATCGTGGTTGATCACGTGGTAGTTGCCGGTCGCCGTCACGAAGATGTCGGCCTTGTCGGCCGCGTATTCCATCGTCACGACGCGGTAGCCTTCCATCGCCGCCTGCAGCGCGCAGATCGGATCGATTTCGGTGACCCACACGGTCGCGCCCAGGCCGCGCAGCGACTGCGCGCAGCCCTTGCCCACGTCGCCGTAGCCCGCGACGACCGCGACCTTGCCCGCGATCATCACGTCGGTCGCGCGCTTGATGCCGTCGACGAGCGATTCACGGCAGCCGTACAGGTTGTCGAACTTCGACTTCGTGACCGAATCGTTCACGTTGAACGCCGGGAACGGCAGGCGGCCGTCCTTTTCCATCTGGTACAGGCGGTGCACGCCGGTCGTGGTCTCTTCGGTCACGCCCTTGATGTGCGCGAGGCGCTTCGAGTACCAGTTCGCGTCGACGTCGAGGTGCGCCGCGATCGACTTGTACAGCGCGACTTCTTCCTCGTTGGTCGGCTTCGCGATCACCGAACGGTCCTTCTCGGCCTTCGAGCCGAGGATCAGCAGCAGCGTTGCGTCGCCGCCGTCGTCCAGGATCATGTTCGCGAATTCGCCGTTCGGCCATTCGAAGATGCGGTGCGAGAACTCCCAGTACTCGTCGAGCGATTCGCCCTTGAACGCGAACACCGGCGTGCCGGCTTCGACGATCGCGGCGGCCGCGTGATCCTGGGTCGAGAAGATGTTGCACGATGCCCAGCGAACGTCCGCGCCGAGCGCCTTCAGCGTCTCGATCAGCACGCCCGTCTGGATCGTCATGTGCAGCGAACCGGCGATGCGCGCGCCCTTCAGCGGCTGCTGTGCCTTGTATTCGTCGCGGATCTGCACGAGGCCCGGCATTTCGGTCTCGGCGATGTTGAGTTCCTTGCGGCCCCAGCCGGCCAGCGCCATGTCGGCGACGACGTAATCGTGGGAAGCCTTGGAATCGATAATGGCGTTCATCACGCCCTCCTTTCTAAAAAGTTTCTAGATTGGTGACGTGAGCGCCGTTCAGGAAGCGGGGCCGGCGCGAAAAAATCGCCGCACGGCTGCTTGGTGAAGCTCTCCGAGCCTGGCGGACACGGATGGTCCGTCGCAACGCTCCTCGGAAAACGGAGGGGATTGTAGCAAATCGGCGCGCGAAATGCGCAAGGACGACGCGTAGGCGCGCGACGCGCGCGGCGCCGGCGCGCGCGGCCGTCGGCAAAGGGTCGGGACTTCTTCGGGTCAGGACTCCGCGCCGACCCACGCCTGCTCGCGCAGCCGCGCGCGCAGGCGTGCGACGGCCTGACTGTGCAGCTGGCACACGCGCGATTCGCTCACTTCGAGCACCGCGCCGATCTCGCGCAGATTCAGACCCCGTTCGTAGTACAGCGACATCAGCAGCTTCTCGCGCTCCGGCAGCCGCTCGATCGCCTCGACGAGCGCCTCGCGCAGGTGGTCGTCGAGCAGCGCCGACAACGGATCGGCGTGATCGACGCGATAGCGGTCGAGGAACGGCTCGTCATCGGCCGCGCGGTCGAAATCCTCGTAATAGATGAGCTGGCTGCCGTGCAGGTCCTGCAGCATCCCCTGGTATTCGTCGAGCGGCATGTTCAGGTGCTGCGCGATCTCGGTCTCGCTCGCCGAGCGGCCGAGGTGCTGCTCGACCTGGTGCACCGCGTGCTCGACCTCGCGCGACGTCTTGCGCAGGCTGCGCGGCAGCCAGTCGTTGCTGCGCAGCTCGTCGAGCATCGCGCCGCGGATGCGCTGCGTCGCGTAGGTCTCGAACTGCGCGCCCTGGTCTTCCTTGTAGCGGCCGGCCGCGTCCATCAGGCCGATCATGCCGGCCTGGATCAGGTCGTCGAGATCGACGCTCGCCGGCATCTTCGCGACGAGCTGCAGCCCGAGGCGGCGCACGAGCGGCGCGTATTGCGCGAGCACGTCGGCCTGGGACATCTTTCCTTGAGCGTTGTACATCGTGGCTCTCTCCTTCGGGTGGCGCTCACGCGGCGTGTGCCGCGCCCGCCTCATACGACGGCTTGCCGCCGGCGTGGACTGCGCGGCCCGCACCCGAACGCGGGCGCATCGGCCAGTACAACAGGTCGGCGGCAATCTGCCGGTAATCGCGCGCGGCGGGCGACGACGGGAACGCGTCGACCACCGCATGCATCAGTTCGCGGGCGTGCTCGACGAGCGGATCGGCGCTCACGCAGCCCGCATCGGCGATCGATACGGTCAGGTAGCGGCTCGCGACGCCCGCGAGGTTGTCGAAGGCCGTCTTCGCGTCCGCGTGGCTGCCGACCTGATTGGTCAGCACGCGGAACTGCGCGAACGCGTGCGCGAAATGCAGCCGCTTCATGCACGCGTACGCCTCGGTGATCGCCTGCGCGGCGACCCGCGTGACGACCAGCACGTCGTGCGCTTCGCGCGCGAGCGCCGAGAACGACCCGTCGGCGCCGAGCTGCGCGTCGACGAGGACGATGTCGGCCGGGCCGTCGATGAAGTCGCTCAGTTGCGCGTCGCTGTAGCCGGCGCGCGCGAGCCGCGCGGCGCCGCACAGGCCGAAGCCGGCCGCCACCCGCGTGCGTTCGCCGTCGCGCAGCCACGCGCCGGCGAGCGTCGCGCTGGCCGAATGCACGTCGGCGCGCTCGTCGACGACGAGCACGTCCTTGCCGAGCGACGCGAGCGCCGCCGCGAGATTCACCACGGTGGACGTGCAGCCGACGCCCGCCGGCCCACCCGTCACCGCGACGATGCGCGACGCGCGCCCGGCGAGCAGGCGCCGCAGCCCTTCGGCCTGATCGATGATCCGTTTATCCAAATCGCACCTCGTGCAGCTCGGCGGTGGAACGTGCGGTCAGTGCGGAAAGCAGCGTCGGCATGTCCTCGTCTTGCGGCACGAAGGGCGAGCCGTCGCGCGGCACACAGAACGCGCTCTTCAGCAGGAATTTGGTCGACGCGACGTACAGGTTCTCCGGCACCTTCTGGCCGGTCGACACGTAGTGGACCGGCAGCTTGTAGCGGATCACCGTGTCGAGCACGCCGCCGAGGTGGGTCGCCTCGTCGAGCTTCGTGAGGATGCAGCCGGCCAGGTCAGGATGCTCGCCCGCGCTGCGGTATGCCTGCACGACTTCGTTCAGCGTGTCGCCGTGGCTCGTCGCGTTGAGCAGCAGCAGGCGCTGCACCGGCGCGTTCGCGCCGTGCAGCATCGCGATCTGGTCGGACACCGCGCGGTCGCGCTGGCTCATGCCGATCGTGTCGATCAGCACGATGTGCTTGTTGCGCAGCTCGGACAGCGCGAGCGCGAGATCGCCCGCATCCTTCACCGCATGCACCGGCACGCCGAGGATCTTGCCGAAGATGCGCAGTTGCTCGTGGCCGCCGATCCGGTAGCTGTCGGTGGTCAGCAGCGCGACCTTGCTCGCGCCGAAGCGCATCACGCAGCGCGCGGCCAGCTTCGCGGTGGTGGTCGTCTTGCCGACGCCCGTCGGCCCCATCAGCGCGAACACGCCGCCGCGCTCCATCAGCGCGTCCTCGCTGTCGAGCACCGGCAGGTTCGACGCGAGCACCGACTGCGCCCATTCGGCGGCCTGCTCGAAGGTCTGCGCGTCGTCGCCGGACGGCAGGTTGTCGACCAGCATCCGCACCAGTTGCGCGGAGAAGCCGGCCGCGAACAGATGCTTCGTCAGCGCGCCGTGAACGGCGCTGCGACGCTGGCGGTCGTGCCACATCAGGCTGTCGAACTGCTCTTGCATCATCCCGCGCAGCTCGCCCAGCTCCTGCATCACGGTGTCGTTGACGATCCGCTCGATGCGCGACTTCACCGCGTCGGCCACCGCGGCGGCCGCGTCGGACGACAGGCGCGTGCGTTCGGCCGTCTTGGCGGCGTACGCGGCGCCCGTGTCGGGGGCGCGCCGCGCGGCGGCCGGCGCGCCGGCGGGCGGCATCCGGCGTTCTGCGTCGCGCACGATGTCGCGTGCCCAGTCGGGCGGCGTCGCGCTGGCTGCGGGCTGCGGCGCACTCGCCTGCGGCTCGGCAGGCGCCTGCGCTCGGGCGATCAGCGCGTCGCGCTGCTGCGTGAGGCGCTTCGCGTGCTCGACCAGCCACGGTGCGGGTTCGGAAGTGGCGGCCGGCGATCCGGCGGCCGGTGCTGCGATCGACGGCGCTGCCGCCGCGGGCGCATCGGCCTCGATCGACGAACGATGCGCATCCGCCTCTTGCGCGTCGGCGCTCGCGCCGAACACGGACGAGAACACGTCCGGCAGCCCGCCTTCGCCCGCCGCATACGGATTGACGGCCGGGCGCGGTGCGATGCCGGGGCGCGACACGATGCCCGGCACGGCGGCGGCCGGCACGGATTCCGGCACGCGCGACGGGGCGAGGCGCGGACGCGCGGCCGGCGGCGCCACCGCGGCGAGATCCGAATCGGCGAGTGCAACGATTTCGACACTGCCGTCATCGAGCGTGCGGTTCGACAGCACGACCGCGTCGGCGCCGAGCGCCTCGCGCACGAGACGAAGTGCGTCGCGGCTCGTTGCGCCGGTGAATTTGCGAATGTTCAAGCGGAACCCCCGATGACGTTAACGACTTTGATCGTGCGTGTGTCCGGCACTTCGGCATACGACAGCACTTTCAATTGCGGCAGGCTGCGGCGCAGGAAGCGCGCGAGCATCGCGCGCAGCGCGTGCTGCACCAGCAGCACCGGCGGCAGCCCGAGATTCTGTTGACGCAGCATCGCTTGCTGCGTGCCGGTCAGAAGGTTGTGCGCGAGGCCGGGCTCGAGGCCCGGGTTCGCGCCGGTGGCGAGTGCCTGCGACAGCACGCGCTCCAGGTTCGCGTCGAGGCCCATCACCTGCATTTCGCCGTTGCCCGGATACCACTGCTGCGTGATCGCGCGGCCGAGCGAGAGCCGCACCGCGGCCGTGATCTCGAACGCGTCGCCGCGGCCCGCATGCTCGGACACGGCCTCGAGGATCGTGCGCATGTCGCGGATCGGCACGCCTTCCTCGAGCAGGTTCTGCAGCACTTTCTGCAGCGTGGTGAGCGAGATCGTCTTCGGCACGAGGTCCTCGACGAGCGACGGCGCGTCCTTGCCGGTGCGCTCGACGAGCGCCTGCACTTCCTGGCGGCCGAGCAGCTCGGCCGCGTGCTGGACGACGAGATGGTTCAGGTGCGTCGCGACCACCGTGCTCGCGTCGACCACCGTGTAGCCGTACACCTGCGCCTGCTCGCGCAGCGCGACGTCGATCCACACGGCCGGCAGCCCGAACGCGGGGTCCTGCGTGACGGCGCCCGGCAGCGCGGCCGTCACCTGGCCCGGGTTGATCGCGAGCCACTGGCCCGGGAACACTTCGCCCGCGCCGATCTCGACGCCCTTCAGCGCGATCCGGTACGCGTTCGGCCGCAGTTCGAGGTTGTCGCGGATATGGATCACCGGCGGCAGGAAGCCGATTTCCTGCGCGAATTTCTTGCGGATGCTCTTGATGCGCTTGAGCAGCTCGCCGTCGCTGTTCTTGTCGACCAGCGGGATCAGCCGGTAGCCGACTTCGAGGCCGAGCGGGTCGATCAGCTGCACGTCGTCCCAGGTCGCTTCGTGGCTGTCGGCCGGCAGCACCGCGGGCGGTGCGATGTCGGTCACGTCGCCGGCCGCCTTGCGCGCCGCCGCACGCTTGGTCTGGGTGCGCGCCAGCCAGATCGCGCCGCCGCCGAGCGCGAGGAACGCGAAGTGCGGCATCCCCGGGATCAGCCCCATCAGCACGATGATCGCGCCGGTGATGTTCAGCACGCGCGGGTTCGTGAACAGCTGGCCGGTGATCTGCGTACCGATGTCCTCGTCGGTCGCGACGCGCGACACGATCACGCCGGCCGCGGTCGAGATCACGAGCGACGGGATCTGCGCGACGAGGCCGTCGCCGATCGTCAGCAGCGTGTAGTTGGTGCCGGCCGCGGCGAAGCTCATGTCGTGCTGCACCATCCCGACGATCAGCCCGCCGATCACGTTGATCGCCATGATGATCAGGCCGGCGATCGCGTCGCCGCGCACGAACTTCGACGCGCCGTCCATCGACCCGTAGAACTCGGCTTCCTGCGACACGGCGAGGCGGCGCTTGCGGGCCTGTTCCTCGTTGATGAGGCCGGCGTTCAGATCGGCGTCGATCGCCATCTGCTTGCCGGGCATCGCGTCGAGCGTGAAGCGCGCGGACACTTCGGCGATCCGCCCCGCCCCCTTCGTGATCACCATGAAGTTGATGATCATCAGGATCACGAACACGACGATGCCGACCGCGAAGTTGCCGCCCACGAGGAAGTGGCCGAACGCCTCGATCACCTGCCCGGCCGCGTCGGGCCCGGTGTGGCCTTCGAGCAGCACGACGCGGGTCGACGCGACGTTCAGCGACAGGCGCAGGAGCGTCGAGAACAGCAGCACGCTCGGGAACGCCGCGAAATCGAGCGGCTTCATCGTGTACATGCTGACGAGCAGCACCATCACGGACAGCGCGATGTTGAACGTGAACAGCAGATCCAGCAGCATCGGCGGCAGCGGCAGGATCATCATCCCCAGGATCATGCAGATGAGGATCGGGCCCGCGAGCGCGCGCAGGTTCGTGCCTGCCAGCACGTTCGGGCGCTTCGCGAACAGGCCGGTGGTCGGGGTGCTCATGCTGCGTTCCCTTGCTTGCCGAGGGTGTCTTCGGCTTCTTCACGCTCGTCGTCGGCGGCGACCGACGTGCCCTTGTCGAGTTCGGCCGGCACGTCGAGATCGACCGGCATCGCCGGGAACGCGCCGCCTTCCGAACGGAAGCGCTTGAGCTGGTAGACCCACGCGAGCACTTCCGCGACCGCCGAGTACAGCGAACCGGGGATCTCGCGCTCGAGTTCGACGTTGTGATATAGCGCACGCGCGAGCGGCGGCGCTTCGAGCAGCGGCACGTTGTGCTCGGCCGCGAGCTCGCGGATGCGCGCGGCGACGAGGTTCACGCCCTTCGCGACGACCTTCGGCGCACGCATCTCGCCATCCGTGTATTGCAGCGCGACCGCGAAGTGCGTCGGGTTCGTGACGACCACGTCGGCCTTCGGCACGGCCGCCATCATCCGGCGGCGGGCGATCGCGCGCTGCTGCTGGCGAATCCGCCCCTTCACGTGCGGATCGCCTTCGTTCTCGCGATGCTCGCGCTTCACTTCTTCCTTCGTCATGCGCAGCTTCTTGTTGTACTGCCAGAGTTGGTAAGGCACGTCGAGCCCGGCGACGACCAGCATCCCGGCGACCGTCGTGCCGCAGCACACGGCGACCAGATGCAGCGCATCGGGCAGCGCGACGCCGAGCGGCTGGGTCGCGAGGCCGAGCAGTTCGTCCTTGCTGCGCCAGATCGCGATGCCGCCGATCCCGCCGACGACCAGCGTCTTCGCGATCGACATCCCGAGCTGGATCGGCCCCTGGATCGAGAAGATCCGGCCGAGGCCCGAGATCGGGTTCAGGCGGTCGAACTTCAGCTCGAACGTCTTTTGCGAAATCAGCCAGCCGCCGAGCGCCATCGGCGCGAGCAGCGCGGCGACGCCGGTCAGCGCAAGAAGCGGCAGCAACGCGGCGAAGCCTTCGAGGCTCGCGCTGCCGGCCGCCGACAGCATCCGGCGGGTGTCGAACGCGGTCGCGCGATCGAACGTGAACGCGCCGCGCAGCATCGCCTGCAGATGCCCACCCGACGGGCCCGCGAGCAGCCATGCGCCGTAGAACCCCGCCGCGAGCAGTGCGAACGAAGCCAGTTCGCGCGAACGCGCGACCTGCCCCTCCTCGCGCGCCTTCTCGCGGCGCCTGGGAGTGGCGGCTTCGGTCTTGTCGAGATCGCTCTCGTCTGCCACGGGGCCTCCAGTCGGGTACGGCGGAATGCCGCTTTCCAGTGACACCGATTATTCATGGAGGCGTCAAATGCCGATCGGTCGAGCAAAGCCGGGAAAGGGGGTATTTCGGAGAATCGGGCGAGCCGCCGCGAACGCGGCCGGAGCGGGGGCGGAACGCCGCGCGGCGCGGCGGGAAAACGGGCCGGCCGGCGCGTCGGCGAAGCGGCGGCCGCCAGCGGAACGGCGTCGGCGCGATGCGGGGGAACGGTGCACCAACGGCCGGGAAAGGCGGGAAATCGGCCCCGACGCAACGATGTCGTGCGTCGGGACGAAACGGCCGGCTGACGGCCTTGGGCGGCCCGACCGACCGAAGCGGCCTCGGGCCTGTTCACGCCGACAACGGGCTTGCGCTGGCCCTAGCCGGCCGCCGCCCGCTGCAGCGCGCCGAGATCGAGCTTCTTCATCGTCATCACCTGCGCCATCACGCGCTCGGCGCGGGCCGGGTCGCCGGTCATCAGCTCGGCCATCTGCACGGGCACGACCTGCCACGACACGCCGAAGCGGTCGCGCAGCCAGCCGCATTGCTGCGCGCGCTCGTCGCCGCCTTCGGACAGGCGCGCCCAGTAATGGTCGATCTCGGCCTGGTCGCGGCAGTTGACGACGAACGACACGGCCGGCGTCATCTGGAACACGGGACCGCCGTTCAGCGCGACGAACGCCTGCCCGTCGAGCTCGAACGCCACCGTCATCACCGCGCCCTCGGCGTTGCCGGACGCGTGCGCGCCGGCCTTGCCGTAGCGCGCGACGTGCACGATGCGCGCGTTGTCGAACACCGATACGTAGAAACCGGCCGCCGCCTCGGCGTCGCGGTCGAACCACAGGAACGGCGTGATGCGCTGGATACGCGGGTTCATGGCGCTGTCTCCTCGATGTCGTGCCGGCACCGGTGCCGGTGCCGGTCTTACATCGTAGACGCTATGCCGGCGCGTGACAGCGCGCCGGTCCGTAGCCTCGCGCCCGCCGAGAGCGAAAAAAAGGGGGCGATCGCTCGCCCCTCGTTCCCGGCCGCGTGCCGCGTCAGAACGCGACGAACGGCTGCGGGCCGCCGCTCGCGGTCTTGTCCATCCCGAAGTAGATCGTCTTGCCGTAGAAGTGCGGCATGCCGATGTCGAGCCAGCTGGACGAGCCGAACGGGCCCGCGATGTCGTTGAACGCGAACGTGGACGAGTTCGAGAACAGCGCATCGGCGTTGGCGACCGGCATCGACACGGTACCCGACGCGCCGTTCTGGCCGCTCAGCGTGGCCGAATAGGTGGTCGTCGCCGATGGGCAGTAGAACTCCGTATTCCTCGAACAGACCGTCTGCGCCGAATCGTTGAAGAAATACGCGTTGGAGCCGGTATCGAAGAACGCGGTCACGCTGCGCCCCTGGAACGTCGCGCTGACGTCGCCGGTCGTGGTCGACGTCATCACCGTCTTGCCGCTCAGGTTCGGCAGGCCGAACGTCAGCGTGCCGGTCGCGCTTGCCTGCCCGTTGTCGGAGATGGCCGGCATCTGCACGCTCACCCCGTCGTTGTTCGCGAACCGATGCACCGGGTTCGCCACCTGCTGCGCCAGCGGCACGAGCGCGACCGTGCAGCGCGCGTTGTCGCCGTTCGGGCACGCGTAGTAGTTGTTGCTCGTCGACGTCGACGTGGCGCAGGTCGTGCCGCAGTCGTACGGCGCCGGCCCGATGCCGAGGATCCCGTTCGCGCCGAGCGCGCCGGTCGAGTTGGCCGACGCGCCGCCGTTCGTGCATGAACTCGGTACGTTGGCCGTGCCGAGGTCGCCGATGATCTGCACGGGCAGCGAGCTCGCCTGCTCGGTGCCGATCGACAGGTCGACGGTGCGCACCGAGCCCCACGTGTAGCTCGACACGAACTTGCCGCATTCGGCGACCGGCGCGCCGCCGCTCGTCACCTGCGGCAGGCTGTCGTGCACGCCCGCCACCGCGCTGCCTACGAGCCGCAGCCCGTAGGACGCGGTATCGACGAGCACGTTGTTGACGATCTGGCAGTTCGACGTGCCCGGCACGCAGATCTTCAGGCTGATGGTCGGGATGTTGATCACGTTCGCGGCGCCGGCGCCGACCGTGACGACGGCCGTGTTGCCGCTGTTGCCGTCGGACCCGCCCGAGCCGTTGCCGCCCGTATTGCCGGCATTGCCGCCGTTGCCCGAACCGCCGCCGCCATCGCCGCCGCCGCATGCCGTCACGAGCACGGCCGTCGCGGCCAGGAGGCCCAGCACGCCGAGCCAGCGCTTGAATGTACGAGGAATGCTCAAGATCGCTCTCCCGCTGTCACTGGATATCGGTGCCGGCCACGCCGGCGGGCAGCGCCGACGGCAGCCACGCCTGGCCGGAGAAGGCGCCCATGTGGCCGCCCGTCCGGATCACGAGGCCGCTCGTCTCGACCGCCACCGGCGCGCGCCAGCCGCGCGCCCGGTGCGCCGCCTGGACGCCGGCGGTGTACTGCGGGAAATAGCTGCCGAGCAGCGACGCGAGATCCGGCATCGTCGGCCCGCGCCACGCGAGGCCGAACACGCTGCCGGCGGCCGACGTGTATTCGTGGATGACGGTGCCCGATCCGAGCGTGATCTCGCGGACGGTATAGGCGGCCGTGCTGGCCTGCGCGCCGTCCGCCGAGCGCATGGCGCGCTGCAGCGCGCGCACGGTGGCGGCCTGATCGTCCGCCGGCGGCGACATCGGCGCGCCGCCCAGTTCCGCATGTGCGTGGACGGCCCACAGCACACCCATTGCAGCCGTCGCGTGCGCGACGGTCCAGCCCAAGCGTTTCAGCTTCACGTTCCCCCCAAGGGACTGGCTTCGTTGCCGACGGCGCCGCCGTCGGCACGCGCCGCCTGCCAACTTATGAATCTTACGAATGAGACGCTACGTTGCTGCTGACGCGTAGTATGCCTGCGGAGTGTGGCGAAGTGTCAATTCGACGCAGGATGACACCGCGCCGCGCAAGCGCGGCGGGCGGGAGAACGAGGCGGGAAAGGGGAATGCGCGCATCGGCGGCCCCGCGGGACGCGGCGCCCGGCAACCGGGCGCGCGGATGCGCCGCGGCAGGATCAGAAGCCGAGGCTCGCGAGCAGGTCGTCGACCTGCCCCTGGTCCTGAACGACGTCGGATTTGCCTTCCGGCGCGATCTGCGGGCCGTTCAGCAGCGATTCGGGGCTGCCGGTCGCGCTCATCTGCTCGGCCGCCAGCGCGGCCGCGGTGGCGGCGAACTGCTCGCGCCGCTCCGGCGCGATGTTCTCGACGAGCACGGTGAGGAGCTGCTGCTCGATCAGGTAGACCATGTCCATGATCTTCTTGATCACCTGCCCGGTCAGGTCCTGGAAATCCTGCGCGAGCATGATCTCGAGCAGTTGCGCGCGGGTCGCCGACGTCGACTCGGGCAGCGTGCGCAGGAACGTGCGCGTATCGTCCATCAGCTCGCGCACTTCCGCGTGCTCGATCGGCGCGGCATACCACTGCGCCCAGCGCGCGTCGAGCGCCTCGGCTTCGTTCTGGATGCGCTCCTGCACCGGCTTCGCGATCTCGATCGCATTCAGCACGCGCTCGGCGGCCTGTTCGGTCATCGTCGCGACGTAGCGCAGCCGGTCGCGCGCATCGGGCACGGCTTCCGCCGCGCGCTCGACATGCTTGTCGAGCCCGAGCTCGCGCATCGAATCGCGCAGCGTGCGCGTGACGTGGCCGATGCGCGCAAGGATCCGGTCGCTCGCGTAATCGGCGCCTTCGGCATGGCCGTCGGCGTTGATCGCCGCGCCGGCGAGCGCCGCATGGATCGGCTCGTTCACGTTCAGCTCCCGGCCTTGGCCATCTTGTCGATGATCTTGTTCAGCTTCTCGTCGAGCGTCGCGGCCGTGAACGGTTTCACGACGTAGCCGCTCGCGCCGGCCTGGGCGGCCGCGATGATGTTCTCCTTCTTCGACTCGGCCGTGACCATCAGCACCGGCAGGTGCGTGAGCGTCGCGTCCGCGCGGATTTCCTTCAGCATCGCGAGGCCGTCGAGGTTCGGCATGTTCCAGTCCGAGATCACGAAGTCGAAGCCGCCGCCGCGCAGCCGCGCGAGGCCCGCCGCGCCGTCTTCCGCCTCATCGACGTTCGTGTAGCCCAGTTCCTTGAGCAGGTTGCGGACGATCCGGCGCATCGTCGGGAAATCGTCCACCACCAGGATTTTCATGCTCTTGTCCATCGTCGTTCCTTTCCAGATTCGTTTCCGTCGAGGCGCGTATCGTGGCACGCGCCCCGTGACATTCCATTCACACGCGCTGCACGCGGTCGCCCATCGTCGCCAGGCGCGCCATCACGCGGCGGCTCATGTCGGCGAGCGGCGCGACCTCGTCCGCGCCGCCGAGCGCGATCGCCTCGCGCGGCATCCCGAACACGATACAGCTCGCTTCGTCCTGCGCGAACGTGTGAGCGCCCGCGCGTTTCATTTCCAGCAGGCCGGCCGCGCCGTCGCGGCCCATCCCGGTGAGGATCACGCCGATCGCGTTCTTGCCCGCGTGCGTCGCCGCCGAGCGGAACAGCACGTCGACCGACGGGCGGTGCCGGTTCACCGGCGGCTCGTCCGACAGTTGCGCAATATAGTTCGCGCCGCTTCTCGCGAGCAACAGGTGCGCATGGCCCGGCGCGATGTACGCATGGCCCGGCAGCACGCGTTCGCCGTGCTCGGCTTCCTTCACCGCGATCCGGCACAGGCCGTTCAGCCGCTGCGCGAACGATTTCGTGAAGCCGGGCGGCATGTGCTGCGCGATCAGCACGGCCGGCGCATCCGGCGGCAGCGGCGTCAGCACTTCGCGGATCGCCTCGGTGCCGCCCGTCGACGCGCCGATGATGATCAGCTTCTCGGTACTGACGAGCGGGTTGTTGATCATCGGCGCGGCCGCGGCGCTGTCCGCTGAGCGCGCGGCGGCCTGCGGCTGCGGCGCCTGGCGCACACGCGCGCGCGACGCCGCGCGGATCTTGTCGGCGAGCTTTTCCGCGTAGTCGAGCATCCCGTCGCGAATCCCGACGCGCGGCTTCGTGACGAAATCCACCGCGCCGAGTTCGAGCGCGCGCAGCGTGATTTCCGAGCCGCGCTCGGTCAGCGACGACACCATCACGACCGGCATCGGCCGCAGGCGCATCAGCTTCTCGAGGAAGTCGAGCCCGTCCATGCGCGGCATTTCGACGTCGAGCGTGAGCACGTCGGGATTGTGCTGCTTGATGAGCTCGCGCGCGACGAGCGGATCGGGCGCGGTCGCGACCACCGTCATGTCGGGCTGGCTGTTGATGATCTCGGTCATCAGGCTGCGGATCAGCGCCGAATCGTCGACGCACAACACTTTGATCTTCTGCACTGCGGTCAGGCCTCCTGCTTTCTGGATAGGTTCGCGGCGTACGGGCTCCCGGCCGAGGGGCTCCCGTTGCCCGGCGCCGTGCCGCGCCCGCCGAACAGCTCGATGCGCGGGCGCGCCGGTTGCGGCGCGGCAGGCCGCTTCGCGGCGAACAGCTCGACCTGCGCGCGGGTCCGTGCGGCGCGGAGGCGATCGGCCTCGCGCGCGAGCGCGGCTTCGCGCTCGGTCACGCCCGGCACCTGCAGCCGCAGCTTCTTCACCATCGCGCGCCCGCTGTGCGGCATGAACGCGACCTTGCGCGGATGCACGCCCTGCAGGTCTTCCGCGGTGATGCGGATGCGCTCCAGCGCGAGATAGCGGCGCACGAAATCCGCGTTGCGATCGCCGATGTTGATCGTCGTCATCCCGGCCAGCACGGCCGCGCCGCCGAACACCTTCGCCTCGAAGCGCTCGCGGCGCCCGCCGGCCTTGATCAGCTCGTTGATCAGCACTTCCATCGCATACGCGCCGTAGCGCATCGATTCCGACGCGGCCGCGCCCGGATCGGCACCGTCGTCCGGCAGCATGAAGTGATTCATCCCGCCGATGCCCGCATACGGGTCGTGCAGGCACGCGGCGACGCACGAGCCGAGCACGGTCATCAGCACCATGTCCTCGGCGGTCGTGTAGAACTCGTTCGGCAACAGCTTCACGCCGGGGCGCTCGAAGTGGTTGTCGAAGTAGCGATTGGTCGCGATCGGCAGGGCGCTCATCCGCGCTCTCCATAGGCCGGCGCGCTCGTCGGTGCGCCGCGCGGCCGCGCGCCCTGCGCGGCGTCGCGCGTCAGTTCATACACCGTCTGCCCGCGCAGCCGGAACGCCTGCGTCACGTACGTGAAGTTCTCCGAATGGCCGGCGAACAGCAGGCCGCCCGGCTTCACGAGCGGCTCGAAGCGCGACAGCACCTGCCCCTGCGTCGGCTTGTCGAAATAGATCATCACGTTGCGGCAGAAGATCGCGTCGAACGGCTTCGCGATCCCGTAGTCGGCATCGGTCAGGTTCAACTGCTCGAAACGGATCATCGCGCGCAGCTCGGGGCGCACCTTCACGCGGCCGGCCTGCGCGCCCGTGCCCTTCAGGAAGAAGCGCTTGAGCCGCTCCGGCGACAGGTGCTTGACCTGGTCGTACGTATAGATGCCGGCTTCGGCCTTCGCGAGCACCTGCGTGTCGAGATCGGTCGCGAGGATCGATGCGTTGCGCGCGGCCGTGTCGCCGAGCGCCTCGATCAGCGTGATCGCAATCGAGTAAGGCTCCTCGCCGGTCGACGCCGCCGAGCACCAGACCGACACCGGCGCCGGCCGCGATTTCACGAATTCCGACAGGATCGGGAAATGGTGCGACTCGCGGAAAAACGCGGTCAGGTTGGTCGTCAGCGCGTTGGTGAACGCTTCCCACTCGAGCGGATCGTCTTCCTGCTCGAGCAGGTCTAGGTAGTCGCGGAACGTGTCGAGGCCGCGCGCCCGCAGCCGTCGCGCGAGACGGCTGTAGGCCATGTCGCGCTTGTGCTCGGACAGCGAGATGCCCGCGCGTTGATGGATCAGCGCGCGGATGCGTGCGAAATCCGCGCCGGTGAACGCGAAGTCGCGCCCCGGCTCGCCCGCGCGAGGCGAGGCATCCGGTGCATCGGGTCGAAACGGCGCGCGCGCGTGCGACATGGCTTAGAAGGTCTCCCAGTCGTCGTCCGACGCGCCGGCGGCTGCCAGCGCCGGCTTCTCGCCGTTCAGCGCCGGGCGCACGAGCGCGGGCTTCGCGGCCGGCTTGTCCGCCGCGGCAGCCGTCTTCGCGAGACGCGGGCCGTAGCCGCCCGCGGCGGTACCGCCACGGGCAGCCGGTGCGTCCTTCTGCGTGCGCGCGGCCGCATCGGCCGCACGCTTCGGTTCGGCGGCCGCTGCCGCGGCGCCTGCGGCTGCGGCTGCGGCTGCGGGGGCAGCGGCACGCGATGCCGGCGCGCCGCGCCGTGCGGCCGGTTGAGCCGCGGCCGGCGCCGGCAGCGCGGCGAGCGGCGCGTCGTGGCGCGCTTCCGACGGCAGCGCCGCCGGTTCGTGGGCCACCGGCCGCACGACGCCGCGTGCCGGCGCGAGCGCGATGCCGCCCGCGACGCGCCAGCCCGACACGATCGCCTTCATCTGGCGCGTCTGCTCCTCGAGCGACGCGGCCGCGGCGGCGGCCTGCTCGACGAGCGCCGCGTTCTGCTGCGTGACCGCATCCATCTGGCCGACCGCACGGTTGACCTGCTCGATGCCGGTCGACTGCTCGTCGGAGGCCGCGCTGATCTCGCCCATGATGTCGGTCACGCGGCGCACCGCCTGCACGATCTCGTCCATCGTCGCGCCGGCGCGCGCGACGAGCGCCGACCCGCTGTCGACCTTCTCGGCCGAATCGCCGATCAGTTGCTTGATTTCCTTCGCGGCGCTCGCGCTGCGCTGCGCGAGCGAGCGCACCTCGCCCGCGACCACCGCGAAGCCGCGGCCCTGCTCGCCGGCCCGCGCCGCTTCGACGGCCGCGTTCAGCGCGAGGATGTTGGTCTGGAACGCGATGCCCTCGATCGTGCCGATGATGTCGACGACCTTGCCCGAGCTCGCCGCGATGTCCTGCATCGTCGACACGACCTGGCCGACCACGTCGCCGCCCTGCGTCGCGATGTCCGACGCGTTCACCGCGAGCTGGCTCGCCTGCCGCGCGTTTTCCGCGTTCTGCCGCACGGTGCCCGTCAGTTGCTCCATGCTCGACGCGGTTTCCTGCAGCGAGGCAGCCTGCTCCTCGGTGCGCTGCGACAGGTCGATGTTGCCGGTCGCGATCTCGCGCGCGCCGACGTCGATCGATTCGGTGCCGCGATGCACGGCCTGCACCATCGTCGTGACGGCGTCCTGCATCCGCTTGATGCCGCCGAACAGGCGGCCGATCTCGTTCGTGCTGAACACGCTCACCGGTTGCGTGAGATCGCCGCCGGCGATGCGCTCGAAGTGCGCGATCGCGTCCTCGATCGGCTGGACGATCAGCCCGCGCAGGACGAAGCGGATCGCGATCACGACGACGAACGCGAGCGCGATGCCGGCCGCGATCAGCGCGATCATCATCGAGATCTGCGACTGCGTCGCGGCCTGGCGTTCTTCCGCGCGCTTTTGCAGCGCGGCGATCACGGCCGCCGCCGTCTGGTCGAACGCGACGAACATCGGGCTGATCTTCGCGTCGGCGATCGCGTGGTACGCGGCCATGTCGCCCGCGCGCGCCGCGGCGAATTCCGGTTCGACGCCTTCCTTCATGATCGTCGTGTAACGCGCGGTGAGCTCGTCGACGAGCGCCTGCTCGACGCCGAGCTTCGGCGTCGACTGGAACGTCTGCCAGTTCTGGTTCGACTTCGCATACAGCTCCTGCGCGCGGTCGAGCACCTTCGCCGCGTCGGCCGCATTGCCGGCTTCGGTCAGCGTACGAAAGCGATCGAGCGCGACGCGCGAGCGCAACAGGTACGCGGCCGTGTCGTCCAGCGTGTGGATCGCCGGCAGGTCGACGTGCGCGATCTCGTCGAGCGAACGGCTCGCGTGATTCAGCGCGTAGAGGCCGAGCCCGCCGACCGCGGCGGCCAGGCACACGAGGATGAGTCCGACCGCCGTGAGCGTCGTGCGGATCGACCAGTTATGCAACATTGCAGATTCTCCCGAAATTGCTGCGCGCGCGGCGCGCTTACCCGCCGAGTGTCTCGATCAGCGCCATTTCACGGCTCGACATCAGCTTCTCGATGTCCATCAGAATCAGCATCCGGCCGTCGACCGTCCCGAGGCCCGTCAGGTACTCGGTCGTCAGCGTCGCGCCGAATTCCGGCGCCGGCATGATCTGGTCGGTCTGCAGCGTCAGCACGTCCGACACGCCGTCGACCACCATCCCGACCACGCGGTTCGACACGTTCAGGATGATCACGACGGTCTGGTGGTCGTACTCGACGCGGCCGAGGTGGAACTTGATCCGCATGTCGACGATCGGCACGATGATCCCGCGCAGGTTGATCACGCCCTTGATGAACTCGGGCGCGTTCGCGATGCGCGTGACGCTGTCGTAGCCGCGGATTTCCTGCACTTTCAGGATGTCGATCCCGTATTCCTCGTCGCCGAGCGTGAACACGAGGAATTCCTGGCCCGTCGCATCGCCGTGCGCCGCGTCGCGGCGGCTCGTCGCGGCATTCGCCGCGGCCGGATTGATCATTTGGACTTCAGCAGACACGTTTGCCCCCAATCGGTTGAATGGCGAGAGTCAGAAGACGGCGAGCTCGGCGCCGGCTCGGGCGCCGTGCGTCGCACGGGTTTCGCGGTTCAGCGCCGCGACGTCGACGATCAGCGCGACGCTGCCGTCGCCGAGGATGGTCGCCGCCGAGATGCCATGCACCTTGCGGTAGTTGGTTTCGAGGTTCTTCACGACCACCTGCTGCTGGCCGACCAGCTCGTCGATCAGCATCGCGAAGCGGCGCCCCTCGGTTTCCATGATCGTGACGATCCCCTGCGTCGGGTCGGTGCGCGCGTCCTCGACCGAGAACACCTCGTGCAGCGCGACCAGCGGCAGGTATTCGCCGCGCACGCGCACCACGCGCTCGCCGTTGCCGACCGTGTAGATGTCGTCGTTCGACGGCTGCAGCGACTCCATCACGAAGTTCAGCGGCAGGATGAAGATCTCGCTGCCCACCTTGACCGACATCCCGTCGAGGATCGCGAGCGTGAGCGGCAGCACGATCCGCGTGGTCGTGCCGCGGCCGGCCTGCGACGAGATTTCGACATGACCGCCCATCGACTGGATGTTGCGCTTCACGACGTCCATCCCGACGCCGCGGCCCGACACGTCGGTCACCGTCTCGGCGGTCGAGAAGCCCGGCGCGAAGATCAGTTGCCAGACTTCGTCGTCGCTGATGTTCTCGGAGATCTGCATGCCCTGCTTCGCGGCCTTCGCGAGGATTCGCTCGCGGTTCAGGCCCGCGCCGTCGTCGCTCACCTCGATCACGATGTTGCCGCCGTGATGCGCGGCCGACAGCACGAGCTGGCCGACCGCGTCCTTGCCGGCGGCGACGCGCTTGTCGACGGTCTCGATGCCGTGGTCGAGACTGTTGCGCACCAGGTGCGTGAGCGGATCGATGATCCGTTCGATCAGGCTCTTGTCGAGCTCGGTCGCCTGGCCGAACGTGACCAGTTCGACCTGCTTGCCGAGCTTGCCGGCGAGGTCGCGCACGAGCCGCGGGAAGCGGCTGAACACGTAGTCCATCGGCATCATGCGGATCGACATCACCGCTTCCTGCAGGTCGCGCGCGTTGCGCTCGAGCTGTGCCATCCCGTTGAACAGGCGGTCGTGCAGCGCCGGATCGAATGCGGTCGCCGTCTCGGCCAGCATCGCCTGCGTGATCACCAGTTCGCCGACGAGGTTGATCAGCTGGTCGACCTTCTCGACGCCGACGCGGATCGAACTGCCTTCGGCGCCCGCCGCGGCGGCAGCGGCCGGGCGCGCGCGCTTGTCGTCGTGATGCGCGGCAGCCGGCGTCGCGTGTTCGGCTGGCTGGGATTGAGCGTGTTGTTGCGGCTGCGGCTGCTGGGCGGCGGCGCCCGGCTCGGCCGGCGCCGGTGCCGGAGCAGCCGGTTGCGGCGCGGCCGGCGGCGGCGCGAACACCTCGACGCGTGCCGGCTGCGCGGCGGCGGCCGGTTCGGCAGCCTCGGCGGCGGCGCCCTGCGCGGCGGCCGGCGCCGCCTGCGCGGCCGGCGCGGTGCCGTGCGCGACGCGGATCTGGCTTTCGTCGATCACGAAGCAGCACACCGCGACGATGTCGTCGGACGGCACGTCCGATTCGACCCACAGCGACAGGTCCGCGCCCGTTTCCTCGCGGCCGACGATCCGGCCGAGGTTACCGAGTTCCTCGGTGAGCAGTTCGCGATCCTTCGCGTCGACGCCCACGAGCGTGATCTTCAGGTGCGGGCCGCCGGCATCGGCGTCGGCCGCCGGATGCGCGGCCGCGACGGCCTGTTCGACCACATGGTCGGGTGCGCGATCGCCGGCAGCGGCGGGTTCGACGACGGCGGGCGCCACGGCGGCGACCGGTGCAACCGGCGCGGCCGGCGCAGGCTCGGCGGCCGCAGCAGGCGCGCCCGCGCCGCTTTCGGCCTTCAGCCGTTCGAGCTTCGCGCAGATCGTCGCGGCGGCGGCCGCGTCCGGTTCGGCACTCGCGCGGTAGTCGACGAGCTGGTCGGACAACACGTCCTTGGTTTCCAGGAACGCGTCGATCATTTCCTTGGTCAGCGTCAGCTCATGGTTGCGCGCGCGGTCGAGCAGCGATTCGAGGATGTGCGTCGTATCGGTCAGCGCGGAAAAGCCGAACGTCGCCGCACCGCCCTTGATCGAATGCGCGGCGCGGAAGATCGCCGCCAGATCCTCGGGATCGGGCGCATCGACGTCGAGGTTCAGCAGCAGCTGCTCCATCTGCGCGAGCAGCTCGTCGGCTTCGTCGAAAAAGGTCTGGTAGAACTGAGTGATGTCGAGAGTCATGCCCGGTCACCGGTTGAATTCGTCGCGTTCATGTCAGGAGGCAGCCGGCTCGGACAGCGTCGCGACCAGCTCGACGAGCACGCCCGGGTCGATCGGCTTTTCGATCCAGCCGGTCGCGCCCGCGTCGCGTGCGGCGTCCTTGAACGCATCGCTGCCCTCGGTCGTCAGCACGAGGATCGGCGTGTCCGCGTACGCGGTCAGCTTGCGCAGCGCGGCGATCACCTCGAGCCCGCTCTTGCGCGGCATGTTCTGGTCGGTCAGGACCAGGTCGTACGGCGCCGTCGCCGCCATGTCGAAGCCGGCTTCGCCGTCCGGCGCCACCGTCACGTCGTAGCCCGCCTGCGCAAGCGTGGCCTGCAGCAGCGCACGCATGGTCGCGGAGTCGTCGATGGCGAGAATGGTTCGGATCATGTCTGTCTCGGAAACGTCAGGGTTTCGGCGCCACGGCGACGGCGCTCGCCACGACCGGCCGCACCGCCGGCGTCGGGCCACCGAGCTGCTGCGCGAGCAGCTTCGAGCCGGCCGCGTCGGCGGACAGCGTCGTCGTCGTCGCGTCGTCGCGCATCAGCGCTTCTTCGGATTTGCGATTCAGCACGATCACGCTGATCCGGCGGTTTTCCGGATCGAGCGGATCGGCCTTGTTCAGGTTCTGCGTCGACGCGAGGCCGAGCACGCGCAGCACTTTCGCCTCGTCCATGCCGCCGGAGATCAGCTCGCGGCGCGACGCGTTCGCGCGGTCGGCCGACAGCTCCCAGTTGCTGTAGCCGCCCTCGCCGCCCGCGTACGGCACGGCGTCGGTATGACCCTGGACGATGATCCGGTTCGGCACGTCGTTCAGCGTCTTGCCGATCTCGCGCAGGATGTCGCGCATGTACGGCTCGACGTGGTCGCTCGACATCGCGAACATCGGCCGCTTCTGGGAATCGACGATCTCGATGCGCAGCCCCATCAGCGTCGAATCGATGCGGATCTGCTGCTTGAACTGGCGCAGCGTCGGGTTGGCCTCGATCGCGGCCATCAGCTTGATCTGCAGGTCATGCAGGCGCGTCTGCTCGAGCCGGTCCTGCGCGCCCTGCGCCTGCGACCGGGAATTGTCGTCGCCCGCCTTCGCGAGGCGCTCGGCGAGCGACGTCGTGCCGTCGGTGCGGCGCAGCGTGCCGGCGTCGACGCTCGACAGGTCGCGGCCGCCGCCGTTGATGATGCTGGACTCCTGCGAGCTGCGGTCGCCGCTGCCGAGGATCGCGGCCTTCAGCGGCATGTTGAAGTATTCGGCGATCCCCTTCAGCTGCACCGGCGTGACCGAGCTCAGCAGCCACATCAGCAGGAAGAACGCCATCATCGCGGTCATGAAGTCCGCGTACGCGAGCTTCCATGCGCCGCCGTGGTGGCCCTTCTTCGCCGGGGCCACCCGCTTGACGACGATCGCGCGATCCTTGCTCTTGCTCATCGGTCGCTCCGCGTCACTTCGCCTTCACGCGGCGAACATGTTCCTCGAGCTCGGAGAACGACGGACGCTCGGTCGAGAACAGCACCTTGCGGCCGAACTCGACCGCGATCGCCGGCGCATAGCCGTTCAGCGTCGCGAGGATCGTCACCTTGATGCACTGGAACATCTTGGTCGACTCGGCGACGCGCTGCTCCGCGAGGCTCGCGAGCGGCCCGATCAGTCCGTACGACAGCAGGATCCCGAGGAACGTGCCGACCAGCGCCTGCGCGATCATCGCGCCGAGCACCGCGGGCGGCTTGTCGGCCGAGGCCATCGTGTGCACGACGCCCATCACGGCCGCGACGATGCCGAACGCCGGCATCGCGTCGCCGACGCGCATCAGCGCATGCGCCGGGCCTTCGCCTTCGGTGTGGTGCGTCTCGATCTCCTCGTCCATCAGGCTCTCGATCTCGAACGCGTTCATGTTGCCGCCCACCATCAGGCGCAGGTAGTCGGTCAGGAATTCGACGATGTGGCGATCGGCGAGGATCTTCGGGTATTGCGTGAAGATCGGGCTTTTTTCGGGATCGTCGATGTCGGCCTCGAGCGTCAGCGTGCCTTCCTTGCGTGCCTTCGCGAGCAGCACGTAAAGCAGCGCCATCAGCTCCATATAGACGTCCTTCGTGTATTTCGAACCCTTGAAGAGCGTCGGCAGCACGCGCAGCGTGGCCTTGATGGTCTTGCCGCCGTTGCCGAGGATGAACGCGCCGACGCCGGCGCCCACGATCATCAGGATCTCGACGGGCTGGATCAAGGCGCCCAGATGCCCGCCTGCCAGCGCATAACCGCCGAAGACGGACAACAGCGTCACGAGTGTTCCCACGATAATCAGCACTGCCTGTCCCTCACGAAAGACCGGCGGGGAGACCGCCGTTAAACAGGTTTACGGCAGTCGGCAGGAAAACTTTCGCGGCCGCGCGGCGGCGGCCCGACGGTGTTTACCAGCAATGCGCGGACGATTCGCGCGGCCCGCGGGGCGCCACTCGGGCCCCGCTTGCGCCCCGTCCGGCCTTGCCCGGCCCGGCGCTCAGGCCACGGCGGCAGCCAGTTCGGCGCGCGCGGCGGCGGCCTTGCGGGTCTTGCCGGCGCGCGACGGCGGCTGGCAGAGGCCACACACGAAACCTTGATGCGGATCATGCGCATGCGCGACGAAGTGGCCGCCGCAGCGCGTGCACGGGGTCATCTGCAGCATCCCCGAATCGAAGAAGCGCACCAGCGTCCACGCCCGCGTGAGGCTCAGCGCGGCCTCGTCGCCGGACAGGTTCACGTGCTCCAGATAGAGCCGGTACGCCTTCACGATCGACTGGATCGGCTCGCAGCGGCCGTGGTCCTGCATGAACCGGTAGATGTTGTAGAACAGCGACGAGTGGATGTTCGGCTGCCACGTCATGAACCAGTCGGTCGAGAACGGCAGCATCCCCTTCGGCGGCGACACGCCCTTCAGTTCCTTGTACAGCTTGATCAGACGGTCCCGCGACAGGCTCGTCTCCGCCTCCAGCAGCTGCAGCCGGGCGCCCAGTTCGATCAGTTCGATGGCGAGGGTGATTTCCTTCACCTCGATCACGACGCTTTTGCTTGCCATGGTGATAACCGTCCGCTTGACGTTGTGCGAATGAATGGCCAACACGCTGCCGGCCGGCGCGGCGCGCCGGGACAAACGCAAGGCGGGATGGATCAGCGGACGCCTTCGACCTGCTGCCCGGCCATCAGGATGGCCGAGTGGGCGTGCGCGACGACATCGCTGCGGCCCTTGTCGGCGAGCGACGACAGCACCGCGTGATCATCGAAGCGGAAGCGGCACAGCATCTGGTTCGACGCGGCCAGCTTCACGGTCTGCGCGAGCGTGAGGTTGGCGAGCACGTCGGCGAGTTCCTGGGAAATGCCCATGCGGAACATGCCCATCGCCTTGTCTTCCCGCAGCAGTCGCTGCGCGAGGAGGAGGTACGACAGGTTGACCTCTTTGATCTCACTGAGCATTTCGCTGGTAGCGCTCATGATTCCCCCGTTAAAAAGCTTTGCTTTGGCCATTCATGTTATGAAAACGTTTGCTCGATCAGCGCGCACCGGGCGCTCAGTCGGCTCGTTTATAGTCTTACAGGGCGAATTTTGGCCAAACGGGATTTATGTCGGTATCAGCGAAGTGGCGTATGCCGTGCAGGATTTGTCTGTAAACCGTGTAGGAATTTTTCCGACAAGGCGAATTGAAAGGAAGCGGAAAAACGGGTTGCAACGCGAATTCGGTTGCGAAGGGCTCCGATGGCCGCCACGCAAGAGGTGGAAGGCTTGCCGGCAAGGCTGCCGACAATCGGATCGGTAAAAATTATAGTGCTTTTTCACGATAGCGCAACAATAGTTATGGCTGTCGCGATTCACGATTCCGCGCCTTTTTCTCCGGGTTTTCGCGTATTTCATCGTGTAACAAGCCTTAAGTGTTTGAAAAAACACTCGAACCCCTCAGGGCGATATCGATAATGGACTCCAATGGGCGGCGGCGCGAGCCGTGCCGGCCCGCCCCGCAGCTTGCCGTCCGGCGCTCCGCGCACCCCGCCCAGGGCCCGGCCACGTACCGCCAACCGCGTGCGTCGGCAAGTTCCGCAACCTTGTACGGGATCCGCCTCGGCGTCATCGCGCCCCGGATCGACACAGGAGAACATCCATGCGAATTGCCCAGATCGCGCCGCTTTACGAAGCCGTCCCGCCGAAACTCTACGGCGGCACCGAGCGTGTCGTGTCCTACCTCACCGAGGCGCTCGTCGAACTCGGCCATGACGTGACGCTGTTCGCCAGCGGCGACTCCGTCACGTCGGCCCGTCTCGAGGCGGCGTGGCCGCGCGCGCTGCGGCTCGACCCGTCGGTACGCGATTCGATGGCGCCCCATATGCGGCTCCTCGAGCAGGTCGCCCGGGTCGCGCACGAATTCGACGTGCTGCACTTCCACCTCGACTACCTGCCGTTCCCGCTGATGTCGCGCCTCGACACGCCGTACGTGACGACGCTGCACGGCCGCCTCGACCTGCCGGAGCTGCAGCCGGTGTTCGACGCGTTCCCGGATTCGCCGGTCGTGTCGATCTCGAACAACCAGCGCAAGCCGCTGCCACAGGCCGCGTGGGCCGGCACCGTGTACCACGGGCTGCCCGACACGCTGCTCACGCCGCAGCCGGACGTGAAGCCCGAATACCTCGCGTTCCTCGGCCGGATCTGTCCCGAAAAGCGTGTCGACACCGCGATCCGCATCGCCGCGCAAAGCGGGCTGCCGCTGAAGATCGCGGCGAAGGTCGACAAGGCCGACGCCGACTACTTCAAGGAAGTGATCGAGCCGCTGCTCGGCCAGGCGCACGTCGAATTCATCGGCGAGATCAACGAAGCGCAAAAGCCGGCGTTCCTGTCCGGCGCGAAGGCGCTGCTGTTCCCGATCGACTGGCCGGAGCCGTTCGGCCTGGTGATGATCGAGGCGATGGCCTGCGGCACGCCGGTCGTCGCGTTCAACCGCGGCTCCGTGCCTGAAGTGATCGAGGACGGCGTGACCGGTTTCATCGTCGAGGACGTGCAGGGCGCGGTCGGCGCGCTGCACCGGATCGACAGCCTGTCGCGCACCGCGATCCGCGAGCGTTTCGACACGCGTTTCAGCTCGAAGGCAATGGCGCAGCGTTACGTCGAGACTTACGAATCGCTGTGCGCGGCAACCAAGCAACCGGCATTGCGCCGGGTCGCGGGCGCCTGACGCGAAAATCCGCGCGGAAATAGGCCGTAAATCCGCGCCGAAATCGGCGCGCAAAACCCGCAAAGCAAAAGAGCCGCATCGTCGATGCGGCTCTTTTGCTTTGGCCTTCGGTCACTCGATCAGGAAACGATCGCGGTTTTTGCCGACGATCCAATTCGGCGGCTTGCCGCGCCCACTCCAGGTGGCACCCGACTTCGGATCGCGGTATTTCGGCGGCAACGGCGCCTTCTTCGGCGGACGCCCGCGCCGCGCCCGTTCCGCGAAGCCCAGGTCCTGGGCCGTCAGGCCATATTCGGCAATCATTCGCTGGACATCGGCGATCACCGCTGCCACTTCCTGGCGGCGGACGTCGTCCGCCTGGGCCTGCAGATCGGCGATCTGCGCCTTGAGTTTCGCGTATTGAGACATTTTTCGACTCCCCTTTTCGATGATGCGGCCCCGGCGAATCCGGCCGGGACACCAACGTCCGTTACGTCATCCGCACTGCCGCCCTGCCCTTCGAAATTAATGCTGCCATCTTTAACCGAATCGTCTATATCGAGAATGCGGACTTATTCTAATAAAAGGCATTCGTCAGCCATTCAAATTTAACAATCGTTTACCCTCCCGGACCCGATTCATTTCCTATAATCCAGACCAATTCCGGACGACCAAATAAATCCGTTGCGTCGGCCGGGTCTTCAACCCACTTGGACGAGGTCCTTACATGAATCTTTCTCAGCGTCTCGCTGCAGAGGTATTCGGCACGTTCTGGCTGGTGCTCGGCGGGTGCGGAAGCGCCGTGCTGGCCGCCGCCTTTCCGGGCCTCGGCATCGGCTTTGCCGGCGTCGCACTCGCCTTCGGCCTGACCGTGCTGACGATGGCATTCGCAATCGGCCACATCTCGGGTTGCCACCTGAATCCGGCGGTGAGCGTCGGCCTGACGGTCGCCGGCCGCTTCCCGGCACGCGATCTCGCGCCGTACATCGTCGCGCAGGTCGTCGGCGCCACGCTCGGCGCCTTCGTGCTGTACCTGATCGCAACCGGCAAGCCGGGTTTCGACGTCGTCGGCAGCGGCTTTGCGACGAACGGCTTCGGCGATCGCTCGCCCGGCCACTACTCGCTCACCGCGTCGTTCATCTGCGAAGTCGTGATGACGGGCTTCTTCCTGTTCGTGATCCTCGGCGCGACCGACAAGCGCGGCGTGCCGGCCGGCTTCGCGCCGATCGCGATCGGGCTGTGCCTGACGCTGATTCACCTGATCTCGATTCCGGTCACCAACACGTCGGTGAACCCGGCGCGCTCGACCGGCCCGGCGCTGTTCGTGGGCGGCGACGCGATCGGCCAGCTGTGGCTGTTCTGGGTCGCGCCGCTGATCGGCGCGGTACTCGCGGGGATCATCTACCCGCTGGTCGCCGGGCGTGATGACGCCGTCGACCTGCTGCCGGCATCCGCTCGCACAAGCGAATAAAACACTACGGGGTCAAGCGAGCAGAGCAGCGAGCCTCACGCTGTCGAAGAACATCGAGGCAGGCAATTTCGACGGGCGCCCCTGGCGCCCGTTTTTCATTTCCGCGCGGGGCACGCGCCCGGGGCGGACGCTCAGGACGCGACGACGTCGTCTTCCAGCGAGAACAGCGTGCGCAGATGGCGGGCGACGCCCGCGTCGAAGTTGTTGCCGATCCGCGGGACGTGCGGCAGCCGCGCGATCAGGTCGGGGTTCGCGTTGTTCATCATGAACGCATGACCGGCGGTTTCGAGCAGATCGATGTCGTTCATGTTGTCGCCGAACGCGATGCAGTGGCCGGCATCGACGCCGAGCCGCGCGAGCACCGCGCGCAGCGCGCGCCCCTTCGACACGTTCGCGGTCATCACTTCGAGGCAGTCGGGCAGCGAGTACGTGACGTACAGCGCGTCGCCGAACTGCACGCGCATCTGCTCCGCGACGACCGCCAGGTCGGCCGGTTCGCCGATATACAGCACCTTCGCGATATCGGCGCCATCGTGCGCGGCCATGTCGATCACGTCGTACCGAAAGCCCGAATCCTGATGGAATTCGAGCAGGTGCGGCGCGTCGCGGTCGATCAGCCAGCCGTCGTTGGTGAACAGGTTGACGATCACGCGGCCGTGCGCGCCGACGACTGCCGGCTGCACGAGGCTGCGCACGATCGCTGCGTCGATGTCCTGCGCGTGGATCTTCGTGTCGTCCGGCGCATGCACGCGCGCGCCGTTCGACGTGATCAGGTACGGCCGGATGCCGAGCACGTCGCGAATGCCGGCGACGTCCGCATAGTGGCGCCCCGTGGCGATCACGAACTGCACGCCGTCGCGGTCGAGCCGGCGAACGGTGTCGATCGTGTACGGGTCGAGCTGGTGGTCGCTGTTCAGCAGCGTACCGTCGAGATCGGTGGCGATGACTTTGTACATGGGGCGGGAGCGTGGCGCTCGGGGCACGGAGGAAGCGTCATTTTAACGTCGGGCCCGCCAGCGCGCCGGGCGGTTGCCGGGCGGTTGCCGGCCAGGCGCCGCGCGCGATGCTGCTGCGACGCGGCATTCACCGTACGCACCCCGCTCGGCTTGGCTTAGCCCGCCTCCGCCGCCCGCAACGCCTGGAGCGCGAGCCGCAGCGCACCATGCGCCGAATCGTCGAGCGGCGCGCGCAACCGCGCGGCGTGCCGTGCCGGCACGGCCGGCGCGAGCGCGTCCGCCAGCCCGCCGCACAGCGCGACCGGCAACGCGTGCTGCGGATCGAGCGCGTCGATCATCTTGCCGATCTCGTCGCCGGCCTGCGCGATCAGCCCGCGCGCGACCGGATGGGTGCGGTGCGCGAACACGATCGGCGCGAGACGCGCATAGACCGTCTGGTTCGCGTCGCACGACCACTGGACGAGCGCATCGCGATCCTGCGCGCCCGTTTCCGCGAGCAGGGCCGTGGCGAACGCATCGCGCGGCACGCGGCCGTCGAGCGCCTGTTGCGCGTAGGCGAGCGCGCGCACGCCGAGCCACGCGCCGCTCGCCTCGTCGCCGGACGGAAAGCCGAAGCCGCCCGCGATCCGGCACGCGCCGGCCGCGTCGAGCGCCGCCGCGATGCTGCCGGTGCCGAGCGCGACGATGAGCCCCGGCGCGCCGCCATGCGCGCCGACGACGGTCGTATACGCGTCGCTCTCGATCGCGAGCGCGCCGAGCGGCGCCTGCGCGCGGAACGCGGCGAGCCACGCCGCGTTGTTGACGCCGGCGAGCCCGCAGCCGAGCGCGCACTGCGACCAGTCGAATGCGAGACCGGCCTGCGTGAATGCGTCCGCGCACGCCGCGCCGATCGATGCCCATGCCCGCTCGATGCCGAGACCGAGCCCCGACGGGCCGCCGCGCCCCTGCGCCAGCTCGCGCCCATGCCGGTCGGCCAGCACCGCACGCGTGCCCGTGCCGCCGCCGTCGATGCCGATCGCAAAAAGTAATGCCGCCATGCCTTCATCCCGCTGATTCGAACAGGCGCCAAGCTTAACCGGATCGGCGCCGCGCGCCCATCTGCCGTTCGGCCGGCTATCCCGCCAAAAGGGCTTCCGCTATGCTGGCGCGATCGAATCGATACTGAAAACGAGGCAGACGATGTCGCAGCGGTGCAACTGGGTGAAGACGGAAGCGGACGCTCACTATCACGATACCGAGTGGGGCGTGCCGTCGCACGACGATCGCCACCTGTTCGAAATGCTGATCCTGGAAGGCGCGCAGGCCGGGCTGTCGTGGTCGACGATCCTGAACAAGCGCGCGGGCTATCGCGAAGCGTTCGCCGATTTCGACGTCGATGCCGTCGCGCGCTTCACGCCCAAGCGCATCGAGAAACTGCTGGAGAACCCGGGCATCGTGCGCAATCGCGCGAAGGTCGAATCGGCGGTCACCAACGCGCGCGCGGTGCAGCGCATCCGCGAGGAGCATGGGTCGCTCGCCGCGTTCCTGTGGTCGTTCGTCGGTGACACGCCAGTCCAGAATGCGTGGCAGTCGTACCGCGACGCGCCCGCGTCGACCGAGCAGTCCGACGCGCTCAGCAAGGCGCTGAAGGCATACGGCTGCAAGTTCGTCGGCTCGACGATCTGCTATGCGCTGATGCAGGCGACCGGCATGGTCAACGATCACGAAGCCGGCTGCCCGTGCCACGCGCAATGCGCGGCGCTCGGCGGCAAACAGCCGGCCCGCCGGCGCAAGGCGGGCTGACGGCGCGGAGGCAAGTTCGGCGCCGGTGCCGCGCCGCCGACCTGCGACGATAGCACCGTCCGCTTGGTGCTTGGTACTCGGTACTCGGTACTCGGTACTCGGTACTCGGTACTCGGTGCTTGCCGCCCGGCCCTTACCGCGCGGCGCGCGACGACGACGCCGGCACGACCGGCCGCGCGCTCCGCGCAGCCCGCCCGCGTGCGCTGCGCTTCTTCACCCAGATGCAGACGCCCGTTACGCTCAGCATCGCGATCACGATGCCGAGCACGCTCACGGCGACACGTCCGGCGACACCGGCGATCCGCCCCGAGTGCAATGGAAACTGCGCCTGCATGAACAGGTCGCCGGCCGAACCGCGGCCCGGCACCTGCGCCGCGACGGGTTTGCCCGTCACCGCATTCCAGTACAGCCACGCATTGCCGAGCCCGACGTCGCCATGGTCGTTGCCCGGCGTGAAGAACCCGACCGCATAGGCGTTCATCGCCGGGGCGAACAGCAGCGCACCCGGCGGCGCGGTGATCCCCGCATCGCGGCCGGCCGAGCGGGCGATCTCGACGATCCGCTCGCGCGGGAGCACCTGGCTGCCCGCCGGGGCCGGCGGGAAATGCTCGGGATTGGTGTACGGCGTCTCCGCGAGCGGCGACACGAGCGAGACCAACGGGCGCACGACCGGAACGGCAAGGTTCATCGAGATCGACGTGACCGCGACGACGAGCAGCAGCCCCCACACCCACACGCCCCCGAGCGGTGCAGGTCGAACACGAGCGGATAGCCGCCGCGCCGCACACGGAACGCGAACGACTTGCGCCAGCTTTTCAGGTTCGGAAACGCGAGCACCAGCGCGATCAGGCTGTCGATCGCCCACACGATGCCGACGACGCCCATCACCCAGAACCCGAAGTTGATCCCGCCGTACACGGGCAGGAACAGCGAATAGTGCAGCCGGTAGATGAACGGCATCAGGTCGAGCCGCGCGAGCGACAGCGCGCCCCATTCGCGGCGACCCTGCACCGCACCGGTGGCGGGATCGACGGCGATCTGGCTGAAACCGAGTGCATACGGCTGGCCGGTCGCCGGATCGGTACGCGGCATCACGCCCGCCTGCAGCGTGTGCCCCGGTTCGACCGCGAGCGGCAGATAGGTCACCTGCACGCGCGGATCGGCCGCCTCGATGCGCGCCGCGAGTTCGAGCGGCGCCAGCGGCGCCGCGCCGCTGCGCGCGATATAGAAATCCGGGTTCAGCGCCGCGTCGAGCTCGTGGTCCCACGCAATCAATGCGCCGGTGAGCCCCGCGACGAACAGGAACAGCGCGATGGCGAGTCCGAACCAACGGTGCAGGCGGACGAGAGACGGTCGCAGGAACGCATTCATCGCGTGCGCAGCGAAAGGAAGGCGGGCCGGCACGAGCGGCGGCCCCGATTCGACGGGAGGTAGTTCATTCGATGTCGGGCGCCGCGCAACGGTCACCCGGCCGGGTCAGGCAAGGCCGGATGCCCTTGTACGCGGCATGGAATTGTTGCGCGGTGGGCGGGTTTTGATACGATGCGCGACATTTTAACGCAATGCGAATGATTCTTACTCGCATTTTTGCTCGCTCGCCATGACCGTCAGCCTTACCCGCCCTCCTGTCCGTCCACGCCGCGTGGCCGCCGCCCTCGCCTGCCTTGCCGCCTCGCTCGCGCATGCGGATGATTCGTCCGGCGACGCCGCGGTCCTGCCTGCCCTGAACATCACGGCCGCACACGATTCACCCCAACACTTGACCGACACGATCTCGACCGGTGCACTCGGCACCCGCCGCCAGCTGGACACGCCGTTCTCGACGACGATCGTCACGTCGGAAGAACTCGAGGCACGCCAACCGTACAAGCTCGGCGACGTGTTCGCGAACGACGCATCGGTGTCCGACAACAGCGGCGCGTACAGCGCGTGGGCCAGCTACATGACCGTGCGCGGCATGCAGCTCGACTGGCAGAACGGCTACAAGATCGACGGGCTGCCGTTCGTCACGTACGGCATCACGATGCCGTACGAGCAGCTCGAGCGCGTCGAACTGCTGAAGGGGCTCGGCGGCTTCCTGTATGGCTTCGTGACGCCAGGCGGCGTCGTCAACTACGTGACGAAGCAGCCGGGCGCCGAGCCGGTGCGCAGCGTCGACATCGGCTACCGCAGCACCAACGTATGGACCGAGCATGTCGATCTCGGCCAGCGCTTCGGGCCGAACGACATGTTCGGCGCGCGGCTGAATGCGACACACGAGGAAGGCAAGACGTACAACGACGGCAACATCCGCCGGGACAGCGTGTCGCTCGCGCTGCAGGCGAACCTGACGCGCGACCTCTCCGTGTCGTTCGGTGCGCTGTACCAGGATCGCCGCACGACCGGCCAGACGCCGTCGATCTTCACCGGCAGCTATCCGGGCGGCGCACTGCCCGCCACGATCAGCGGCGGGTCGACGAACCTGGGCGGCAAGGACCAGTACCTGAACACGAACCTGCAGCTCTATACGGCCGGGCTGCAATACCAGCTCGCGCCGGACTGGCAGCTCGACGTCGCGTACAGCTACAGCAAGGCGACACGCCGACGCAACGAAAGCACCCTGTACCTGCAGGACGCCGCAGGCAACTACACCGACAGCCGCTACGTCGGCATGGAGGATCACCGCTTCAGCCAATGGCGCGCGATGGTCGAGGGCAAGGTGCGCACCGGCCCGTTCAGCCATCAGATCGTGCTCGGCGCGTCGTGGCAGAAGCAGGCGAACGACTATTCGGCGAACAGCGTGTTCGTGCCGCTGGGCGCCGGCAACCTCTATGCGCCGAATCCGTACCGCTACGAGAGTCCGCACGGCTTCATCCAGTACCGCACGAGCGAGATCGTGCAGAAATCGCTGTTCGCAAGCGACACCGTGCAGTTGACCGAGCGCTGGTCGGTGCTGGCCGGCGTGCGCTACATGAACTACGAGCAGCGCGCATTCCAGGCAAGCGGCGCCGAGGACCCCGGTTACCGCCAGAACGGCGTGGTGACGCCGACTTTCGCGGTGATGTTCAAGCTCGCGCCGACGACCACCGCGTACGCGAGCTACGCCGAGTCGCTCGAGCCCGGCAGCCGCGTGAACGACGTCTACGCGAACGCGGGACAGGTGCTCAAGCCGCTGCGCAGCAAGCAGTACGAGCTGGGGATCAAGAGCGAGCACGCGCGCTGGAGTGCGACGGCCGCGCTGTTCCGCATCGAGCGCAGCGCCGAATATGCGAACGCCGCGAACGTCTACGTGCAGGACGGCGAATCGATCATTCAGGGGATCGAGGTCGGCGCGCGCGCGAAATTCGGCGCGCACTGGAACGCGGGCGTCGATGCGATGCTGCTCGACGCGTGGTACGCGAACGGGATCGGCAACAACGGCAACCGTGTCGCCGGCGCGCCGCGCTTCGTACTCGCGGGCGACCTCGGCTATGCGGTGCCGGGCGTGCCGGGGCTGACGCTCGGCGTCGACGCGAAATTCACCGGCGCGACGCCGCTGCGCGCGGCCGGCGGCCTCGACGCGCCGGGCTTTCTCGTCGTCAACGCCGGCGCGCGCTACCTGACGCGGGTCGGCCGCCACGACGTGACGCTGCGCGCATCGATCGACAACGTGCTGAACCGCCGTTACTGGGAATACCAGTACGCGGACTACGTGAAGCCGGGCGATCCGCGCACGGTGAGCCTGAGCGCGAAGATCGACTTCTGAACGCGGCGGCAGGCGGCTGCATACCGCAGGCGGCCGGCCGGCGCCGCCGCGCGGCCCGTCGGCCGCCGCAGCCTCGGGATTTTCCCGGCCTGCAAAAAGCAAAACGGCGGAGCGGCCTCTTTCGAGGCACACTCCGCCGTTTCGCGGCGAACCGTCAGACGCTCTTAGTGGAGCTTCTTCGGCAGCATCTGGCTGCGCAGGCGCTTGTGCAGGCGCTTGACGGCTGCTGCCTTCTTGCGCTTGCGGACTGCGGTCGGCTTTTCGTAAGACTGGCGCTCACGCAGTTCAGCGATCAGGCCATTTTTTTCGATAGCGCGACGAAAGCGGCGAATCGCCACTTCGAACGGCTCGTTTTCTTTCAGAAGAATCGTCGTCATGTCGTTCCTAAATTGCTTAAACGGTCAAAAACGTAGCGGCCAAGCGCCACGCACCGGCCATCCGAGCGTTCCCACAACAGGCGAAACGAGCGGAAATACGGCCTCGGAGGCCGGAAAAGAGAGGCGGAAAGCACCGCGAGTACGCTTCACAACCGCGTGCAGCGCCGCGTTTGACTGCCAGCAGACATGCCGAAACCGGCAAAGGCGTGACAGAAAATCTCAATTCAGCCCGCCATGATAGCAGGGAATCACAGACAAAACCACCCTTTTGTCGGTCGTGTGTGCACAGCGTCACGACTGCGTGCCGAAACCGCATCGGGCCGGTTTCTGCCCCCGTTTAATCCGGCACCGTGCCGGGCCGGTCCGAAATGACAAAGAAGGATAAAAAATCGGGCCGAATCTCCACGTGCCCCTCAAGTTTTGTTTTGGTGCGCCGAAATCCTGCTCTGAGGCGGCCAGCAATGAACGAGTGCTTCCGCCGACGCCAAAACGGCTTTCCAGGGCTTTCGGCTTACACAGGAGATTTTTCCATGCTCGGAATTAACAGCAACATCAACTCGCTGGTTGCACAGCAGAACCTCAACGGCTCGCAAAACGCCCTGTCCCAGGCCATCACGCGCCTGTCGTCGGGCAAGCGCATCAACAGCGCAGCGGACGACGCAGCCGGCCTCGCGATCTCGACCCGGATGCAGACCCAGATCAACGGTCTGAACCAGGGCGTGTCGAACGCCAACGACGGCGTGTCGATGATCCAGACGGCATCGAGCGCACTGTCGTCGCTGACGAACAGCCTGCAGCGTATCCGCCAGCTGGCCGTCCAGGCGTCGACGGGCACGATGTCCTCAACGGACCAGGCGGCACTGCAGCAGGAAGTTTCGCAGCAGATCCAGGAAGTGAACCGTATCGCGTCGCAAACGACGTACAACGGCACGAACATCCTGAACGGCAACGCCGGCATCGTGTCGTTCCAGGTTGGCGCGAACGTCGGCCAGACGATTTCGCTGGACCTGAGCCAGAGCATGTCGGCGGCGAAGATCGGCGGCGGCGTCGTGCAGAGCGGCCAGACGGTCGGCACGATCACCGGCCTGAGCCTCGATTCCACCGGCGCATACACGTCGTCGGGTGCGGCGATCACGGCCATCAACGTGACGTCGGACGGCAAGGGCGGCTTCACGTTTACCGACCAGAACGGCTCGGCCATCTCGGCTGCCGCGGTATCGGCAGTCTTCACGACGTCGACCGCCACCGCTTCGAACGGCGCGACCGTCACGCAGATTGCGATCAGCGCGGGCGCAACCAGCACCAGCATGTCGTCGGCGTCGCTCACTGCGATCTCGAACGCCGTTGCGCAAATCAACGCCGTCAACAAGCCGGCTACCGTGTCTAACCTCGACATCAGCACCGTCAGCGGCGCGAACGTCGCGATGGTGTCGATCGACAACGCGCTGCAGACGGTGAACAACGTGCAGGCGGCACTCGGCGCGGCGCAAAACCGCTTCACGGCAATCGCCACGGCGCAGCAGGCAGAATCGACCGACCTGTCGTCGGCACAGTCGCAGATCACCGACGCGAACTTCGCGCAGGAAACCGCGAACATGTCGAAGAACCAGGTGCTGCAACAAGCTGGCATCTCGGTGCTCGCACAGGCAAACTCGCTGCCGCAGCAGGTCCTGAAGCTCCTGCAGTAATCGCGTAGCAACCCACGGCCGGGCCCCGCGTAACGCGCGGCCCGGCCGCAGTCACTTGGCGCGCGGGGCATTGCCCCACCGCCAGGTCTTCACCCAGAATTCCACGGATCATCCGCCGCACGGAGCACTACGATGTCGACGATCAATTCCGCCGTCACAGCCGCCAACAATTCGGCCAACAGCCAGCTGCAGCAGGCTGCCCAATCGATCATCAGCGGTTCGACCGGCAACTCGTCGATGGACGTCAACTCGCTCGTGACGGCACTCGTCAATGCGAAAACCGCCGGTCAGGCCGCCGCGCTCAACGCGCAGCAAAGCAGCGACAACACCCAGATTTCCGCGTACGGCGCGCTGTCGGCCGCGCTGAGCGCACTGCAGGCCAGCCTCACGACGCTGTCGAACGGCTCGCTGCAGAACACCTTCACCGCGACCGCGAGCGGCACCGGCCTCACCGCGACCGCGGGTGCCGGCGCAGTGGCCGGCAGCTATTCGGTCGGCGTCACGCAGATCGCGACGTCGCAGTCGCTGTCGTCGGCCGCGTTCGGCGCGTCGACCGCGCTCGGCACCGGCACGATGACGTTGTCGCTCGGCAGCCAGTCGTTTACCGTCGACGTCAACAGCACCAACAACACACTGTCCGGCATCGCCGCCGCGATCAACACCGCGACCGGGAACCCGGGCATCGTCGCGTCGGTCGTCAACGGCAGCGACGGCGCGCACCTCGTGCTCAGCTCGACGCCGACCGGCGCGGCGAGCACGATCGGCGTCGCGCTCAGCAACGTCGCCGGCGACAACGGCCTGTCCAGCCTCGGCGTCACGTCGACGGCCAGCACGACGGGCGGCCAGTCGACGATCACGTCCGCGAATAGCGGCGCAGCGTGGAAACAAAGCACCGCCGCGCAGGACGCCGCGTTCACGATCAACGGAATCGCCGGCACCAGCGCGAGCAACACCGTGACGAGCGCGATCACCGGCGTCACGCTGAACCTGACCAGCGCCGCCGTCAGCGCCACGCAGCCGCAAACGTTGACGGTCGCGACCGACACGAAATCCCAGGCCGCCGCGATCAACAATTTCGCGACGCTCTACAACACGCTCGTCACGACGATGGGCTCGCTGTCGAGCTTCACGTCCGGCGCGTCATCGCAAGGCCCGCTGCTCGGCGACTCGACGTTGAACACGATCAAGAACGCACTCGCGTCGATTGTCGCGAGCGGCGTGACCAGCAACGGCTCGACGGTCAACCTCGCGTCGATCGGCGTCACGCTGCAGGCCGACGGCACGCTGAAGGTCGACAGCACGGCGCTCAACGGCGCGCTGCAGAACAATCCGACGGGTGTCGCATCGCTGTTCAACTCGACCAACGGGATCGGCGAGCAGTTGACGACGAACATCACGAACTACACGAAGACGAACGGGCTGATCGCCGCGCGCACGACCGCGCTCAGCAACGATCTGAAAAACGTCGCCCAGCAGCAGACGACGCTGTCGAACTACGCAGCCCAGCTCACGAGCCAGTATCAGGCGCAGTTCACCGCGCTCAACACGCTGATGGCGACGATGAACAGCAACTCGCAATACCTGACCCAGCTGTTCGGCGGCGCGAACAGCGGCGGCGCGCTGGCGAACAACAAGAGCTGACCGCTAGCCGGACAGGAGAGCCCAGATGGAACAGACCGAACTGATTGCGCAGATCGACGCGTTCACCGACGCGATCGAACACGCGGCCGCGATGGCCGACTGGGCCGAGGCCGTGCGCCTCGTCGATGCGCGCGGATCGCTCGTCGCGCTGCTCTCCACCGACCAGCCGCCCGTCGGCATCGCCGCGATCCGCCGCATGCAGGCCAGCAACGACCGGATCTTCGCCGACGCGCAACGCGCGCAGCAGGAGCTGACCGACGAATACCAGGCGGCAATGAACCGCGTGCAGGCCGTCGGCCAGTACCAGAGCATCGCGAACCGTTAAGACGCACCACGCGGCGTGCTCGACACGCATGCGCGGCCAACCCGACAACAAGAACTACGCGCTGATGTGAGGGCGTGCTCGTTCGCCTCCGCGCCCGCCTCGTGCGGGCGTTTTTTTTGGGGCGCCGTCAGCCGCACCGTCCCGGCCTCGGCTGACCGTTCAATCGGCCAAACTGACCGGGCTTTTCCCGTCACCTCGCGGCATCGGCGCGACGGCACGCTACCCATAATGGTATCGACCGACTTTCCGCAGATTTCATCATGTTCTCGACCGAACTGCCCGTCTCCGCCGCGTTCACGCCCGAACAGCAGCTTGCGCAGGACATTGCGCTCGTCATGGACAACGCGCTCGAATGCCAGCGCAGCGGCGCTTTCGACGACGCGCAAGCGCTGTACGAGGCGATCCTCGACGCGGTGCCCGCCCACGCGGACGCACACTACAACCTCGCGGTGCTGATGGTCGATACGGGCCGTCCGGCCGACGCGGTGCCACATTTCGAAGCCGCGATCGGCGCGAATCCGGCCAACGGCTACTACTGGGTCAGCTACATTCACGCGCTCCATCGCAGCGGCCAGACGCCGGCCGCATGGATCGCGGTCGAAATCGCGCAACAACGCGGCGTGCATGGTCCGGCGCTCGACGGCCTGATCGCACAGATGGCGGCACCCGATCTGGTGCTTGCAACCGCGGCCGCGGTCGACACAGCGAGTCGCATCGACGCGGCCATCGTCGCGGAAATCACCGCCGGTCGAGCAGGGCAAAACGAGAGCGGCCGGCCGATCAACCGCGCCAGCCAGAACCATTTGCAAAAGCACGCGGCGCTTTTCAGCAAGGGCAAGCATGCGGAGGCCGTCGCCTATGCTCGGCGACTCGTCGCCGAATTCCCGGACGACGGCGCATGCTGGCGTGCACTGTCCGCGTCACTGCACAGAGACGGCCGCTTTACGGAGATGATCGATGCAGGCATGCGCACGGTCGATCTGCTGCCGGAAGAAGTGCTCGTGCGCATTCTCCTCGTTGATACGCTGCGCCTGATGCAGCGTTTCTCGGAGGCGGACGAACAGTGTCGCCGTCTGTTCGAAGTTCATCCGGAGCATCCGGAAGGGCTGCGCATCCACGGCCTTGTGCTTTTCGCGCTGCGTCGCACGGACGAAGCGATCGCCACCTGCCGGCGTGCGGTCGAACTGGCGCCCAACAGTGCTGCATCAAACAGCACACTCGGCTTCGTCCTGCTCGAACAGGGTGCGACACAGGAAGCGCTAGGTTGGCTGCGGCGCGCACTCGAAATCGATCCGACCGATAGCGTGACGCACAGCAGCATGTTGTTCTGCCTCGTACATGGCAGTGACGTCTCTCCGCAAATGCTGTTCGACGAACACCGCAAATTCGGTCGGCTCCACGAGAATCACAAACGCAAACGCCCTCCAGTTTTCTCGAATTCGCGCAACCCGACGCGCCAGTTGCAGATCGGCTTCGTGTCAGGCGACCTGTTCAACCATGCGGTCGCTTCTTACGCGCTGCCCGTGATCGAGCATCTTGCGACGGATGCGAGCATCGCGATGCACTTTTATCACAACCACGTCGACGAAGACCATATATCCCAACGCTTCAAGGCTTGCACGAAGAACTGGCGCAATATCGCCGGCATGAGCGACCGAGCGTTCCTCGAGCGCGTCCGCAACGACCGAATCGACATCTTGATCGATCTGTCAGGCCATACCGGCCGCAACCGCCTCGTCGCACTGGCTCAGCGCGCTGCCCCTGTCCAAGCGTCGTGGATCGGCTATCCGGTCACGACAGGGATTGCCGCGATCGACTATTACCTGACGGATCGATTCGTCGCACCGCATGGCCAATTCGAGGACCATTTCATCGAGCAGATCGTGCGGCTACCGGCGAGTGCGCCATTTATGCCGCCGCCGCACTGCCCACCGGTCAACGTGCTTCCTGCACTGCGAAACGGCTACACGACCTACGGCAGTTTCAACCGGCTGAACAAGTTGAGCCGGCACGTAATTTCGGTCTGGGCGAATGTACTGCATGCGAATCCGACCGCTCGCATGGCGCTCGGCGCGATCGGTAATGACGGCGATCAGCATACGCTGACCGAGTGGTTTGCCGCCGCTGGCATCGATGTCGAACGGCTGTCGTTTCACCGCCGTTCGAACATCCCTGTGTACATGCAGCAGCACCATGGTGTCGATCTTTGTCTCGACACATTCCCGTACACGGGTTCAACCACTACGCTGAACGCACTGTGGATGGGCGTCCCGACCGTGACCTTCCCCGGCACGACGTTGGCCGGTCGCGGTAGTGCGACCTGGCTGCAGCACGTTGGTCTCGATAATTACATCGCGACGAACGAAGACGATTTCGTCGCAAAGGCGCTCGCGCTCGGCCGTGACACCGCCTCGATGCAGGCGTTGCGCACCGGCCTGCGCGCACGCTGTGCGGAATCCGCCGCGTTCCGGCCGGCCGTCGTTGCAGCCGGACTGTCGTCGGCGCTGCGCACCATGTGGACGCGCTGGTGTGCAGGAGAACCTGCTACTGCATTCGACACGCCGTTGTTCAACGACACAGGCACCGCACAGCCCTGAACGTCACGCCAATCGAGAGACACCATCATGACCGCAAGCCTGCCCGCAGCATCCGTCGCTCAATTGCCGCACGAACGCATTTACGTCACGCAACCGCATCTACCTCCACTCGAAGAATTTCTGCCCTACCTCGAGAAGATCTGGGAAAGCCGGACGCTGACCAACGGAGGCCCGTTCCACCAACAGTTCGAGCGCGCGCTGTGCGAGTATCTCGACGTCCCGTACCTGTCGCTATTCGCGAACGGCACGCTCGCGCTTGTCACCGCGCTGCAGGCGCTGCGCATCACCGGCGAAGTGATCACGACGCCTTACTCGTTCGTCGCGACGGCGCATTCGCTCCTGTGGAATGGCATCAAGCCGGTATTCGTCGATGTCGATCCGCGCACGCTCAATCTCGACCCGTCAAAAATCGAGGCGGCGATCACGCCTCAGACGACGGCAATCATGCCGGTGCATTGCTACGGACATCCGTGCGACGTCGACGCGATTCAGAAGATAGCCGACAACTACAACCTCCGCGTGATCTATGATGCCGCGCACGCCTTTGGTGTGCGAACCGGCGGCGGCAGTGTGCTCAAACATGGCGACCTGTCGATTCTCAGCTTCCATGCAACCAAGGTTTTCAACACGTTCGAAGGCGGCGCCATCATTTGCCCCGATGCGAAAACGAAACAGCGCATCGACCACCTGAAGAACTTTGGATTCGTCGACGAGGTCACGGTCGTCGCATCCGGCATTAATGGAAAGATGAGCGAGGTGAATGCGGCGTTCGGACTGCTGCAGCTTCAGCACATCGACGACGCGCTGTCCCGCCGTCGGGAAATCGACGCCCGCTACCGGGAGCTGCTGCGTGACATACCGGGCATCCGCTGCCTCCCGGACGCCGGCGAGATCGCTGCAAACTATGCCTACTTCCCGATCCTCGTCGAACCGGAATATTCGCTAAGCCGGGACGCGCTGTACACGCAATTCCGCAATCGCGATATCTATGTGCGCCGCTATTTCCACCCGCTGATCTCGGACTTTCCGATGTACCGCGGCCTGCCATCCGCCAGCCGTGCGAATCTGCCGGTCGCTGCCGAAGCGTCGATGAAGGTGCTGTGCTTGCCGATCTATCCAGCATTGACGGAATACGACCTGCGGCGCATCGTCGGTGTGATCGCGGAGCACTGATCGTGCGTCTGGCGATCATGCAGCCGTATCTGTTCCCGTACCTCGGCTATTTTCAGCTCGCGGCTGCGGTTGATCGCTTCGTGTTTTACGACGACGTTGCCTACATCAAGAACGGATGGATCAACCGGAATCGCATTCTGCTCGGCGGAGAGGCGCACTACCTCACGCTTCCGTTGAATGGCGCCAGCTCGTCGCGTCGCATTCTGGACGTACGCATCCAACCGCGGGATCGGTGGATGTCCAAGGTACTCGCGATGCTGCATCATGCCTATTCGCGTGCGCCGCAATATGCGCTCGCGATCCAGCTCGTCGAACGGGTACTGTCGACCGATACCGATGCGATCGGGAGAGTGGCATCGAACAGCGTCACGGAGACATGCGCCTATCTCGGCATCGAAACCCAATTCATCGCCACGTCGACCGGATACGACAACGATACGCTGCGTGGCCAGTCACGCGTGATCGACATCTGCTGCCAGGAGAAGGCTCGGCGCTACGTCAACGCACCCGGCGGTCGAGCCTTGTATGACAGCGCCGCATTTCTCGATGCCGGCATCGACCTCGAGTTCATCGCCCCCGAAACCAGTCCGTATGCACAATTCGGCATGCCATTTGTGCCAAACCTGTCGATTATCGATGTGCTTATGTTCAACCGCGTCGACACGATCCGCTCGATGCTCGCAATCAACACGGTGACCGCATGAGCGAGGACGCGATCGGGGGTTACCTGGCGCTGGAATGGCCGGATGGCAGACATGAGTGGCATCGCGACGCGATGCGTTTTCAATCCGCACGCGCCGGCTTGCTCGCACTGTTGCGTGCCCGCATGCCGTCGGCCGTATGGGCGCCGTGGTATCTATGCGACAGCATGATCGAACCGTTGCGGGCGGCCCGCATACCAGTTCGGCGTTACGCGCTTAATCGCGACCTTGGCTGTCCAACTATCACGCTCAGCGACGACGAGTGGCTCCTGTACGTGAATTATTTCGGCGTATGCGAGCGCCATGTCGATGACACACTCTCCCGGCATCCGCGGGAGCGAGTCGTGATCGACAACGCACACGCATTCTTCTCAGAACCGCGCGACTGCCTGGCAACCATCTATTCACCCCGCAAGTTTGTGGGTGTGCCCGACGGCGGCTACCTCGTCTCGCGGGTACACGTGCCCGTCCCCGAAGTTTCCGACGACCGCTCGCTAGCACGCTGCCGCCACCTGTTGGCGAGATTGGCCACGGGCGCGGAAGCCGGCTATGCCGACTTCGCCTCGGCCGAAGCAAGTCTTCAGCAGCAAGAGCCGCAGCGCATGTCGACACTGACACAACGATTGCTCGCAGGCATCGACTACGACACCGTGCGTGCGAGGCGGATCGCCAATTTCAATTACCTGAATGAAAATCTCGGCTCACGCAACCGCCTGCCGCTCGTAAGCGTGCCCGATTGCGCACCGCTTTGCTATCCATTCGTCGGCGCGCCGCGCGGATTGCGCGACCAATGGCGCCGGCAACGTATCTACAGCGCGACGTACTGGCCCGACCTGCCGCCCGACCCCGACATGCCGGACTTCGAGCGCAATCTGCCGCACGATACGCTATTCGTCCCATGCGACCAGCGCCTGTCACCTGAACAATTGAAGCCGCTCGTCAATCAGATTCTGGAGCAGTGCCGTCGATGAAAACCGTCATCACCTTGCGCGAGCTCGACCGTGCCGACCTGCCTGTACTAAATGCCTGGCGTGCCAATCGGACTCTCGTCGACATGCTCGGCAGTCCGTTCCGCTACGTGAATGCCGAAGTCGACGACAAATGGTTCGATGTCTATCTGTCGAATCGTCACCGAAATGTACGTCTCGCCATCTGTGGCTCGGAAACGCAACAGATAGTCGGCGTTGTTTACCTGCTCGATATCGACTGGATAAGTCGCAGCGCCGAATTCGCGATTCAAATCGGCGATTCCGCCGCGCGCGGCATCGGCATTGGGACCGAAGCGACCCGCCTTGCGCTCGACCATGCGTTCGACGACCTCAACCTGCATCGATTGCATCTGACCGTGCTGGCCTCCAATGCGCACGCGATCGCCCTCTATGAAAAGGTCGGCTTCCGAGCCGAAGGCCTGCAGCGGCAAGCCGCCTTCAAATCCGGGCGTCATGTCGACGTTGTGCCGATGGCGCTCCTGGCACACGAGCGGCCCGCGCGAAGCTGAATCGCACTTTTCCCGCCAACACGCATGTCTACTATCGATATCCACCACGAGGCCGAGTTGGCTTGCGCCGGCTGGACCGTCATTCCTCACGCGTTCGACACGGCACTGATCGACTCGCTGTGCAGCGCACTTGGTCCGTCGCTTGCATTGCGTGACGAGATTCGCCAACGCAACGGCGTCGCAACGGACGCGAGTGGCACGCTGCATCACTTGCTTGCCGACGATCCGTGCTACATCGCACTGCTGGCCGCGTTCGAATCCTTCACATCGCTGTTTCACACGTACTTCGGCGGCAAGTTCGTCCTCAACTCGTATGGTGGCGTCATCAACCAGCGCGACACGCATGCCTACGTCAAGAACGTGCATCGCGACATTCGCTTCGGTTCGGAGGACCGCCGCTTCATGTTGAATGCGCTCGTGATGCTCGACGACTTCACGCTGGATAATGGCGCGACATGGTTGCTGTCCCGCTCGCAGGCAATCACCGAGCAGCCGGACGACGAACGGTTTTACGCTCAGGCATCACGGGCGACCGGCAAGCGCAGCTCGCTGCTGTTATTCGATTCCCGCGTGTGGCACGCGGGCGGACACAATCTGACGAATGCACCGCGCCGCGCGCTGACACTCACGTTCACGAGCCCCTTCTTCAAACCTCAACTCGACTATCCGCGGCTACTCGGCTATCGCGATCTGGAGCGATACAGTCCGTGGCTGCGTCAGGTGATCGGCTTCAATGCGCGCGTGCCCGAATCGCTCGACGAATTTTACGTGCCAGTTGAACGGCGCTTCTATCAACGTGGACAGGACTGACCCCATGACCCGCGATTACGACTCCGAGGCAAAGGATCACCCCGAGCATCGCTACGCCTACGACTTCGACTACCGAATGCATGAATTCATGATTCGGACGTTTGCCCCGTTTTTTGCAAACGGCAACGCGCTGGAGCTTGGGTGCTTCGAAGGTAATTTCACGCGCCTGGCCGCGGGCCGTTTCGCAGATCTGGAGGTCGTGGAAGCATCTGCCGATTGCGTAGCGGCCGCTTCGCAAAAGACAGGCGACGCGGTGACCTATCATCATTCGACGTTCGAGACATTCGAACCTACACGGCGTTACGACAATATCTTCCTGATCCATACGCTCGAGCACCTCGATCATCCAGTGGACGTGCTGCGTCGTGTACGCGGGTGGCTATCGGAGAAAGGGCGACTGTTCGTTGCCGTTCCGAACGCCCGTGCGGCGTCACGTCAGATCGCCGTGCACATGGGGCTGATCGAGCATGCCGCGGCAGTGACGCCGGCGGAAGCCGCACACGGTCACCGCGTTACCTATTCGCTCGACACACTGCTCGCTGACCTGCGCGTCGCCGGGCTGCACGTCGAAACATCTGGCGGCGTAGCCTTCAAGGGGCTCGCGAATTTCCAGATCGATGCGGCGCTCGCGGCGGGAATCGTCTCGGACGCGTACCTGGAAGGGTGTTTTGAACTGGGGCGCACCTATCCGGATCTTTGCTCAAGCATCTACGGCGTGTGCCGACGGGAAAAGTAAGCCGGATGCGAGGCAATGCCACCCGCTCTCCAGTGAACAGGCCGTACACCTCCATCCGCCCGGCATACGGCGAATCCACGACGCGGCGACATCAAGGTATGTCGCCGCTCGGCGCCAGTGCGGGCGAGTCGAACCCCCTGAAATGCGCGGCAAACGCCACCCGCAATCGCTCGGCCATCTGAATCCAGCTTTCGGCACGCCCGCGCCGGAACAACCGCACCGTGCCCGGATACCACGGCGAATCCTCACGGTCGTGCATCCATCGCCAGTCCACGTCCTGATTCGGCAGCAGCACCCAGCAGGGCTTGCCGAGCGATGCGGCCAGATGCGCGGTCGACGTGTCGACGCACACCACGAGATCGAGTTGCGCGACGATCGCGGCCGTATCGGCGAAATCGTCGAGCTCCGAGCCCAGGTGCAGCAACGGCAACCCGCCCGGCGGCTGGAGCGCTTCGTCCTCGCCCTGCCCTTTCTGCAGGCTCACGAAATTCACGCCCGGCACGCTCCATAGCGGTGTCAGCAATGCCAGTGACGGCAGCGAACGGTGCGCGTCGTTGTGATGCTTCGGATTGCCTTTCCATACAAGACCGACGCGCGGGCCGGCCGGCAGCGCAGCGAGGCGCGCGCCCCAGTACGCCACGCGTGCCGGATCGGGTACGAACCGCACCGGCGGCGGAATCGTGTCGAGTGTCGTGCCCGCGTGCATCGGCGCGCTCAACAGGCTCGTCCAGTAATCGAACTGCGCGGCCTGTGCCGTGGCTGCCTCGTGATCGAGCACCGCGTCGACACCGTCCACTGTCTCCATCAGCCGATGCAGCGCCGGCTGGCACGCGAACACCACCCGCGCCGCCCGCCTCGCGCGAAATTCCGCGAAATAACGGCTGAACTGCAGCATGTCGCCGAGGCCGTCCTCCTGCCAGACGAGCAGCGTCTTGCCGCCCAGCGGCTCGCCTTGCCACTGCGCGCACCGCAGTACCTCGCGGGTTCGGCGGTGCACGAACGTCGACTGCTCGTAGCGCGATTCGTAGCGGCGCCAGCCTTCCTCGAATCGTCCACGGCCGAGCAGCAGCGTCGCCAGCCCGAAGCGCGCGTCGTCATAGTCGGCGCGCAGGTCGAGCGCGCGGCGGTATGCGCGTTCGGCTTCGTCGAGTTGGCCTGCATGCGTCAAGGTCGTGCCGAGGTTGTAGTGCACCTCGGCCATCTGCGGCGCGAGCGCCAGCGCGTCGGTGAACGCGACGGCCGCTTCGTCGTGGCGGCCCTGCGCACGCAGGACGCAGCCGAGATTGTTGTGTGGCTGGGGCAGGCCGGGCCGGCAGCGGATGGCGTCGCGATAGGCCGCTTCCGCTTCGGGCAGGCGATCGAGGTTCTGCAGCGCGACGCCGAGGTTGTAATGCGCTTCCGGATGATCGGGACACAGTGCGATGGTCTGTCGGCTGGCCGCCTCCGCTTCCGGCAACCGCTTCATGTCGACGAGGATCGCGCCGAGATTCGCGTGCGCGAGCACATGATCGGCGCGAACGGCGATCGCGAGCCGGTACGCGAGCTCCGCCTCCGCGGGCCGGACGAGGATGCGAAGCAGGTTGCCGAGATCGGTCAGCACGTCGGGCGACCGCGGCTCGATCGACAGGGCCTGCCCGAACGCCTGCTCGGCTTCGTCGAGCCGGCCGAGCGCTTCGAGCACCTTGCCGAACCGGTGATGGTGCGACGCGCGCAACGGCGCGACGCAGGCAAGCTGCCGGCGCAGGATCACTTCGGCTTCGGGCAAGCGCTCCTGCGACAGCAGCAGCGCGTGAAGGCCGTCGTATGGGGGCTCGAACGCCGGCATCGCGTCGATCGCGCGCCGCCACCACGCCTCGGCATCCGCCAGCCGGTTCAGGCCCAGCGCGCAGACGGCCGCGACGTGCAGCGCCGCGACGTCCACCGCGGGCGCATCGAGCAGCGGCGCGACGCGTGACAGTGCGTCGGCAAACTGTCCGTTCTGGCACAAGGTCGCGGCGTGTTGAACGCACGCGGAAACGTCGGAAGCTGGCGTCGTCATGGAGGGCTGGGCAAAGCGGCGGACATTCATCCCGTCCGGCCGTCACGGCGGCAGCCCGGCATGCGCGACGCGTGTCGCGCCCGGGCGACCGTTTCGGCACGGAGAGCGTCGATTGACAGGTTACCGAAGCACGCACGCACGCGATGCGACGATCTGAGCCCATTCCATGCGGTTGTTCGGGCGATGGCCCCGTCACCCCGTGCGTGGCGGGGCCTCGCTGAACGACACCAGCCGTCCGCTCAACTCGACGAACACCCCCGCAACTGCTCGAACTGCACGAGCTGGAACTGCACGAACTCGACGAACTGCAGCTCGAAGACGAGCAACTACTGTCCGACGAGTCGGACGAAGTGCCGCCGCCCGCTTTCGCCGCGGCGGCCGACGACACCTGCGAGGCCGCCAGCACCGGGCCTGCGTACGCCGACCATACGGTACCGGCCAGCGCGCCTGCACCGAACAGCGCTGCGGTCCACAGCAACGGGTCCGGATCGTCACGTTCGGCGTCGCGTATCCCGGACGCTCCCTGCGCGCTGCGTACGTGCCGCGCGTCGCGCGCAGCCCGCGGATCGTGCGCGTTCCGGCGCTCGAGCAGCGCGGCGCGCCCGGCCGCCGTGGCACCGCCGCGCCCGAAGCCGGTCAGCCTTCCAGCGACGATCCGGTACGCGATCGCGAACACCGCCATGCAGATGCACAGCAGCAGCACGGGCCGCCCGCGGCTCAAACCGACCGCAAGCTTCGCGGCGCCCGTGCCGAACACGAGCAGCGCGATCGCGCGCGCCGCCATCCGGGACGCGCGCAACTCGCCGGGCGCCCAGAACCAGCCCTGCGCACGCATCCCGTCGACGACCTCCTGCGCGTACCTCGCAAGCCGCTCCCGAAACACGCCGTAGCGCACGGTGCCGGACGGTTGTTCGTTGAGCCACGCGCAGTAGTCGTCGTACCGGCCCGCGCGTTCCAGATCCGCGATCTTCACGTAGCTGCCTTGCCGGTGAACGCTCCACAAGTCGACCGCGCCCGCGTGCGCGAGCGACATCGTCACGACCTGCGCGACCCGCGCTTCGCCGCCGGTGAGATAGGCGACTTCGTCGGCGCTCAGCCCGGACGAAGCCTTGCGCGTGCGCCGGCCCCAGCGCCGGATGCGAAATTCGATGGCCTGGAGCGCGACGATCAGCAACAACGCGAGAATGCAGGCCGGCACGTAGAACGAGAGAAACTGCGGTCCCGTGTAGTCCAGCACGTCGAGATCCTGCGCCGATGCGCAGGTCGCGGCGACGCTCGCGGCCGCCGCCGGCCATACGAGCTTCGGCAGACGGTCGAGCCATGCGCGGCGCGGCGCCACGGCGGCCATGCGCTCGGGCTGCTGCGCCTCTGCCGCCGCCGCCTCGGTCTGCCGGTCAACCGGACGCGGCCAGATCGATGCCGGCGGCTCGCAGCCGAACAGTCGACGATAGCTGTCGAGCGTGTCGCGGTAGCGCTGCGCGTACACGGCAGCCTCGTCGGGCGCGCCGGTACCGGGCATATGGTGCAACCGTGCGCGCAGCACGTCGGCGCAAAAGACATCCCAGTATTCGAGGGTGTATTGCAGATGGAAATGCCACGCGGCATCGACCGCGACCGACGGCGTGACCGGATGCCCGGCCGCCTGCGCGAGAAACGCGAAGCGCTTGTATTCGTCGATCACGGCCAGCGCGTGGTCGTGCGACCAGCCTTCGGCTTCGGCGAGGCGCCGGCTGTACGGCAGCGGCGCATGCGGATCGTCGGGCGAATACGCGTACAGACGCGCGAGCAGCGCCTGCTGCGCATCGGTCAGCGGGCACGCAGCGACTGCGGTCGAGGTAGACGGGATGGCAGCCATCGGGAGTGGGCGCGATGCGCGGACGGCCGCCGCGATCGACGCTTGGAGTTGTCGTTGCGGGCGATTCTCGCACAACGGAAAGGCGGCGGAATAGCGTGGGAACGGCCCGGCAGATGACGATGCGATTGCCGTGCGGTGACGCTACGCCTGGACGACTTCAGGAAAACGGATCGGGAAATTCGACGCCTGGAATCAGGCTATTTGGCGCGCCCGGCTGGGATCGAACCAGCAACCCCTGCCTTCGGAGGGCAGTACTCTATCCATTGAGCTACGGGCGCGTGAGACAGTGAAGCGACCCCATATACAGGCCGCCCACGATTGGCAAGACGGCAAGGATACCCGGTTTCCCAAGACGCGTCCACCTTGCCCGCCGAATCGCCGCCGGGCGCCGCTGCGTGCGGGTAAACACGCGCCATCGCGCCGCTCGCCGTGATGTAAACGTTCCGTCTATAATCGTCCGTGCTTCATTGGACTGCCATTTTGCCGTTGCACCGCGCTCACAATTCCTATTCATGGAGACGAGGCAAGCATGAGCGAAGCACCCCACGAATCTCCCGTCAAAACCCCGGGCAGCTGATTGCCGTCATCATCGCGTCGTTCGCGATTCCGATCATCCTGATCGTCCTGTTCGCCAATTACGCGAACCATGCGTTCCGTTCCGGCGCCGGCACGGACGCGCTATCCGACGAGCAGGTCGCCGCCCGTATCGCCCCGATCGCGAAGGTCGAGGTGAAGGACGCCAACGCACCCCGCACGTACAAAACCGGCGAGGAGGTCTACAAGGCCGTCTGCGTGACCTGCCACGGCACCGGCGCGGCCGGCGCGCCGAAGTTCGGCAACAAGGACGACTGGGCGCCGCGCATCTCGCAAGGCTTCGACACGCTGCTGAAGACGGCTCTCGCGGGCAAGGGCGCGATGCCGGCGCGCGGCGGCACGAGCCCCGACGACGTCAGCGACTATGAAATCGCCCGCGCGATCGTCTACATGGCGAACAACGACGGCGCGAACTTCCCCGAGCCGGCCGCACCGGCCGCCAACGCGGCGCAGCCCGCCAGCGGCGCGCCCGCGTCGGGCGCCGACGCGTCGAATGCGCAGGCCGCCGCGGCCATGGCCGCGATCGCCGCGATCCCGAAGGCCGGCGAAAAGCCCGCGGCCGCCCCGGCCGGCGCCGACGCGGCAACGGCAGGCAAGGCGCTGTACGCGTCGACCTGCCAGGCCTGCCACGCGGCCGGTGTGCTGGGCGCGCCGAAGTTCGGCAGCAAGGAAGACTGGGCACCGCGCCTGAAGGACTCGATGGATACGGTCTACAACTACGCGCTGCACGGCAAGGGCGCGATGCCGCCGAAGGGCGGGTCGAACGCGTCCGATGCCGACGTGAAGGCGGCCGTCGACTACATGGTCAACTCGGCGAAGTAACGACTCACCCAGCCATCCGTAAAAAACCCCCGCGACGCCCTTGCATCGCGGGGGTTTCGTTTTTGTGTCGCCGGTTGGCCGCGCCAGCATGCGCGGCACCGCCGCTGCGTCACTTCTGCAGCAATGCCTTCAGGCTCGCGAGCCGGTCCTTCGGCGACATCGGCGCTTCTTCCGGCGTCGGCGGCGGCGCTTCGTCGAGCCCCATCTCCGGGATGAAGCGCGACGGTTCGCACACGACCGTCTCGCGCGCCCGCTTGCGCTTCTTGCACCAGTTCAGGTGCAGGCTGCGCTGCGCGCGCGTGATCGCGACGTACATCAGCCGACGCTCCTCCTCGATCCGTTCGTTGTCGATCGGGCCGTCGTCCTCGCTGCCGCCGCGGTGCGGCATGATGCCTTCCTCGACGCCGACCAGGAACACGTGCGGATACTCGAGCCCCTTCGACGCATGGACGGTCGACAGCCGCACGGCGTCCGGGTCCTCGTCCTTGCCCTCGAGCATCGACATCAGCGCGACGGTCTGGATCAGGCCGAGCAGGTTCTTGCCCGTATCGGCGAGGCCGTCCGCGTTGTGGAAACCTTCAGCCTCGCCGTCGACGGCGTCCGTCTCGGGCTTCGTGCCCTTGCGCTTCAGCCATTCGAGGAATTCGAGCACGTTCTGCCACTTCGACTGCGCCTGCCGCTCGTCGAATGCGTCGTACAGGTACGCCTCGTAGTGGATCGCCTCCATCATGTCGTCGAGCACGACGGTCGCGGGCTCCTTGTCCGCGCGCTCGGTCAGGCGCTGGATGAAGTCGCAGAACATCCGCAGCGGCTCGACCTGGCGCGCCGACAGCCGCGCCTCGATCCCGCCCATGTAGACGGCCTCGAACAGCGACACCTTCGCCTGCCCCGCGAACGAGCCGAGCGCTTCCAGCGTCGTGTTGCCGATGCCGCGGCGCGGCGTCGTGACCGCGCGGATGAACGCGGGATCGTCGTCGGCGTTCGCGATCAGCCGCAGGTACGCGCACAGATCCTTGATCTCGGCCTTGTCGAAGAACGACTGGCCGCCCGACAGCACGTACGGAATCCGCTCGCGCCGCAGCACCTGCTCGAAGATGCGCGCCTGGAAGTTGCCGCGGTACAGGATCGCATAGTCGCGGAACTGCGCACGCCGCTCGAACTTGTGCGCGGACAGCCGGAACACGACCGATTCGGCCTCGTGTTCCTCGTCGTTGCACGCCGTGACGGTGATCGAATCGCCCATCCCGTGCTCGGACCACAGCTTCTTCTCGAACAGCTTCGGATTGTTCGCGATCACGTTGTTCGCGGCGGTCAGGATTCGCACCGTCGACCGGTAGTTCTGCTCGAGCTTGATCACGTGCAGCTTCGGAAAATCCTTGCCGAGCTGCGCGAGGTTCTCCAGCGTCGCGCCGCGCCAGCCGTAGATCGCCTGGTCGTCGTCGCCGACCGCCGTGAACGCGGCGCGCGGGCCCGCGAGCTGCTTCAGCAGTTCGTACTGGCACGCATTGGTGTCCTGGTACTCGTCGATCAGCAGGTAGCGCAGCTTGTTCTGCCAGCGGTCGCGCACCTGCTCGTTCTTCGCGAACAGCTCGGCCGGCAGGCGGATCAGGTCGTCGAAGTCGACCGCCTGGTACGCGTGCAGCGTCGCCACGTAGTTGCGGTAGACCAGCGCGGCCTGGTGCTCGTCCTCGTTGGCCGCGATCGCCATCGCCTCGTCGGGCATGATCAGGCCGTTCTTCCACAGCGAGATGATGCTCTGGATCTTGCGGATCAGCCCTTTGTCGGTGGTGCCGAGCTGCTCCTGGATCATCCCGAAGCAGTCGTCCGAATCCATGATCGAGAACTGCGGCTTCAGGCCGACGTGCTCGGCCTCCTGGCGCAGGATCTGCACGCCCAGCGAGTGGAACGTGCAGACGGTGAGCTGGTTGACCGGCACCTTGCGGCCTTCCTTGCCCGGCGTGGTGAGGGTCTTGCCTTCCAGCAGCTTCGACACGCGCTCGCGCATTTCGGCGGCCGCCTTGTTCGTGAACGTGACGGCGGCGATATGGCGCGGCTCGAAGCCCTTCGCTTCGATCAGGTGCGCGATCTTCTGCGTGATCACGCGTGTCTTGCCGCTGCCCGCGCCGGCGAGCACGAGACAGGGACCGTCGAGATAGCGCACCGCTTCGTTCTGAGCGGGATTGAGGCCTGCGGACATGATGGCGGATGGTGTTGCTGGTTGACGGCGGACGCCGGGAGGATGCCGTGCGCGGCAGGCTGGCGAAGCAGGCGGACACGCGGGGCAGGACGCGCATGTTAACACGTCGGCGGCGCGTATTTCGGGCACGCCGCCGGACGGGGGCGCGCGGGCTTGCCGGGCGGGCGCCCCCCTGTCCGTTCGGCGTGGTCGTGGCTGTCCGCTCGGCCAATCTGGCCCTGTTCGCGCTGCGATCGGACACAATATGCACTCCCCCGGCGGCACCCGCGCCGGCCCGCTTCAATGCGTTTCAACCACCGCAGGATCGACCTCATGGGATACCCGTTCGCCACCGCTGCCCTCGGCCCGCTGCTGTTCGCGCAAGGGCGCTACGTGCGCCGCGTCACGCCGCGGTTGCCCGAGGCAGCCGGCCCGCGCGACGGCGTGGCCGGCGACGGCCCACCGCTGCGCGTGCTGGTGGTCGGCGATTCGGCCGCCGCGGGTGTCGGCGTCGCGACGCAGCACGATGCGCTCGCCGGGCAACTGGCGAACGCGCTGGCGGCCACACACCGCGTGCGCTGGAAACTGCTCGCACGCACCGGCCTGACCACGCGGGAGCTGGTCGACTGGCTCGCCGCGGAGCCGGCCGAGCCGTTCGACGTGGCCGTGACGTCGCTCGGCGTCAACGACGTGACGGGCGGCGTGCCGCCCGCACGCTGGCTCGCGCAGCAGGCCGAGCTGGTGCGGCTGCTCGCCACGCGTTTCCAGGTCGGGCACGCGATCCTGTCGGCGGTGCCGCCGATGGAGCGCTTCCCGGCGCTGCCGCAGCCGCTCGCGTGGTATCTGGGGCGGCGCGCGAAGCGGCTCAACGCGGCGCTCGCCGGCTGGGCTGGCGGGCAACCGCACTGCACGTTCCTGCGGGTCGACCTGCCGCTCGAACGCCACTTGATGGCCGCCGACGGCTTCCATCCCGGCGCAGCCGCGTGCGCGGTGTGGGCCGCGCAGGTCGCGGCCGCCGTGCGGCAGCGGCCGGGCGGATGATGGGCCGCGTTCGGGGGCTGACTGCCGCCACGGCTTGCCGGGGGCGAGAGGCGGGAGCCGGCCGGGTACCAGGAGCCGGGGGCTTGGGCTTGGGCTTGGGCTTGGGCTTGGGCTTGGGCTTGGGCTTGGGCTTGGGCTTGGGCTTGGGCTTGGGCCAGAGCCGCGAGCCGCGAGCCGCGAGCCGCGAGCCAGTCAACCATACCGCGGCACGGCGCACGACCGCGCGCAAAATGCCAGCCTCCTCCGCGCAAGCGCCGCCTCACTCCGTGCATTTCGCCCGGCGCGTCTGTGCAAGCGGCGGCGCCATGCCAAAATAGCCGGTCGTCCTCGCGCCGCTCCGGCGCGCCATCCTTTAGTTTCCTTCGCAGCCAGGAATTGCCATGTCGTCATTGCTCAGGATTGGTTTGATGGGTTTCGGTTTCGCCGGCGCGACGTTCCACGCGCCCGTGATCGCCACGAGCGGCCGCACCGAAGTCGCCGCGATCGCGACGAGTCAGCCCGATCGCGCGCAGGCCGCGTACCCGGGCGCGCGCATCGTCCCCGATCTCGACACGCTGCTCGGCCTCGATGACATCGAATGCGTGGTGATCGCCACGCCGAACGACACCCACTTCACGCTCGCGCGTCAGGTGCTCGAAGCCGGCCGCCACGTGGTCGTCGACAAGCCCGTCACGCTCACCGCCGACGAGGCGCTCGCCCTCGCGCGGCTCGCGAACGCGCGCAGCCGGCTGTTCGCGCCGTTCCACAACCGCCGCTGGGACGGCGATTTCCTCACCGTACGCCGGATCGTCGAATCGGGCGAGTTGGGCCGCCTCACCTACTTCGCGTCGCACTTCGACCGCTTCCGGCCGACGCCGCGCACGCGCTGGCGCGAGGAGCCGGCCCGCGGCGGCGGCCTGCTGCTCGACCTCGGCCCGCACCTGATCGACCAGGCGCTCGCGCTGTTCGGCACACCGGAAACAGTGAGCGCCACCGTCAAGACGCGCCGCGACAACGGCACGGCGCCCGATTTCGTGCACCTGCTGCTCGGCTATCCGGACAAGGACATCGCGCTGCATGCGAGCGCGCTGTCGGCGATCGAGCCCGCGCGCTTCACGCTGCACGGCACGCGCGGCAGCTACCAGAAGTTCGGGCTCGACACGCAGGAAGACCAGCTCAAGGCCGGCCTCACCGCGGACGACGTCGAATTCGGCGGCGGCAATCCGCCCGGCCTGCTGCGCGTGCTCGACGGCGACCTCGAGGTCGAACGGCCGGTGCCGACGCTCGACGGCCAGTACGCGGAGTTCTACCGCGCGCTCGCCGCGTCGATCCGCGACGGCGCGCCGTTTCCCGTCACCGCGCAGGACGCGGTCGACGTGATGACGATCATCGAGCTCGCCGCGCAGAGCGAACACGACGGCCGCCGGGTGCCGTTCGTGCGCCGCTGGGTCTGACGGCCGCCGGCCGGGTCCGTGCCGACCCGGCCACCCTCCGCGCCACGCCGCCAGGCATCGGCACCGGCGGCGCTTGTGTCTACCGCCACGCCGCCCCGCGGCCACGGCCCCGAACATTCCGTTACAAATGGTGCGGGAACGAAAGTCGGCGGTCGTCCGGTCTGACGCGTTTCTCAAAAAGTCGATTCGACACTTATCCGTCAGGAGAATGTGATGCAACGGTTGATTCGCGCAGCGGCATGCTGCGTCCTGGTTTCCTCGCTCGCGGCCTGTATCGTGCAGCCGCAGCGGCCGGCCCGGCAGGCGCCTCCGCCGTCGCGACCGAACCCGCAGGTCGTCGCGAACGACCGCATGCAGGAGGTCCAGGGCCGGATCGACAACCTGCATCGCCGCATCGACGCCCGTGTGAACGGCGGCTACTACCCGCCGCCGTACGGTGCGCAGCTGCACCACCGTCTCGACGTGATCCGCCAGGAGGCGAACGACATGTCGGCCCAGCACAACGGCGGCCTGTCCGGCGACGAGCAGCGCGTGCTGAACCAGGAACTCGACACGGCCGCGCGCGCGATCGGCGAGTAACGCGCCCGGCGCCCGCCGGCGCGAAGCAAAGCGGCGGCGCCGGCCGCCGCCGCCGCTTGTCGCGAAGCGACATTCTTTTGCTCAAATTGACAACGCCCACCCGCTCGCGTACAGTCGCCCGCACGCGTCGGGAGAGCGTGTGACCGGGTCGTTTCGACACCGGTTGCGCCGCCGAAGGGGCACACCCGCAAACTCTCAGGCAAAAGGACCGACCGCGTCGGGGAACCGCGTCCGCGCATTGCGCGGGCACCTACTCTCCCCGCACTCTGGAGAGCGGCAGTAGCCCGCAGCGCATTGGCTGCGCGGGCAAGCTGCCCACCGAAGGGGCGCGCGTTCGCCGGGCTTTGCCCGCAGCGCAATCTCTCAGGTATCGAGGACAGAGGGGCATGTACCGGATCGCTCGAGGCTATCAGCCGCGGCGGTCGGCACATGGCCGTTCTGATCCGCGCGCAAGCGCCTTGCCTGAGGCCTCGATGACTGCACTGAATCACACCCCGCTCAACGCCGCGCATCGCGCGCTCAATGCCCGCATGGTCGACTTCGGCGGCTGGGACATGCCCGTCAACTACGGCTCGCAGATCGAAGAACACGCTGCCGTGCGCACCGACGCCGGCATGTTCGACGTGTCGCACATGTGCGTCGTCGATTTCACCGGCAGCCGCGTGCGCGCGTTCTTCGAGCATGCGATCGCGAACCACGTCGGCAAGCTCAAGACACCCGGCAAGGCGCTCTACTCGTGCCTGCTCAATCCGCAGGGCGGCGTCATCGACGATCTGATCGTCTACTACTTCACCGAAGAATTCTTCCGCGTGGTCGTCAACGCCGGCACCGCCGAGAAAGACATCGCGTGGTTCAACCAGCTGAACGAGCAAGGCGGCTACGGCCTGACGATCGCGCCGCGCCGCGATTTCGCGATCGTCGCCGTCCAGGGCCCGAACGCCCGTGAAAAGGTCTGGGCGACGGTGCCGTCCGCCCGCGCCGCCACCAGCGAACTCAAGCCGTTCAACGCCGCGCAGGTCGCCGGCACGCCGTTCGGCGATCTCACCATCGCGCGCACCGGCTACACCGGCGAAGACGGCTTCGAAGTGATCGTCCCGGCCGTACACGTCGAAGTGCTGTGGAATGCGCTGCAGCAACACGGCGTGCGTCCGTGCGGGCTCGGCGCGCGCGACACGCTGCGTCTCGAGGCCGGCATGAACCTGTACGGCCAGGACATGGACGACACCGTCTCCCCGCTTGACGCGGGCCTCGCGTGGACGGTCGACCTCACCGCACCGCGCGACTTCGTCGGCCGCGCCGCACTCGAAGCCAACGGCACGCGTGCCGCATTCGTCGGCCTGATCCTGCAGAAGGAAAACGGCAAGGCGGGCGGCGTGCTGCGCGCGCACCAGAAGGTCGTCACACCGCACGGCGACGGCGAGATCACGAGCGGCACGTTCTCGCCGTCGATGCAGGAATCGATCGCGTTCGCGCGCGTGCCGACGGCCGTCCAGGTCGGCGACATCGTCCAGGTGCAAATTCGAGACAAGAATCTTCCCGCGCGCGTGGTAAAACTGCCGTTCGTGCGCAACGGCAAGGTCCTCGCTGCGTAACGACCGGGAAGCGGCCGCGGGGCCGCCTTCCGGCCAAGCCGGGAGATGGCGCCCGGCGCAACCCTATTCGGCGTGCCATGGCGGCGCGCCAGCAGAACGAACACACCCTTTTATCCAGGAGCATCCGATGAGCAACGTCCCGGCCGATCTGAAGTACACCGACGAACACGAGTGGATCCGCACCGAGGCGGACGGCACGCTGACGGTCGGCATCACCGATCACGCGCAAAGCACGCTCGGCGACATCGTCTTCCTCGAGCTGCCCGAAGTCGGCAAGTCGGTGAACGCGGGCGACGCCGTCGGCGTCGTCGAATCGGTGAAAGCGGCATCCGACATCTACTCGCCGGTGTCCGGCGAGGTCGTCGCCATCAACGAAGCAGCCACCGATGCGCCGGAAGACGTGAACGGCGACGCATACGGCGTGTGGCTCTTCAAGATCAAGCTCGCGGCCGGCGCATCGACCGACAAGCTGATCGACGCCGACGCCTACAGCAAGCTGATCGACTAATTTCCCTACCCGAACCGCGCGGCGCCGGCCTCGGCGCGCGCGGGACCAGAGTCACGCCATGAAGCTCGAACACCCGGACCGCCTGATGAACCGCACGCCCCTCTCGCTCGCCGCGCTCGAAACGCATGACGCGTTCGCCGAACGCCACATCGGCCCCGACGCCGCCAGCCAGCAGGCCATGCTCGACACGCTCGGCTTCGCGTCGCGCGCCGCCCTGATCGACGCCGTGATCCCGGCCTCGATCCGCCGCGCCGAAACGCTGCCGCTCGGCCCGTTCGCGCAGCCGAAGAGCGAGGCCGAAGCCCTCGCCGCGCTGCGTGCGCTCGCGGACAAGAACCAGGTGTTCCGCTCGTATATCGGCCAGGGTTATCACGACACGCATACGCCGGCCGTGATCCTGCGCAACGTGCTCGAAAACCCGGCGTGGTACACGGCCTACACGCCGTACCAGCCCGAAATTTCCCAGGGCCGCCTCGAGGCGCTCCTGAACTTCCAGCAGATGGTGGCCGACCTCACGGGCCTCGCGATCTCGAACGCCTCGCTGCTGGATGAAGCGACGGCCGCGGCCGAAGCGATGACGCTGCTGCAACGCACCGGCAAGCCGAAGTCGAACGTGTTCTACGTGGCCGACGACGTGCTGCCGCAAACGCTCGAAGTGATCCGCACGCGCGCGCTGCCGATCGGCATCGAGGTCAAGACGGGCCCGGCCGCCGACGCCGCGCAGGCGAACGCGTTCGGCGTGCTGCTGCAGTACCCGGGCGTGAACGGCGACGTGCGCGACTACCGCGCGCTCACCGACGCGATCCACGCGGCCGGCGGCCACGTGGTCGTCGCGGCCGACCTGCTCGCACTCACCGTGCTGACGCCGCCGGGCGAATGGGGCGCGGACGTCGCGATCGGCAACACGCAGCGCTTCGGCGTGCCGATGGGCTTCGGCGGCCCGCACGCCGCCTACCTGGCCGTGCGCGACGAATTCAAGCGCCAGATGCCGGGCCGCCTCGTCGGCGTGACGGTCGACGCGCAGGGCAAGCCCGCACTGCGCCTCGCGCTGCAGACGCGCGAACAGCACATCCGCCGCGAGAAGGCCACGTCGAACGTGTGTACCGCGCAGGCGCTGCTCGCGATCATGGCCAGCATGTACGCGGTCTACCACGGCCCGCACGGCCTGAAGACGATCGCGCTGCGCGTGAACCGCATCGCGGCGCTGCTCGCCGCCGGCGTGAAACAGCTCGGCTTCGCGACCGTCAACGACACGTTCTTCGACACGCTGACGATCGACACCGGCGCGCGCACCGCACAGGTCCACGAATTCGCGAAGGCGAAGCGCATCAACCTGCGCCGCGTGAGCGACACGCAAGTCGGCGTATCGGTCGACGAAACGACGACACGCGACGACCTCGCCGATCTGCTCGACGTGTTCGCGCAAGCCGCGGGCGGCACCGCGCCGGCCGTCGATGCGCTGGACGCGGGTCTCGCCGGCGTCGCCGCGCTGCCGGCCGGCCTCGAGCGCACGAGCGCATACCTGACGCACCACGTGTTCAACCGTCACCATTCCGAAACCGAAATGCTGCGCTACCTGCGCAGCCTGTCGGACAAGGATCTCGCGCTCGACCGCTCGATGATCCCGCTCGGCTCGTGCACGATGAAGCTCAACGCGACCTCGGAAATGCTGCCGGTCACGTGGCCCGAGTTCGGCGGCATCCATCCGTTCGCGCCGGCCGAGCAGACCGTCGGCTACCGCGAGATGATCGATCAGCTCGAGCAGATGCTCGTCGCGGCCACCGGCTACGCGGCCGTGTCGCTGCAGCCGAACGCGGGCTCGCAGGGCGAGTACGCGGGCCTGTTGATCATCCACGCGTACCACGCATCGCGCGGCGAAGGCCATCGCGACGTGTGCCTGATCCCGGCGTCCGCGCACGGCACGAACCCGGCGTCCGCACACATGGCCGGCATGAAGGTCGTGGTCGTCGCCTGCGACGCGCAGGGCAACGTCGACATCGCCGACCTGAAGGCGAAGGCCGAGCAGCATTCGGCGAACCTCGCGGCGATCATGATCACGTATCCGTCGACGCACGGCGTGTTCGAGCAGAACGTCCGCGAGATCTGCGAGATCGTCCATGCGCACGGCGGCCAGGTATACGTCGACGGCGCGAACATGAACGCGATGGTCGGCCTGACCGCGCCGGGCCAGTTCGGCGGCGACGTGTCCCACCTGAACCTGCACAAGACCTTCTGCATCCCGCACGGCGGCGGCGGCCCGGGCGTCGGCCCGGTCGCGGTCGGCGCGCACCTCGCGAAGTTCCTGCCGAACCAGCGCTCGACCGGCTACGCCCGCGCGGAAGACGGCATCGGCGCGGTGTCGGCCGCGCCGTACGGCTCCGCGTCGATCCTGCCGATCTCGTGGATGTACATCGCGATGATGGGCGCGAAGAACCTGACCGCCGCGACCGAAACCGCGATCCTCAACGCGAACTACATCGCGAAGCGCCTCGCGCCGCACTACCCGGTGCTGTATTCGGGCCCGGGCGGGCTGGTCGCGCACGAGTGCATTCTCGACCTGCGTCCGATCAAGGAAACGAGCGGCATCAGCGTCGACGACGTCGCGAAGCGCCTGATGGACTACGGCTTCCACGCGCCGACGATGAGCTTCCCGGTGCCGGGCACGCTGATGGTCGAGCCGACCGAATCGGAATCGCAGGAAGAACTCGACCGCTTCATCGCCGCGATGATCGCGATCCGCGAGGAAATCCGCGCGGTCGAGGAAGGCCGCGCCGATCGCGAGGACAACCCGCTGCGTCATGCGCCGCACACAGCGGCCGTCGTCACCGCGAACGAATGGCCGCACGCGTACTCGCGCGAGCAGGCCGCGTACCCGGTCGCGTCGCTCGGCACGAACAAGTACTGGCCGCCGGTCGGCCGCGCGGACAACGCGTACGGCGACCGCAACTTGTTCTGCTCGTGCGTGCCGATGTCGGACTACGCATAACGCCCGTCTCGCACCGGAGCGTCCGACCGTGAACCCACCGCACGCAGCCACCGGTTGCGTGCGGTTTTTACGTTCGCCGCCCGGCCAACCGTTTCACGCTCGCCCGCCAATCCGGCTAACATCACACGCGATCCAGCCAATGAAGGAGTTCCGCATGGTGCGTCCGATGTTTCCGGGCCATGGTGCAACAGCGCGGCGGCCGCGCACCCGCGCGGGCCGCTACGTGCCGATGCTCGTCGCAGCGCTGTCGCTGGCCGCCGCCGGCCTCGGCGTGTCCGGCAGTGCGCGCGCGGCGATGAATTTCTGCGCGGCGCCGGCGCTGCAGGCGAGCGAGACGACGCAGGCCGAGCCGGGCGTGCAGGCGCTGATACGCAGCGTCGACGCGCGCATCGGCGAGCAGCCGAAGGCGATGGCGCGCGTGCACACCGAGGGCACGCTGCCGCACGAAGGCATCTATGACCAGAGTGCGGCCGCGCTCAAGGACATGGACCTGATGCGCGATGCGGCGCTCGCGTGGCGCGTGACGAACGCGCCGCGCTACCTGCAGCTCGTCGACCGCTTCCTGTCCGCGTGGGTCTCGACCTACCAGCCGAGCTTCAACCCGATCGACGAGACGCGCTTCGAGAGCCTGATCGTCGCGTACGACATGACCGCGAGCGCGCTGCCGGTGAAAACGCGCAACGCGACGGCCGCGTTCATCGCGAAGCTCGGCGCCGGCTATGTCGCGCAGGTCGACGCGCAGAAGCGCCCGCTCACCGGCACCTGGCGCAACAACTGGCAGAGCCACCGGATCAAGCTGATCGCGCTGTCCGCGTTCACGCTCGGCGACCGCAAGATGATGAACGCCGCACAGCGGCTCTTCGTCGAGCATCTCGCCGACAACATCGGCCCGGACGGCAAGACCTGGGATTTCGAGGAACGCGATGCGCTGCATTACGCGGTCTACGATCTGCAGCCGCTGGTGACGGCCGCGCTCGCCGCGCGCCGCTTCAACCGCAACTGGCTGCGCGAGCGCGGCGCGAACGGCGCGACGCTCGCGGCCGCGCTCGACTGGCTCGTGCCGTACGCGCTCGGCGAGAAGACGCACGAGGAATTCGTGAATTCGCCGGTGCCGTTCGACGCGAAGCGCCGCGAAGCCGGCTTGCCGGGCTACACGGGGCAGTGGGACCCGAAAAACGCCACCGAACTCTTTCATCTGGCCGCGCGGCTCGACGGGCGCTATGCCCGCGTCGCGCAGCAGCTTTCCCCAACGCCGCCCGCATGGCTCGCCGCGTGCCTGCCATTGCAGGCGCGCTAGCATCATTCTTATCGCAAGGCAGGTATCGAAATGGCAGTCAGCGTGTTTGACCTCTTCAAGATCGGCATCGGTCCGTCCAGTTCGCACACGGTCGGACCGATGCGCGCCGCGCTGATGTTCGTTCAGGGCCTCGAGCGCGACGGGTTGCTCGACGCGACGGCCCACGTGAAGGTCGAGCTGTACGGCTCGCTCGGCGCCACCGGCAAGGGCCACGGCACCGACCGCGGCGTGATGCTCGGCCTGCTCGGCGACGCGCCCGACACCGTCGATCCCGACACGATCGACGCGCGGCTGGAAGACATCCGCAAGACGAAGCAGCTCGCGCTGCTCGGCACGCATCCGGTGCCGTTCGTGTTGAAGGAGAACATCGCGTTCTACCGCCAGGCGCTGCCCGAACATCCGAACGGGATGAAGCTGCGCGCGAGCGACGCGAACGGCGCGGTGCTGGTCGAGCGCACTTATCTGTCGGTCGGCGGCGGCTTCGTCGTGACGGCCGGCGCGCCGAACACCAAGGTGCTGAGCGCGGCCGAGCAGATGACGCATCCGTTCCGCACCGGCGCGGAGCTGCTGGCGCTGACCGCGTCGACCGGCAAGTCGATCGCGCAGCTGATGTGGGAAAACGAACGCGCGTGGCACACCGAGGAAGAAACGCGTGACGGGCTGCTGAAGATCTGGGCCGTGATGCAGTCGTGCGTATCGCGCGGCTGCGGGATCGGCAATCCCGATGCCGACGGCAACCTGCCCGGCCCGTTCCAGGTCAAGCGCCGCGCGCCGCAGCTGTACCGCACGCTGACGGGCAGCCCGGAGCGCGCGCTGCAGGACCCGCTGTCGATGATCGACTGGATCAACCTGTACGCGATCGCGGTCAACGAGGAAAACGCGGCCGGCGGCCGTGTCGTCACCGCGCCGACCAACGGCGCGGCAGGCATCATCCCGGCGGTGCTGCATTACTACACGCGCTTCACGCCCGGCGCGAACGAACAGGGCGTGATCGACTTCCTGCTGACGGCCGCCGCGATCGGCATCCTGTACAAGCTCAACGCGTCGATCTCGGGCGCGGAAGTCGGCTGCCAGGGTGAAGTAGGCGTCGCGTGCTCGATGGCGGCCGGCGCGCTCGCGGCCGTGCTCGGCGGCACGCCGCAGCAGGTCGAGAACGCGGCCGAGATCGGGATGGAACACAACCTCGGCCTGACCTGCGACCCGGTGGGCGGGATGGTGCAGATCCCGTGCATCGAGCGCAACGCGATGGCGTCGGTGAAGGCCGTCAACGCGGCCCGCATGGCGCTGCGCGGCGACGGCTCGCACTACGTGTCGCTCGACTCCGTGATCAAGACGATGCGCGAGACGGGCGCCGACATGAAGACCAAATACAAGGAAACGTCGCGCGGCGGGCTGGCGGTGAATATCGTCGAGTGCTGATGCGGGATCCGGCGGTCATGGAAGACGCTCCGCGTCTCGCATGGCCGTCGGGTGCACAATCACCCGTCCGTGCGTTCGGCCTGCTCCTGGGCGCCATGCCCTTCGGCCATGAAATTCGGCCCGAATTTCGCGAACTTCTCGAGCACGTGGGTCAAAGGCCGTCGCACCGGCCGAATACGGATCTCGTCGCCGACGCGCTTGATTTCCAGCTCGATATCGCTGCATTCATAGGCGAGATCGGCAGGAATTTGCACGGCCTGCGCGCTGCCATTCCAAAATACCCTTGTGGTGCGCATGTCGTTCTCCCACGTCTGGATGTACCGGAGATATACGTAAATCATGCAGTCGATGATGCGCGCCCTGGCGCGCGCATGGTCATCCACCCGGCATCAATTCGAAAACACACGCGGCCCCGGCAGTCTTTTCCGTTCCGGACTTGGCCCGCCGCACCCGGTGAATCAGCCGGCGCAAATATCGCATCACGGCCATTGCCGTCGCGCATGCAGCACGCGGAGGATCTCCACGATGCCCTCGGCCGGCCGGAGGCGATACACAAGCACATAGTTCGGCGCGACCACCAGCTCACGCGTGCCGGCCACCCGCCCTTGCCGATACGACTCGGCATGGGCCGGTAGCGCCGCCGCCCTTTCTTCCAGCAGTTCGTCGAGTTCGAGCGCGGCCGGCGGGTCGTCCTCGCCGATGTATTCCATGATCGCGGCGCGATCCTCGTACGCCTTCGGATTCCAGTGCAACGCGAGGGTCAAGAAGCATCCCCGCGCTTGCCTGCAAGCCGCTCACGCAACGCCGCACGGCGCGACGCGAAGTTGGCGCTGACTTCGGCGTCCGGAATCGATGCACGCGGGTCGTCCAGCGCCTGCTGCACCTGCTCGCGAAACCAGCGATCGTGCGCCGCCGCCTCGTGTGCCGCCTTCAACGCCGCCGCGCGATCGGGCCGGGTCGCCCGGCCGGCCGCGTCCGGGTCGAATGCCGACGCATCCACATCGAACCGGTTGATGCCGATGTCGCGCAGAAAGCCGACCAGCGTTTCAAAACGGCGAAACACCCGTACGTCGCCGCGCTTGGCCGACAAGAAGCGCTCGTGCGCGCCGCAACGGACCGACAGCGCCCAGCCGTTGCCGCAACCGACCACGCGGGCCGCACGGACCGCGCCGGCTTCGACCAGCTCCGTCAGCGTCTTTTGATCAATCGTTTCGGTCGTCATGGCTCTCACCCCTTCTCCCACTCGTTCTCTGAAATTTTACTATTAAACGGCATCCCACTTTATTGTTATTTGGAAGACCCACTTTCCTGATCTAGACACGCGTCGGGCCGTCATCCGTAGCGCCCACTTTCCGCCGTCACGCAAGCGGGCACAAGCTGGCCGGATGGCCAATCGAAGCCAGCACGCAATCCCCGAACCGCCCAGCGTTCCGACACTTTTCAGCGCCCGGCCAACCGGCGTAAGCTGTACGTCCCGCTACCCAGGGAGACGGCAGCCCATGTCGCATTCCAAGGATCTCGAGCCGCGCGGCACCACCGGTGCGCGACTGCTCGTCGATGCGTTGCTCGCCAATCACGTCGAACGCGTGTTCTGCGTGCCGGGCGAGAGCTTCCTCGCCGTGCTCGATGCGCTGGCGGACGACACCGCCCGCATCCAGACGGTCGTCTGTCGTCACGAGGCGGCCGCCGCGAACATGGCCGAAGCGGTCGGCAAGCTGACCGGCCGCCCCGGCATCGCATTCGTCACGCGCGGGCCCGGCGCGACCCATGCGTCGATCGGCGTGCACACCGCGTTCCAGGATTCGACGCCGATGATCCTGTTCGTCGGCCAGTGCGCACGCGAACACCTCGACCGCGAAGCTTTCCAGGAAATCGACTACCGCCGGATGTTCGGCCAGATGGCCAAATGGGTCGCGCAGATCGACGACCCGCGCCGCATCCCGAATACCTGAGCCACGCGTTCCACGTCGCGACGTCCGGCCGGCCCGGCCCGGTCGTGCTCGCGCTGCCGGAGGACGTGCTGTCCGACGCGTGCGCGCCGCAGCCCGTCGTGCCGGCCGCGAAACGCATCGCGGCCGCGCCGTCGCCCGCGCAGATCGACGAGCTGCGCGGGCGGCTCGCGCGCGCGGAACGGCCGTTCGCGATCGTCGGCGGCAGCGGCTGGACGCCGGACGCCTGCGCGAATCTGCGCACCTTCGTCGAACGCTGGCAATTGCCGGTCGCGTGCGCGTTCCGCTTCCAGGACACGATCGACAACGCGCACCCGAACTACGCGGGCGACGTCGGGCTCGGGATCAACCCCGCGCTCGCGAAACGCATCCGCGACGCCGACCTGCTGCTCGTGATCGGGCCGCGCCTCGGCGAAGCGACGACCGGCGGCTACACGCTGCTCGACATCCCGAAAACGCGCCAGACGCTGATCCATGTACATCAGGGCGCGGACGAGCTCGGCCGCGTGTACGCGGCCGACCTGCCGATCGTGTCGGGCATGCCCGAGATCGCCGCGCCGCTGGCCGCGCTCGAACCGCCCGAGCGGCCTGCGTGGGCCGGCGCGGCCGCCGACGCGCACCGCGCGTACCGCGAATGGCATGCGCCGCTGCCGATGCCCGGCGACGTGCAGCTCGGCGACGTGATGGTGCAGTTGCGCGAACGCCTGCCGCACGACGCGATCCTGACCAACGGCGCGGGCAATTATGCGATCTGGCTGCATCGCCACTTCGCGTACCGGCACTTCCGTTCGCAGCTTGCGCCGACGAGCGGCGCGATGGGCTACGGGCTGCCGGCCGCGCTCGCCGCGAAGTCGCTGTATCCGCAGCGCGCGGTGGTCGCGCTCTCGGGCGACGGCTGCTTCATGATGGCCGGCAACGAGCTTGCGACCGCGATGCAATACGGGCTGAACATCGTCGCGATCGTCGTCAACAACGGCCATTTCGGCACGATCCGCATGCATCAGGAGCGCAACTACCCGGGCCGCGTGCACGGCACGGGGCTCACGAATCCCGATTTCGCCGCGTATGCGCGTGCGTTCGGCGCGCATGGCGAGACGGTCGAGCGCACTGCCGATTTCGCGCCGGCGCTCGAACGCGCGCTGACCTGCGGATTGCCCGCGGTGATCGAGATCCGCATCCCGCAGGACGCCAGCACGCCGGCCGCGACGCTCGAACAGATCCGCGAGCAGGGCCGCCGCGCGCGCGGCGCATGACGGTGGCCAGGCATATCGCACCGCCCGTCGCCGCGCTGTCGCACGACGACGCGCTGGCGTACCCCGGCACGCTGCTCGCGCCCGACGGCACGCTCGTCGCGCCGTACGACCTCGAGCATGGCGACGAGCGGGCCGAAAGCCATGCGGCGGCCGCGCCCGCGCTCGGCCTGCTGCATGCCGCGCACCGGCCGTTCCGGCTCGATTACAGTGAGGCGCGACACGTACACGTGATCAACGGGATGGGGGTCACGCTCGGCGATTCGGTGATCGGGCTGACGGCCCTCGCCGCGCTGCGAGCGGCCCATGCGGACGTACGCTTCACGCTGTACCGGCCGGCGCGCGCGCCGCGCTATGTCGACGCGCTGTATGCGCTCGCGACCGACGTGGTCGCGCCGTCGCGCGCGCTGCCGTGCCCCGCCGACGCGCTGCCCGCCGATGCGCACTGCATCGACGTCGGCAATCACCTGTACTGGCCCGCGTTCGCGCGGCTGCCGATGATCGATTTCTTCCTCGACGCGCTCGGCGTCGATCCGGCCGCCGTGCCGGCCGCCGCGAAGCGCAATCGCTGGCTCGCGCGGCTGCCGCTGCCCGCACTGCCGGCTGAATGGCAGCGGCCCTACGTGCTGTTCTGCCCGAATGCGAGCACCGCGGTGCGCAGCGTGCCGCCCGCGTTGCGGGTCGTGTTCGTGGAACGGCTCGCGCAGCGGTATGGGTTGCCGGTGGTGGGATTCGGCCCGCTCGCGCATCCCGCTTACGTGGATGTGAGCGGCGACGCGACCGACACCGCGCGCTTCATCGCGTGGATCAAGGGCGCGAGCGTGCTGTTCGCGCCCGACACGGCGGCCCTGCATCTCGCCGACGGTTTCGACGTGCCGACGCTCGCGTGCTTCACGACGATCGGGCCGGCGCTGCGCGTGCGCGACTATCCGCATTGCGTGCCGGTCGCGCTCGACGTGCCGGCCGAATTGCACGGGCTGCATCGCAGCGAGCGGCCGGAGGATCTGGCGGCGGTCGAGGCCGCTTACCGCGCCATCGACTGGGACGCGCTGGCGTGGCCCGCGGCGCGCGACGTGGCAGCGCCGGCCATCTGAGCGAAGCGGGCGCAGCGGCGAGCGGAACAACCGAACCGGCAGCCGTACGCGCACGGCATGAGCACCGCGCGGGGGCTGCTTCGGCGGCCCGACTGACCCCGCCAAGCTCGCCTAGCCACCTGGGAGAAACCGACGCGACGGCGAGCGGAAGGGTCGAACCGTCAGCAGCGCGCCCCCGACGCCGGCACCACCGCAAACGCCGCGCCACCCGCCCGGCTTACCCCGCCAAGCCCCTCACGCGCGATCGCGCAGCGTCTCCGACGGCCGCTTGCCGAACAGGCGCCGGTAATCGGTCGCGAACTGGCTCAGATGCCAGAAGCCCCACGCCTCCGCGACGTCCTGCACCGAACCGGCTGCGCGCCCGCACAGGTCGCGCCGCGCGCCGTTCAGTCGCAGCGTGCGCAGGTAGGTCGCGGGCGCCATCCCGAGCACGTCCTGGAAGCAGTACTGCAGCGTGCGCCGACTCACGTGCAACTGCTCGCACAGCTCGGGCACGCCGACCGGGCGCGTGCGGTGCGCGAGCACGTAGTCGCGCGCCTGGTCGACGATCCAGCGGCGCGTCGACGGCGCGGCGCCGCTGCCGTCGTCGGCCGGTTGCGCGCACGCATCGAACAGCGCGGCCAGCACTTCGGCCTGCAGGTCGTCGCGCTGCGCATCGGGCAGCGGGCCGGCCATCGCCACCGCGCCGTCGAGCCGGCGCCCGAGCAGCGCGCACAGGCGCGCGAGCCGCGCGTCGCCGACCTGCATCACGCGCTGGGTGAACAGCCGCTCGTCGAGCGCGCGCCGTTCGACTTCCTCCGCATAGCGGCGCAGCACGTCGCCGCGCACGACGACGCCGTAGATCGAGAACTGCGCAGGCGTCACCAGTTCGAATTCGACGTTGCCGGGCCGGAACGCGAGCGCGCCGGGGCCGATGCGGCACGCATCGACGCGCGCCGAGCCGTCGCACACGAGCGGGATGCCGAACCAGTACGCATCGCCGCGCACCTCGCACGCCTGGCGCAGCAGGTGGCTGGTCGATTCGCGAAACAGCTTCATCGTGTCGAGCGGCAGCTCGGTGAGCGTGCCGACGAAGCGACCGGCCGCGAGCTGGTCGTAGGTCTGCCGCCAGCCGATCAGGTTGCGCGCCTGCTCGTCCGCATCGTGCGCAACGCTGACGACGGCCTGCCCGGCGAATGCGTCGTCGCCCTGCGCGCTGCGCCGCGTGTCTTCGGCGGTCGGCTCCGCCGTACACGCCACATGTTGATTCATCGTGTCCTCCCTCACCTGCGCGGAACCGTGCGTATCCATCACGCAAGTCCCGTGCCGAACCGCATGGCCCGGCGAGCAGCCCGCCATTGCACGCTGTCCGGCCGATGCGCGCCATGCGGGCGCACCCGAAGGCGGCATGACGCGCACGCCGCCGGTGCGATCCGCGCGGCGACCGCGCATGCGCGCCGCCCGGGCGCGGTCACCGGCTATCGGCTACCGACTACCAGGCCGGTTTCAGCCGCACGACCCGCGTCCCGCAATTGCCGTATGCCTGCACGATCGTCAGCTCGACGATCGCGCTGCCCACCGCCCACGGCGCCGCGTCCGCTTCCGGCAGATCGGCGCGCAGCGTGGCGCGACCGTTGATCCGGTAGCGCAGGCCGCGCACGAAATCGACGAACAGCAATCCGACCCCGCTGCCGTCGCAGGCGGCCGCGTCGATCCGGCCGCCGTCGCCGTCATGCGCAGCGGGCAGCGCGAACCGCAGCGTCTTCGTATCGATCACGCGCACGACCGGCAGCAGATCGCCGTTCGCGTCGCGCCGGCTCTGCACGATGTCGCAGGTCATCGACGCACCGGCGCCGCATGCCATGCCGACGAACATGAACGGTTGCGATTCGACGAACTGCCGTACGCCGAGGCTCAGCCGCGTCGTCACGGCATCGCTCATCCGCTCGGCTTCGTCGGCGACGCCGAAGCGGTGTTGCGCGTCGAGTTCGCCCGGATGGAAGACCGGGTGGCGGGGAAAGGATCGGGTCGGTTCTGCCATGCTGGTGGTCGTCGCACGCATCGGCGCACCGCGCCGTCGCGCATGCGCGACGGCCGGCAGCGTTGCCGGCGCCGACCGCGCAACGAAGCGCAACCGGCGCAGACTGTCGAAACAAGGAAATCGAACCGGGCGACGTGCCGCCCCCAACCGGCCCCGACACGTCGCCCCGGCTTCGGCGATCAGAAGAACCCGAGCGCCTCGGCCTGGTAGCTGACCAGCAGGCACTTCGTCTGCTGATAGTTCGACAGCGCCATCTTGTGCGTCTCGCGCCCGATGCCCGACTGCTTGTAGCCGCCGAACGCCGCATGCGCGGGGTACAGGTGGTAGCAGTTGGTCCACACGCGGCCGGCCTCGACCTCGCGGCCCATCCGGTACGCACGCGTGCCGTTGCGGGTCCACACGCCGGCGCCGAGCCCGTAGAACGTGTCGTTCGCGAGTTCGATCGCTTCCTGCTCGTCCTTGAACGTCATCACCGACGCGACCGGCCCGAAGATTTCCTCCTGGAACACGCGCATCTTGTTGTTGCCGAGCAGCATCGTCGGCTTCACGTAGTAGCCCGTGCCGAGGTCGGCGGCCGGCGCCGCACGCTCGCCGCCCGTCAGGCATTGCGCGCCTTCGCCGCGGCCGATGTCGATGTACGACAGGATCTTGTCGAGCTGCTGCTGCGACGCCTGCGCGCCGATCATCGTCTGCAGGTCGAGCGGGTGGCCGGACTTGATGCGCTCGACGCGCGCGACGGCCTTCTCGATGAAGCGTTCGTAGATCGATTCCTGGATCAGGATGCGCGACGGGCACGTGCACACTTCGCCCTGGTTCAGCGCGAACATCGCGAGCCCTTCGAGCGCCTTGTCGAGGAATGCGTCGTCCTGGTCGAGCACGTCGGCGAAGAAGATGTTCGGGCTCTTGCCGCCCAGTTCGACCGTCGACGGGATCAGGCTGTCGGCCGCCGCACGCAGGATGTGCTTGCCGACCGGCGTCGAGCCCGTGAACGCGATCTTCGCGATCCGCTTGCTGGTCGCGAGCGCTTCGCCCGCTTCCTTGCCGAAGCCGTTCACGATGTTGATCGTGCCGGCCGGGAACAGGTCGCCGATCAGTTCCATCAGCACGAGCACCGACGCGGGCGTCTGCTCGGCCGGCTTCATCACCACGCAGCAGCCGGCCGCGAGCGCCGGCGCGAGCTTCCACGCGGCCATCAGCAGCGGGAAGTTCCACGGGATGATCTGGCCGACCACGCCGAGCGGCTCGTGGAAGTGATACGCGACGGTGTTGTCGTCGATTTCGGAGATGCCGCCTTCCTGCGCGCGGATGCAGCCCGCGAAGTAGCGGAAGTGGTCGATCGCGAGCGGCAGGTCGGCCGCCATCGTCTCGCGCAGCGGCTTGCCGTTGTCGATCGTCTCGGCCACGGCCAGCAGCTTCAGGTTCTTTTCCATCCGGTCGGCGGCGGCGAGCAGCAGGTTCGCGCGCTCGGCCACGGACGTCTTGCCCCACTGGCGGCGCACGGCATGCGCGGCGTCGAGCGCCAGCTCGATGTCGTCGGCGCCGGAGCGCGGGATGCGGCAGAACGGCTGGCCGTTGATCGGCGACACGTTCTCGAAATACTCGCCCTTTACCGGCGGAACCCACTTGCCGCCGATGTAGTTGTCGTATTGCTGACGGTACGGGTATTCGACGTCGAGGCCCAGTTGTTTCAGGTCAAACGGGTTCATACATGTCTCCTGTTCATCGTGCTTGTGTGAGTACAGCGCCGGTTGGAATGCGCTGGTGCGGTTTACGCAACATGCGTGCCAAACGGAGCGGGAGAGAACGAGAGCACGTCGAGCACGGCCGGCGCGGGGCCGCACCGTGCGGTGTTCACGCACGCAACACGGCGGGTGTACCGATTCTGAACACCGCGATTGCGCAGCGACGCGGCCGGTGTTCGGAATTTCCACAGTGTGCGGCGGTGTGCGGCCCGCGGACGCGCGCCGCGCCGCGTGGCATGTCGCTTGCATGCGGATCACCGGTCCACACGCCACGGCGCACGCGCCGACCAACACCATGAACGATCGCGGCCCCCTGACCGACGACGCCATCGCGTTCATCCGCGAGCAGGCTTTCCTGATCGTCGCGACCGCCGACGCGGCCGGCAACGCCGACTGTTCATACCGCGGCCGTCAGCCGCGCACCGACGGCTCGTTCACGCCGCTCGTCGACATCCCGGACCGCCGCACGCTGGTGCTGCCCGACTTCGCGGGCAACCACCTGCTCAACACGATCGGCAACCTGCTGGTGAACCCGGCCATCGCGCTGCTGTTCGTCGATTTCGTGCGGCAGACGACCTGGCTCGTGCAGGGTCGCGCGACGCTCGACGAGGATGCGCAAGGGCGCGCGCATCTGTGGCCGGATGCGCTGCGCTATCTGGTGATCGACGTGGAACGTGCGGAGGCGCGCGCGGATGCAGGGCTGCCGCCGCTCGTGCTGGCGTGACGCGCGGCGGGTGAGGCTTTAACGAGCGGACGAGGTGGGCACGGCCGCTGCATTGACCAAAAGACCGAGGCACCCGGGAACCGGGAACCAAGAACCGAAACATCGAAGCACCGGGCACCGGGCACCGGGCACCGGGCACCGGGCACCGGGCACCGAAACATCGAAACACCCGCGCGCCACGGTGCAACGCTCAACGCCCTTGCGTCTCCACACACGCCGGCTCACCTCGACTGCGCGCCGCCGACGCATCGGCCTGCGCGTGGCCATCCGCCGCGTCGCCCGTTTCGTCGGCCGCCGGCCGCCCGCCGAGAAACCCGAACACCACCACCGCGCACAGCACCGTGACGATGGCCAGCCCGATCAGCAGCCGGTCGAACGCATGCGTGTAGCTCGCCAGCAATGCCGCACGACCGACGCCCGGCAACGCGGCAGCCGCACCTGTGAGATCGCCGGTCGCGAGCCGCGCGGCCGCACGCAGCGTTGCATCGGGCGTGGCCGCGGCACCGGCCGCGTGCGCGAGCCCCGCTTGCGCGAGCGCGGCCAGCACCGCGCCGACGATCGCCAGCGCAATCCCCTCGCCGGCCACGCGCGTCGTACTGAAAATGCCCGTCGCCATCCCCGCGCGCTCCTTCGGCACCACGCTCACCGACAGCCCGTCCATCAGCCCCCACGGCATGCCGGCGCCGACGCCGATCGCGAGCATCGGCGCGATCGCCGCCGGCCCCGCGCCGCCGCGCAGCGCGATGCCGAGCCACACGAGCCCGGCCGCCGCGACCAGCAGCCCGAGCCCGGAAATCACGCCGGCCGACAGCCAGCGCGTGAGCGTCGCCGCGACGAGCGGCACGACCAGCATCGGCGCGGAGATCGCGAGCATCAGCCAGCCGGCGTCGATCTCGCTGAAGCCGTCGATGCCGATGAAGCGCAGCGGCAGCACGACGAGCAGCACGATGTAGCAGCAACAGGTCGACACCGGCAGCACCTGCACGCCGACGAAGCGCGCGATGCGGAACAGCGACAGGTCGAGCATCGGCCGCGCGACGCGCGTCTCGATCGTCACGAATGCGCACGCGCCGAGCGCCGCGCCGGCCAGCAGCGCGATCACGAGCGGGCTCGACCAGCCGCGCGCGGGCGCCTCGATCACGCCGAACGTGAACAGCGTCAGCGCGGCCGTGAACGCCGCCGTGCCGGGCCAGTCGAGCCCGGTCGCGTGCGGATCGCGCGACTCGTGCATGCGCGGCAGCCCGAACGCGAGCGACAGCACGCCGGCCACCGCGCTCGTCACGAAGATCGCGCGCCAGCCGTAATGCCCGATCAGGCCGCCGGCGATCACCGGCCCGAACGCGAGCCCGATGCCGAACGTCGTGCCGAGCAGGCTGAATGCACGCGTGCGCGCCGCGCCGTCGAATTCCTGCGCGAGCGCGGCCGTGCCGCCGGCCAGCGCCGCGGCCGCCGCGAGCCCTTGCGCGGCGCGCAGCAAGTCAACGGCAAGCATCGACGGCGCGAACGCGAGTGCGATCGACATCAGCGTGAAGCCGCCGACGCCGATCGCGAACAGGCGCTTGCGGCCGAACTGGTCGGCCAGCGCGCCCGACGCCATCAGGAAGCTGCCGAACGCGAGCATGAACGCGTTGGTGATCCAGTTCATCGCGACCGGGCTGCCGTGCAGGTCGCGGCCGATCGCCGGCGTCGCGACCGCGCCGCCCGAAAACGACAGCGGCAGCGCGACGGCGGCCATGCAGACGGCGGCCAGCACCCATGCGCGCCGGCGCGCCGCGTGGGCCACGTGGGCCGGGGCGGCTGAAACAGGGTGATCCATCATCGCTCCTCGAAAAAGCCGGCGCGGATGCGCCATCAGAGCGACAGAAGATAAATCCGATTCAATCCGCGAAAAACCACGCGAAGCTCCGCATATAACGGACTAAAATTCCGCAATACACCTGCCAGCGTGCGTCGCCGCACGTCCTTCGATTCGATGGAAAGATGGAAAACCTCACCGGCATCGTCGCGTTCGTCCGCACCGCCGAAGCGCTGAGCTTCGTCGCGGCCGGCCGCGCGCTCGGCATCTCGGCGTCGGCGGTCGGCAAGACGATCGCGAAACTGGAACAGTCGCTCGGCGTGCGGCTGTTCAACCGCACGACGCGGCGCGTGACGCTCACCGACGAGGGGCGGCATTTCTACGAGCGCTGCCAGCGCATTCTCGAGGATTTCCGCGACGCGGAGGCGACCGTGACGGCGTCCGCGCAGCGCCCGCGCGGCAAGCTGCGCGTGAGCCTGCCGGTGATCGGCTACCGCTTCCTGCTGCCGGTACTGCCCGAATTCCGGCAGCGCTATCCGGACGTCGAGCTCGATCTCGATTTCAACGACCGGATGGTCGACGTGGTCGAAGGCGGCTTCGACGCGGTGATCCGCAGCGGCCCGCTGTCCGATTCGAGCCTGATGTCGCGGCGGCTCGGCCCGTTCGCGTTCGTGCTGTGCGCGACGCCCGCGTATCTCGCGCAGGCCGGCACGCCACGCACGCCGCGCGAGCTCGAAGCGCACGACTGCGTGCGCTACTGCTTCCCGACCACCGGCAAGCTGCAGGACTGGGCGCTCGCGGCCGACGACGGCAAGCCGCTCACGTTGCGCACCGCGATGACCTGCAACAACATGGAAGCGCTGCGCGGCGCCGTGCTCGCGGGGCTCGGCATCGGCTACATGCCCGACTTCCTCGCGCGCGACGCGCTCGAACACGGCGCGCTCGTCACCGTGCTCGACGACTACCGGATCGCACCGGGGCAGTTCTCGATCGTATGGCCGTCGAGCCGGCAGTTGTCGCCGAAGCTGCGCGTGTTCGTCGATTTCCTGTGCGAGCGGCTGTTCAGGTAGCCGCGCCGATCCGCTCCGCTTCCGCCGCCGGCAGCAGCGCGTCGCTGTCGTCCTTCAGCCCGACGCCCGTCAACTGGAGCCGGCGCGCGTGCGTCATCAGGTAATGCAGCTTGTGCGCGGCGGCCGCGTGCGGCAGCCCTTCGGGCCGCACGTTCGAGATGCAGTTGCGCAGCGCGTCGTGACAGCCGACCTTCGGCGCCCACGTCAGGTACACGCCGAGGCTGTCCGGCGAACTGAGGCCGGGCCGTTCGCCGATCAGCATCGCGACCACCTTCGCGCGCAGCAGCTCGCCGATCTCGTCGCCGAGCGCGACGCGCGCCTGCGTCGCGACCACCACCGGGCCGATCCGCCAGCCGTCCGCGTCGAGCCGCGGCCGCACGGCCTGCAACAGCGGCAGCGCCTGCTTCGCGGCCGCGAACGCCGACAGCCCGTCGCCGACCACGAACACGACATCGGGGGCGTCGTCGAGCGCCGCCCCGTAGCCGGCCAGCAGCCCGCGGCTGTCGTCCGACAGCTTGCGGCCGAGATCGGGCCGGCGCAGGTAGTGGTCGCGGTCGGGCGCGGCGCTCTGCACGCGCAGCGTCGGCAGCAGGCCGGCCGCCTCGATCTCGCGCCGCAACGCGTCCGCGTCGAGCGGCTGGTGCACCGCGTCGCGCGCCTGCGCATGCGACAGGTTGAAGGCCAGGAGCGGCGCGGTCGGCAGGCTGTTGCCCGCGCGGCCGAGCGCGATCCGCGCGTTCGTGAACGACTTCAGCTGCGCCCAAGGGTTCTTTTCGACGGCGTCGCTCATGCGGAAATCCCCATCCAGTCGTTCGCGCCCGCGAGCAGCGGCACGCGTGCCGTCGCCGCGCGCAGCGCGCCGTGCGCGTCGGCGATCTCCATCGTCTCCAGCCATTCCTCGAACTCGGGCGCGCGGCGCAGGCCGAGCACCTCGCGCACGTAGAGCTGGTCGTGGAACGACGTGCTCTGGTAGTTCAGCATCACGTCGTCCGCGCCCGGAATTCCCATGATGAAGTTGATGCCGGCCGCCCCCAGCAGCGTCAGCAGCGTGTCCATGTCGTCCTGGTCGGCTTCCGCGTGGTTCGTGTAACAGATGTCGCAGCCCATCGGCACGCCGAGCAGCTTGCCGCAGAAGTGATCCTCCAGCCCCGCGCGGATGATCTGCTTGCCGTCGTACAGGTATTCGGGCCCGATGAAGCCCACCACCGTATTCACGAGGAACGGTTCGAACTTGCGCGCGACCGCATACGCGCGCACTTCGCAGGTCTGCTGGTCGACGCCGAAATGCGCATTCGCCGACAGCGCGCTGCCCTGCCCCGTCTCGAAATACATCAGGTTGTTGCCGACCGTGCCGCGCTTCAGCGCCAGCGCGGCCTCGCGCGCTTCGGCGAGCAGCGCGAGCGAGATCCCGAAGCTGGCATTGGCCTTCTCGGTGCCCGCGATCGACTGGAACACGAGGTCGACCGGCGCGCCCTTCTCGATCGCCGCGATCGTGTTGGTCACGTGCGTGAGCACGCACGACTGGGTCGGCACGCCGTAGCGTTCGCGAAAGCCGTCGATCATCGCGAGCAGCTTCACGATCGCCGCGAGGCTGTCGGTGGCCGGATTGATGCCGATCATCGCGTCGCCGCAGCCGTACATCAGCCCGTCCAGCATCGACGCGGCGATGCCCTTCACGTCGTCGGTCGGGTGGTTCGGCTGCAGCCGCACCGACATCCGGCCGGCCAGCCCGACCGTGTTGCGAAAGCGCGTGACCACGCGGCGCTTCCTCGCGGCCGCGATCAGGTCCTGGTTGCGCATCAGCTTCGACACGGCCGCGACCATCTCGGGCGTGAGGCCGGGCGCGATCCGTTCGAGCGCCGCGCCGTCGGCCGCGGGCGACAGCAGCCAGTTGCGGAAATCGCCGACGGTGAGGTGCGAGATTTCCGCGAACGCCTGCGCATCGTGATCGTCGATGATGAGGCGCGTGACCTCGTCGTCTTCATACGGGATCACCGCTTCGTTCAGGAACGCCTTCAGCGGCACGCCCGCGAGCGCGATCTTCGCGGCGACGCGCTCCTCCTCGCTCGCCGCCGCGACGCCGGCGAGCTGGTCGCCGGAACGCAGCGGGCTCGCCTTGGCGAGCAGCGTCTTCAGGTCCGCGAAGCGGTACGTGCGCGGACCGATCGTCTCCGTATAGGACATCGTTCGAATCTCCTTGCCAAAAGCCGACGGCGCGCCCGTTCGACGGGGCGCGCCGGATGCCGTCAGGAACGGCCTTTCACGTTCACCGTCGTCACGGCGCTCACTCCTCCAGCAGCGCGTCGCCGGGCGCGCTCGCGCGCTGCGAACGGGTCGCGAGGAAGTACGCGTAACCGACCGCGAGGAAGCCGACGAACACCAGCGCGACCAGCCCGTTGAAATACACCATCGTACCGAGGCAGACGAGCGCCGCCAGGATCGCGAATGCCGGGAAGATCGGGTACAGCGGCGCGCGGAACGGCCGCTCCAGGTTCGGCTGCGAGCGGCGCAGCTTGAACAGCGCCGCCATGCTCACGATATACATCACGATCGCGCCGAACACCGACATCGTCACGATATTCGCGGTGAGCGTCTGGCCGCCGAACTGGATCAGCTCGTCGCTGTAGATCGCGGCAATCCCGACCACGCCGCCCGCGAGGATCGCGCGATGCGGCGTCTTGAAGCGCGGATGCACCTTCCCGAGCCACTCCGGCAGGTAGCCTTCGCGGGCCAGCGCGAAGATCTGGCGCGAATAGCCGAGGATGATCCCGTGGAACGACGCGACGAGCCCGAACAGCCCGAGCCACACGAGCATGTGCATCCAGCCGCTGTTCGCGCCGACGATGTACTTCATCGCCTGCGGCAGCGGGTCGTTGATATTCGCGAGCTTGGTCCAGTCGCCCGCGCCGCCGGCGAACACCATCACGCCGATCGCGAGCGCCACGAGGGTCAGGATGCCGGCCACGTACGCGATCGGAATCGAGCGCTTCGGGTTCTTCGCTTCCTCGGCGGCCATCGCGACGCCTTCGATCGCGAGGAAGAACCAGATCGCGAACGGAATCGCCGCGAACATCCCGTGGAATGCGCCCACGCTGAAGTGATCGGCGCCCGACCAGCCGCCCTTCGCGAAATTGCTCCACGCGAAACCCGGCGACACGACGCCCATGAACACCAGCAGCTCGAAGATCGCGAGCAGCGTGACGACGAGCTCGAAGGTCGCCGCGATCTGCACGCCGACGATGTTCAGCGCCATGAACACGAGATACGCGCCCATCGCCGCGTGTTTCGGTTCGAGCCCCGGAAACTGCACGTGCAGGTACGCGCCGATCGCGAGCGCGATCGCGGGCGGCGCGAACACGAACTCGACCAGCGTCGCCGCGCCGGCCAGATAGCCGCCGGTCGGGCCGAATGCGCGGCGCGCATACGCGAACGGGCCGCCCGCGTGCGGGATCGACGTCGTCAGTTCGGTGAAACTGAAGATGAAGGTGGTGTACATCGCCGCGACGAACAGCGCGGTGATCACGAAACCCAGCGTGCCCGCGCTCGCCCAGCCGTAGCTCCAGCCGAAGTATTCGCCGGAAATCACGAGGCCGACCGCGATGCCCCACAGTTGCCAGGTCCCGAGCGTCTGCTGCAGCGCGGGCTGGCCGGAGGACTTGGCGCCGGCGGCGGGCCGGCCATTCGACTCTGCTTTCATCGGACTCTCCTCAAAGGCGCCGGGCCTGCGGGCCCGCGCGACTGAGAATCGATGCTAGAGAGTCATTAAACGACGTGTTATCGAAATTCGGCAAAGATCGCGGCTGACATTTCGCTTGCGGAAACGCTTGCGGTACCGCTCGCGGCAACGCCCGCCGCGCCCGTTGCCACGCCTATCCGGCCCGCGCGGTGCGAGCCGGATCTGCCGTGCCGACGGGCCTTACTGGCCGCCGCCGCGCTGGTTGAACCAGCGGTCGAGCAGCTTGCCGGCCGCTTCCCGGCCGCCGAGGCCGAACGACAGCGCAACGGCCACCGCGATCGCGCCGAGCACGAGGCCGAACGCGAGCTGCACGATTTCGTTCGCGATGCCCATCGCGCGCAGCCCCATCGCGAACACGAGGCCGAGGATCGCGAACTGGGCGATCCGCGCGAACAGCACGCTGTGCTCGCGGTCGGCCTGCTCGATCACGCGGCGCGCGAGGCCCGCGAGCCACACGCCGATCACGAGGATCACGCCGCCCATCAGCACGTGGCCGCCGAATTCGATGAACAGCGTGACGACGTCGCGCACCTGCGTGAAGCCGAGCCGGTTCGCGGCTTCGACCGACGCGAACAGCATCGCGAAGAACACGATCAACCGCGCGACCAGCACCGACGGCTGCAGGATGCCCGAGAACACGCGCTCGACGCCGAGCACGGCCGGCAGCCCGTCGACGCCGGCGGCTTCCAGCAGCTTCTGCGCGAGCGACGCGACGAAGCGCGCGAAGTAGAACGTGACCAGCACGATCACGATCGCCGCGACGATGTCCGGCACCGCGCCGAGGAACTGGTTCAGCATGTTGGTCGCGGGGATCGAGATCGCGTCGATCTTCAGCGCGTCGAGCGCGGAGATCAGCGTCGGCACGAACACGAACACGTAGACGATGGTGCCGACCAGGCTCGACACGCGCACCGGCGTCGGGCTGTCGATCCCTTGCGTGAGGCGGTCGGCGCCGGCGGCGACCAGCAGGTTCGTCACGAGGCCGCGCAGCACGCGCGCGACGACCCAGCCGACGAAGCCGATCACCGCGGCCGCGAAGAGGTTCGGCACGATCGCGAGCAGCTTGTCGACCATCCCCTGCACCGGCGACAGCAGGCCCGACAGCGCGAACGAGCCGAGGATCGCCGGCAGGAACATCAGGATCACGAGCCAGAACAGCACGTCGCCGAGATAGCCGCTCATCGGCTGCATGCCGGCGCTTTCGGACAACGTGGCGTCGACCTTGCTCGCCTTCAGCGCGCGGTTCGCGAGGCTGCGCAGCAGCGACGCGATCAGCCACGCGATCAGCGTCAGCGCCGCGCCGCCGATCAGGTTCGGCAGGTAGTTGACGATGTGCGTGACGAGCAGCGAGAACGGATTGGACACCGCGTACAGGTTGAGCACGTTGAAGATGCCCACCGCGGTGACGAGCAGCACGAGCCAGAACAGGCCGCCGGCGATGATGCGTTCGACGCAGGCGCCCTGGCCGGTGCTGTCGGTGATCCGCTGATCGACCTTCAGCGCGTTGAGCAGGCGCAGCGCACCGGCCCGCACCGCGACGGCGATCAGCCAGCCGATCACCAGGATGCCGATCGCGCCGGCTATCTTGGGCAGGTATCCACCTAGTGTGGCCTGCAGCGACGTGATGAAGCTGGAAGCATCCATTTCTTCTTCTCCCGAAAACGTGGTGTGGCGATTGAACATCGACGAACGACCTGCGTAATTCGAAAAGCGTGCTGCTCCGTCCGGGCAACTTACCCGAGAAAAATGACGCGTTCACCCGATTTCACCGTCTTTAACTTTAGTCATAGATCCCGGAGGGGCAAGACCCCATTTCGTTGGAATCAAAAAGGGGGCGATCGCTGGGTGTCCGGCATTTCCGCAAGATTTGTCCATTCGGCCCGTGCTACCGTGGCGTCGGTTCCAGCCCGGACACGCCGATGACTCCAGCCGAAACGAAAACCGACCCGCCCGCGTGGGTGCGCTACGCGGCAAGCGTGGCGCGGGTCCATGCGTACATCAGCGCACATCTCGACGGCCCGCTCGACCTGAACCGGCTCGCCGAAGTCGCGTGTCTGTCGCCGTATCACTGGCAGCGCGTCTACCGCGCGCTGTACGGCGAGTCGATCGTGCTGACCGTGCGGCGGATGCGGATCGTGCGGGCGTCCGAGGATCTGGTCTGCACCGCGCGGCCGCTCGACGAGATCGCGCGGCGCGCGGGCTACGGGTCGACGCACGCGTTCGCGCGGGCGTTTCGCGACGCGTACGGCGTGCTGCCCGCGCAGCACCGGCGCACCGGCATCCACCGGCCGATTTATCCATTACAGCGAGGAGAGGCAGACATGTTCAAGCACGAGGTCGAGATCCGGCGCCTGCCGGAACTGCGCGGCTACGCGGTAACGCACACCGGTGCGTACATGAAGGTGGGGGACGCGTTCGGGCGGATCGGCGCGTGGGTCGGACAGCACGGGCTGATCGGGCCGGGCGCGAAGATGATCGGGATTTTCTACGACGATCCGGACACGACGCCCGAAGCGCAGTTGCGCGCGAAAGCGTGCTTCATGCCGGCCGACGGCGCGCCGGACGTCGCGCCCGTGCCGCCGGTCGAGCGTGCGACGATCGCAGCCGGCGAATACGCGGTGCTGCTGCATACGGGGCCGTATGCGGACCTGAAGACGGCCTACCAGTGGCTGTACGGCGACTGGCTGCGCCACTCGGGCCGCGAAGCCGCCCACGCGCCGCCGTTCGAGCTATACCTCAATACGCCGATGGATACGGCGCCGGCCGACCTGCGCACCGAAATTCACCTGCCGTTGCGCTGAGCGACGGGTGTGCCGTGGCGCCGTGTATCTGGACGGCCCGCGGCGATATTGCGGGTGCGGGCATGCTCGGGACGACATCGGGCATGCCGGTGCGCCGGCCTCGAACGAAGCGCGCCGGCTCGTGCGTATGCGCAGCCGGCGCGAATTCGCGAAGATCCTCAAGCAGCCTGCGTCCCGCAGCCGGGACAGAACCGCGCGTCGGCCGCCAGCGCCGCATGGCAGCGGCTGCACGCCTTGCCGCGTTGCGCCGCGCCGCACTGCGCGCAGAAGCGTGCCTCCGTCCCATTGAGCGCGCCGCAGCCCGCGCAGGCGAGCTGGCTCAGCGGCACGTTGCCACGCGGGCCGCCTTGCCCGCCACTGGCGTCGGCCGGCGCCTGCCAGCCCCAGCCGTGGCGATCGCGGCCGCGCGCATCGTGGCCGCCGTGCCCGCCCTGGCGCGACCCGCCGTGATGCCCGCCACCGTGGCCGCCGTTTCCGCTATTGCCGTGCCCGCTGCCATGGCCGCCGCCGTGGCCGCCGCCGTGGCCGCCGCCGTGGCCGCCGAGTATCCGTTTCAGAAAGCTCATCGTCCGCTCCTCAACGCTTGGCCGGTGCGCCGCCGAACGCCCCGGAGGACGACAGCAGCCGCAAGCCGTTGGCCACGACGATCAGGCTCGCGCCCGCGTCGGCGAAGACCGCCATCCACATCGTGCCGAGCCCCGCGACCGTGAGGCCGAGGAATACGACCTTCACGCCAAGCGCGAAACCGATGTTCTGCACCAGCACGCGGTGCGTCGCGCGCGACAGCCGCACGAATGCGGGAATCTTGCGCAGGTCGTCGTCCATCAGCGCGACGTCGGCCGTCTCGATCGCCGTGTCGGTGCCCATCGCGCCCATCGCGAAGCCGATGTCGGCGCGCGCGAGCGCCGGCGCATCGTTGATCCCGTCGCCGACCATCCCGACCGCGCCCGCGCCGCCCGCCGACAGCTCCTCGACCGCCGCGAGCTTCTCCTCCGGCAACTGGTTGCCGCGCGCGTCGTCGATGCCCGCTTGCCTGGCGATCGCCTGCGCGGTATGCGGGTTGTCACCGGTCAGCATCGCGGTGCGGATGCCGAGCGCGTGCAGATCGGCGATCGCGTCGCGGCTCGTGTCCTTGATCGTGTCGGCCACCGCGAAGATGCCGAGGACGCGCGTGGCGTCGACCAGCACGACGACGCTCTTGCCCTGCCGCTCCAGCGCGTCGAGCTTCGCCTCGAGCGCCGTCGAGCAGCGCTCGAGTTCCTCGACGAGGCGGTGGTTGCCGAGCCAGTAGCGCGTGCCGTCGATCGTGCCGCGCACGCCGCGCCCCACGATCGCTTCGAAGTCCTGCACGTCCGCGAAGACCGTCGTGCCGGCGTCGCGGGCCGCAGCCGCAATCGCCTGCGACACCGGATGATCGGAGCGCGCCGCGAGGCTCGCGCCGAGGTGCCGCACGCGCACTGCATCGGCGCCGTCCGCATGCACGTCGAAGTCGGTCTGTACCGGCTTGCCGTGCGTGATCGTGCCGGTCTTGTCGAGCGCGAGCCACGCGAGCTTGCGCCCTTCTTCCAGATAGATGCCGCCCTTCACGAGAATCCCGCGCCGCGCCGCGGCCGCGAGGCCCGACACGATCGTCACCGGCGTCGAGATCACCAGCGCGCACGGGCACGCGATCACGAGCAGCACGAGCGCGCGGTAGATCCAGTCGTGCCACGCGCCGCCCATCACGAGCGGCGGCACCACCGCGACCAGCAGCGCGACCGCGAACACGATCGGTGTGTAGACGCGCGCGAACTGGTCGACGAAACGCTGCGTCGGCGCCTTCGCGCCCTGCGCTTCCTCGACCGCGTGGATGATCCGCGCGAGCGTCGAATTGGCCGCGACGGCCGTCACGCGGTAGTCGAACGAACCCGATTCGTTGATCGTGCCCGCGTAGACGGCGTCGCCGCTCGCCTTTTCGACGGGCAGGCTTTCACCGGTGATCGGCGCCTGGTTGACCGTCGAGCGGCCCGCGACGACTTCGCCGTCCAGCCCGATCCGCTCGCCCGGCTTCACGCGCACGACCGCGCCGAGCGCGACCTGCGCGGCCTCGATCGTGCGCCACGCGCCGTCGGCCTGCTGCACGGTCGCGGTATCCGGAGCGAGTTGCATCAGCCCCTGGATCGCATGGCGCGCGCGGTCGAGCGACTTCGCCTCGATCAGCTCGGCGATCGTGAACAGCACCATCACCATCGCGGCTTCCGGCCACTGGCCGATCGCCATCGCGCCCGTCACCGCGATGCTCATCAGCGCGTTGATGTTCAGGTTGCCGTTGCGGATCGCGATCCAGCCCTTCTTGTACGTGGTGAGCCCGCACGCGAGCACCGCGGCGAGCGCGAGCGCCGCCGACAGCCACACCGGCAGCCCGGCCCAGGTCGCGCCTTCGGACGCGATCGCGGCGACGCCGGCGAGCGCGAGCGGCCACCACGGCTTCGCGGGTGGCGGCGCGGTGGGCGCGGCCGGTGCGTCGGCTGACGCGGCCTCCGGCGTCATCCCGAGCGTGCGGATCGCGCTTTCGATCGCCGGCTGCGCGCCGGCCACGTGCTCGACGGTCAGCATCCGCTGCATCAGGTTGAATTCGAGCGCCGACACTTCGCCCATCCCGCCGAGCTTCTTGCGGATCAGCGTTTCCTCGGTCGGGCAGTCCATCTGCATGATGCGGAACGCGGAGCGCACGTGGCCCGACGCGGTTGCCTGCGCGACCGGCAGCGGCGCGAGCGTCAGCGCGGCCGGCGCGCAGCAGTCGCCGGCCGCGTGGTCGTGGTCGTGGTCGTGGTCGTGGTCGTGGTCGTGGTCGTGGTCGGCATGGTCATGCGCGGCGTGGTCGTGCGAATACGTCGCAGCGTGCACATGCTGGTCGTCGCCCGCATGGCCGTGACCGTGGTCATGACCCGCCTCGCCGTGCGCGGCGTGATCGTGCCCGTGCCCGTGCCCGTGATCGTGGTCATGGCCGTGCGCGTGCTCGCCGGCCGCCGACGCCGCGTCGGCAATGGTCGCCGTCTGCGTGTCGCGCGCATCGGCGCAGCAGGCATCGGCGCCGCCGGCATGACGGTGTCGTGGGTCGGGGGTACGCTTGGCGTCGGTCATGACAACCTCCTTTGTGGCTTGACGGTGTAGAGTTAACACCCTGAAGCCACTACAAGGTCAACCCTTACACGGGAGAAAGGCATGAAGATTGGCGAACTGGCCAAAGCGGCCCGCTGCACGCCCGAGACGATCCGTTTCTACGAGAAAGAGGGTCTGATGCCGGACGCGGAGCGCACCGATTCGAACTACCGCAACTACACCGACGTGCACGTCGAGCGGCTGCGCTTCATCCGCAACTGCCGCGCGCTCGACATGGCGCACGACGAAATCCGCGCGCTGCTGCGGCTCACCGACACGCCGGCCGACCGCTGCGATTCGATCAATTCGCTGCTCGACGATCACATCGGACACGTCGACGCGCGCCTCGCGGAACTCACGCATCTGCGCGACCAGCTCACCGAATTGCGCCGCCAGTGCGTCGGCGAGCATTCGGTCGAGGATTGCGGAATCGTGCATGGCCTTGCCACGATGGAAACCGTCGCGCCGGCCGCGAAGCGCTCGCATCTCGGCTGAAACCCTTGCCAAACAAGATAATCAGATTGAGAATAGTTATATTCTTACTAGATATACTTTAACTATTCATGTCTATGAGTCGCCCGTCTCCGCTCGCGCTGGCCGTCCTTGCGACGCTCACCGAAACGCCGATGCATCCGTACGGGATGCTGCAGCAACTGAAGGCCCGCGGCTACGACGAAGTCGTCAACGTGCGGCAGCGCACGAGCCTGTACCAGACGATCGACCGGCTGCTGCGCGACGGGCTGATCGCCGTGCACGACACCGAACGCGACGGCGCGTTTCCGGAGCGCACGGTGTATGCGCTGACGGAAGCCGGGCACACGGCCGGGCAGGCATGGCTGCATGCGCTGCTCGCGGAGCCCGCCCGTGAATTTCCGGCATTCGGCGCCGGCCTCGCGTTCCTGCCGCTGCTCGATGCGGAAGATGCGCGTCACCAGCTCGAGCTGCGCATCGCGCGGCTCGACGCCGAGCGCGAGCGGCTGGAAGCGTTGCGCGCCACCGCGCAGGCCGACCAGGTGCCGCGCCTGTTCCTGCTGCAGAACGAGCATGCGCTCGTGCTGCTCAATGCGGAGCTGAACTGGGTGCGCAGCGTCGTCGAACACCTGAAGATCGGCGCGCTGCGCTGGGTGGACGCCTGACGCGCGGCGCCGGCCGATGCCCGGCGGCAGCGGCCGTCGGCCGCATCAAAGTACCTTGCCGGGATTCAGGATGCCGCGCGGGTCCAGCGCGGCCTTCAGGCGCCGCATCAGCCCGATTTCCGCGTCGCTGCGCGTGTGCGCCAGATAAGGGCGCTTGAGCACGCCGATCCCGTGCTCGGCCGACACCGAGCCGCCCATGTCGCGCACCACCGCATACACGCAGTGATCGAGCGCATCGGCATCCGCGTCGGTCATCGCGGCCAGCGACACGCCGATATGCACGTTGCCGTCGCCGACATGGCCGAAGAACAGGCACGTGAGCGCCGGCCAGCGCGCCCGCAACGCCGCCTCGCAGCGTTCGGCGAACGTGCCGAGTTCGCCCGTCGGCAGACTCACGTCGAAGTTGACGAGCTGGGGCAGCGCATCGATCGCGAGACCTTCGCGCAACGCCCACAAATCGCGCGCCTGCCGCTCGGAAGTCGCGAGCACCGCATCGTCGACGAGCCCGGCATCGAACCCCGCGGCCAGCCCCGTTTCGAGCGCCTGGTGCGCATCGCCGCCCGGCGCGCTCGTCGCGCATTCGATCAACACCACGAAACCGCCGTCGCCGACGAACGGTGCCGATACCCCGGGCGTATGCCGCGCGACGTAGTCGTAGAACGCCGGCCACATCGCCTCGAAGCTGACGACTTCCGGCAGCGTGCGCACGCGGTTCCACAGCGCGACCACCGCGTCGTAGTCGCGCACGCGGCAGAGCGCCGTGGCCGGCGCCGCGAGCAACGGATGCAGCCGCAGCACCGCGCGCGTGACGACGCCGAGCGTCCCTTCGCTGCCGATGAACAGCTGCTTCAGGTCGTAGCCCGCGTTGTTCTTCAGCATCCGGTTCATCGACGACACGACCGTGCCGTCCGCGAGCACCGCCTCGAGCCCGAGCACCTGCTCGCGCATCATCCCGTAGCGGATCGCGCGCGTGCCGCCCGCATTGGTCGCGAGCATGCCGCCGATCTGGCACGAGCCGCGCGCGCCGAGATCGACGCCGAACGTGAAGCCCGCCGCTTCGGCGGCCTCCTGCACCGTCTGCAGCGGCGTGCCCGCGCGCACGGTGATCGTGCCGGCCGCCGCGTCGAGCGCTTCGATGCCCGCGAAGCGCTCCATCGACAGCACGACCTCGCCGCCCAGCGCGACCGCCCCGCGCGCGAGCCCGGTCAGCCCGCCTTGCGGCACGACCGGCTGGCCGAGCCGCGAGCACAGCGCGAGCGTGCGCGACACGTCGTCGACGCTGCACGGGCGCACCAGCGCGCACGGCCGCACGCCGGCCGGCTCGTTGTACGCGGTGAAGTAACGCGGATCGATATCGGCCGCGCGCGTGACGAGCGCGTCGCCCAGTTCGGCGGCGAGCACGGCATCGACGGCATCGTCCGGCAGCGGCCTGCCGTCCGGTGCGCTGCCCGCGGCGGTCCGATTCGGGGTCGGCATCGTGCGCGGCCCCGCTTACTTCGTCGAGATGTCGATATCGCCGAAATACTTCAGGCCGAGCGACTTCACCGTGCCGTCTGCCTTCAGCTTGTCGATCGCCGCGTCGAGCTTTGCCTTCAGCGCGTCGTCGCCCTTGCGCAGGCCGAACGCGATGCCGCTGCCGAGGATCTTGTCGTCGTGCACCGGCTGGCCGACGAACGAAAAGCCCTTGCCGTCCGGGCGCGACAGGAAGCCGCGCTGGCCCGACGGCGCGAGCACGAGCGTCGCGTCGAGGCGGCCCGCGACCAGATCCGCATACGCCTGGTTCTGGTCCTGGTACGCGACGATCGCGACGCCGGCCGGCTCCCAGTGCGCCTTCGCGAAGGTTTCCTGGATCGACGCCTGCAGCACGCCCACGCGCTTGCCCTTCAGCGATTCGGGCGTCGGCAGCAGCCCGCTGCCGGTGCGCGCGATCAGCTGGGTCGGCACGCGATAGATGATCGTCGTGAAGTCGATTGCCTGGCGCCGTTGCTCGGTCGCGTTCATCGCCGAGTTGATCGCGTCGAACTTGCGGCCCTTCAGCGCCGGAATCAGCCCGTCGAACGACGTCTCGACCCATTTGCACGACAGCTTCGCCGTCTGGCAGACGGCATTGCCGACGTCGATGTCGAAGCCCTGCAGGTCGCCGTTCGGCGCCTTCGATTCGAACGGCGGGTATTGCGCTTCGAGGCCGAAGCGCAGCGTCGGCGCATCGGCGAGCGCCGCGCCGGAGCCGATGGCGCACGCGAGTGCGAACGCGAGTTTCAAGGTAGCCGTGTGTTTCATCGTGATCTCCTGGGTCTGGTCGATGCGACGTCTCCGTCGCCGGTTGTCCTACAGCGAACGCAGCCGCCGCGCGCCTTCGACCAGCGTCGCGTCGTCCTTCGAAAAACTGAGCCGGATCACGCCGGCGTCGGTGCCGTCGGTATAGAACGCCGACAGCGGAATCGTCGCGACACGCGCGTCGCGGATCAGGCGCAGCACGAAATCGCTGTCGCTTTCGTCCGAGAAGTGGCGAAAGCGCGCGAGCATGAAGAACGAGCCTTCGCTCGGCAGCAGCTCGAAACGCGAATCGGCCAGTTCGCGCGCGAGCAGGTCGCGCTTGGCCTGGTAGAACGCCGACAGGCCGAGATAGCTGTCCGGCCGCGCGAGGATCTCCGCGAACGCGACCTGCATCGGCGTATCGGCCGAGAACACCATGAACTGGTGCACCTTGCGGATCTCGTCCGTCAGTTCGGCCGGTGCGAGGCAATGGCCGACGCGCCAGCCGGTCACGTGGAACGACTTGCCGAACGACGACACGATCACGCTGCGCTCGGCCAGCTCGCGATGGCGCGCGACGCTCTGGTGCTGCGCGCCGTCGAACACGACGTGCTCGTAGACTTCGTCGGACAGCACCACGATGCCCGTGTCGCGCGTAAGCTGCGCGAGGCGTTCGAGATCGTCGGCGGAGAACACCGTCGCGGTCGGGTTGTGCGGCGTGTTGACGATGATCATCCGCGTGCGCGGCGTGATGGCCGCGGCCACCTCGTCCCAGTTCACGCGGAAATGCTCGGGCGACAGCTTGATCGCGACCGGCGTCGCGCCCTGCAGCCGCACGATCGGCGCATAGCTGTCGAACGACGGCTCGAAATAGATCACCTCGTCGCCCGGATGCACGAGCGCGCTGATCGCCGCATAGAGCCCTTCGCTCGCGCTCGCGATCACCGTGATTTCGGTCGCCGGGTCGTAGCGCGCGCCGTACAGCGCCTCGGTCTTCTCGGCGAGCCGCTCGCGCAGCGCGATCACGCCGGCCATCGGCGCGTACTGGTTGTGACCGTCGCGCATCGCACGCGCGACGCCTTCGACGAGCGCCGGATCGGGCGCGAAATTGGGCGCGCCCTGCGACAGGTTCAACGCGTCGTGTTGAGCAGCCAGTTGGCCGATCACCGTGAAGATCGTCGTCCCGACGTCGGGCAGTTTCGAACGGGGCGCGGTGGCGCTTCGCATGACTCCTCCTCCTGATGTCCTTCGGGCGGGCCGCGCCGTGCGCGGCCTGCATCTGCCGCATGATTTAGCCCGAGCCAATATCGGCGGACAATCGAAAGTTCGTCATGGCGGCCATGCATTTTTCTCATGGCTCGCCCGGAGAATGGCCTGGCGGCAAGGCCGGCCTGCGCGCCTGATATGCGAATCAGGCATTTCCCCGACGAAGGCTACGCGTCCGCTGCCGCGAGGTACGCGAGCAGCACGGCCCGCAGTTCACGGCGCTGCGCGGCAAAATCGAGCGCCGGCCCGAGCGTCAGCAGCGCCTGCGACAGGCCGCCGTAGCAGATCGTGTGGGCCATCCGCGCGAGCCCGTCGAGCCGCGCGGCCGCAGGCGGATCGGCCGCGTGGCCCAGCGCGTCGCGCCACAGCGCGACATAGGCGTCGTAATGCCGACGATAGGCGGCGAGCGGCGACACCTGCCGCTCCAGCGCGAACAGCGCGCCCCACAGCGCCGCGTCGGCGGCGATCGTATCGACCTGGAGGTCGACCAGCGCGACGGCGAGGTCGGCCCGGGGCGCGCCGCGCAGCCGCTGCACCGTGTCGCGCAGCCGGTCGGCCAGCGCCAGCACGCGGCGGTGGATGCAGAGCGCCGCGAGGCTCTGCTTGTCGCCGAAATACTCGTAGAAGGTGCCGATGCTGACGCCCGCGACGGCCGCGATCTCGCGGATCGTCGCCTTCGCGTAGCCGCGTTCGAGCAAAAGCTGAACGAACGCCTGTTGCAGCGCGTCGGAGCTCGCCTGCGCGCGCGACTGGCGCGGCCGGCGGCGCAATGCGGGCGCGGGTTGCGCCGCCGGCGAGCCGGGCGGCGCCGGAACCTGAACATGTCGCGGCGGCATATTTGCTACTCTGAATTCAGCAGGGAATACGTTTTACCGGAAGCCGGAATCCGCGCCGAAGCGCGTTGCGCGCGGCACGACGCCGGCTGACCGCGCAGCATGAGACCGGAGACAACCGCGATGACCGACTCGACTCACGCCGTCACGAACCAGTTCGACGAACTCGTCGACTATAACCTCTTCGCGACGGATCTCGCGCTGCGCGACGCGCTCGCCCGGGCGGGTGCCGACTGGGCCGTGCCGCAGCTCGACGCGTACGGCGCGCGGCTCGGCAGCGCCGACACCGCGCAACTCGCCGACGAAGCGAACCAGCACACGCCGGAACTGCACGCGTTCGACCGGCGCGGCCGGCGCATCGACCGCGTCGACTTCCATCCCGCCTGGCACACGCTGCTCGGCCAGTATCGTCACGAAGGCTTCGTGTCGCTCGCGTTCCGCGATGCGCGCCGCGGCCGCTGGGCCGCGACGGCCGCCGGCTTCTACCTGCATGGCCAGATCGAGGCCGGCACGCTGTGCCCGGCCACGATGACGCAGGCCGCGATCCCCGTGCTGCAGAAGGAGCCGGCGCTGTGGGACCTGCTGCGCGACAAGCTCTACAGCGACGACTACGATCCGCGCGACGTGCCGGTCGCCGACAAGCGCTCGATCTGGTTCGGCATGGGCATGACCGAGAAACAGGGCGGCTCCGACGTGCGTGCGAACACGACGCTCGCCACGCCGGTCGGCGCGGGCGGGCGCGGCGGCGAATACCGGCTGCGCGGCCACAAGTGGTTCTTCTCCGCGCCGATGTGCGACGCGCACCTGGTCGTCGCGCGCACCGAGGCCGGCAGCCCGTCGTGCTTCTACGTGCCGCGCTGGCGGCCAGACGGCACGAAGAACGCGGTCGAGATCCAGCGGCTGAAGAACAAGGTCGGCAACCGCAGCAACTCGAGCAGCGAGATCGAGCTGAACGACGCGTGGGGCATCATGCTCGGCGACGAAGGCCGCGGCATTCCGACCATCATCGAGATGGCCACCACCACGCGGCTGAACTGCGTGCTCGGCAGCGCGGCGATGCTGCGCCAGGGCGTCGTGCAGGCGATCGCGTACACGCGTCAGCGCCATGCGTTCGGTCGCGCGCTCGCCGAGCAGCCGCTGATGCGCACCGTGCTCGCCGATCTCGCGCTGGAGAGCGAAGCCGCGCTCTCGCTCGCGATGCGGCTCGCCGATGCGTTCGAGCGCGACGACTCGCCGCGCGAACGCGCGTGGAAACGGATCGTCACGCCCGCCGCGAAATTCTGGGTCTGCAAGCGCGCGGTCGAGCTGACCGGCGAGGTAATGGAAGTGTTCGGCGGCAACGGTTACGTCGACGACGGCCCGATCGCGCGCCTGTTCCGCGAGGCGCCCGTCAACTCGATCTGGGAAGGCTCGGGCAACGTGATGTGCCTCGACGTGCTGCGTGCCGTATCGCGCGAGCCCGACGCGGCCGCCGCGCTGTTCGACGAACTGGCCGACCTCGGCGCGGGCGAACCGCGCATTCGTGCCGCGCGCGACGGATTGCGCGCGATGCTCGCCGCCCCGGCCGACACGCTCGAAGCGTCGGGCCGCGTGTTCGCGCAGCGGCTCGCGGTCGTCGCGCAGGCGTGCCTGCTGCGCCGCGATGCGCCGGCGGCCGTCGCCGACGCGTTCGTCGCGACGCGGCTCGGCGCGCCCGACTGGGGCCGCATCGCGGGCGGCTTCGATCCGCACGCGATCGACGTCGCCGCGCTGCTGCAGCGCGCGTACCCGGCCTGACGCCGGCCCGTTCACCCGATTTCGCGTTCGTTCGCCCGCCCGGAGCCTCGATGAACCTCGTCGCCGCCCTCGACCGCGCCGCCCGTGCGACGCCCGACAAGCCGTTCCTCGTCAATGAATCCGCGACGATCACGTATGCGGCCGCGCGCGAGCGTTCGCACCGCGCGGCGGCCGTGCTGAGCGCGCTCGGCGTCGCGGCCGGCGATCGTGTCGCCGCGATGTGCTTCAACACGCCGGCTTTCGTCGACCTGATGTTCGGCGCATGGCGGCTCGGCGCGGCGTTCGTGCCCATCAACCACAAGCTGCAGGCGCCGGAAGTCGACTACGTGCTCGAACACAGCGGCAGCACCGCGCTGCTGTTCGACGTGGCGCTCGCGCCGGTGGTCGAGCGGATCGTGCATCCGGCGCGGCGGCTCGTGACCGAGGGCGAACTCGATGGCGTGCCGAACTTCGACACGATGTGCGCGACGATGGACGGCCTCCCGGGCATCGAGCCGGCCGACGACGACGTCGCGCAGATCCTCTACACGTCCGGCACGACCGGCCGCCCGAAGGGTTGCGTGCACAGTCATCGCACGGTGACGCTCGCCGCGATGCAGGCGGCGCTCGCGACCGGGATCGGCCGCAACGAGCGCACGCTGATGGCGATGCCGATCTGGCATTCGTCGCCGCTGAACAACTGGTTCGGTGGCACGCTGGTCGCGGGCGGCACCGTCGTGCTGCTGCGCGAATACCATCCGCTGCGCTTCCTGCAGACCGTCGAGCGCGAGCGCGTGACGCTGTATTTCGGTGCGCCGGTGTCGTACACGCTGCCGCTCGACACGATCGACGGCTTCGCGGCATTCGACCTGTCGAGCGTGCGCGCGTGGTTGTACGGCGGCGGCCCAATCGGCGCCGCGCAGGCCGAACGGCTCGCGCAAGCGTATCGCAGCCACGCGTTCTTCCAGGTGTACGGGATGACGGAAGCCGGCCCGGCCGGCACGACGCTGTATCCGGACGAGCAGATCGCGAAGGCCGGCTCGATCGGCCGCCAGGGCGGCCCGGGCGTCGACCTGCGGATCGTGCGGATGGACGGCGTCGAGGCGCAGCCGGGCGAGACCGGCGAGATCTGGCTGAAGACCGATTGCATGATGCTCGGCTATCTCGACGACGCGGCCGCGACGCGCGCCGCGTTCGCGCCGGACGGCTGGTATCGCACCGGCGACCTCGCGCGGATCGATCAGGACGGCTACCTGTTCATCGTCGACCGGCTGAAGGACATGATCGTCACCGGCGGCGAGAACGTCTATTCGAAGGAAGTGGAGGACGTGCTCGGCGCACACCCGGACATCGCCGAGGCGGCCGTCGTCGGCGTGCCGCATCCGGACTGGGGCGAGACGGTCGTCGCGCACGTCGTGATGCGGGCGAACGCGGCGCGCGATGCGGATGCGCTGCGCACGTTCTGCGGCGAGCGACTCGCCGCGTACAAGATTCCGCGCGAGTTCACATTCGCGCAGGCGCTGCCGCGCACGCCGACCGGCAAGTTGCAGAAGTTTCTGCTGCGGGTGCGGGGGGCTGAGCATCCGCGATTGAGCCGGCGCATTCGCACACGCGCGGTCAGTGCAAAAGGCAGAACGGAACAAGTAATAGAAGTTGCCAGCGCTGAATCATATTCGTCCGATTGATCGACGTTTCTTATCTGGAATAGCGTCTCAAGGTAGCCATTCCATTTACTGAGACAGGGAAGCCGGATGAAAAACCAACTCGAAGCACCGGCCCATCTTTTTGCCACCGTTGGCGCACTCACGGAACGCGGTGGACGCGTCACCACCGCAACCAGCGGCCTGACCTTGGCGGGATTGGAAGTCGCCTGCGTCGGCGACGTAGTGACTTATAACGACGGCAGCGAGGCCGCGATAATCGACGGCGCGGGAAACAACCATAGCGGCGGCAAGCCGTTCGCGTTGGTCGGCAGCCGGTTGAGCAACGGTGATCGCATTACCGAAACGCTGCGCACCTCATGCGGCATTCATGTGCGAGACGGGCAAAGCGTTGCGGGCCTGTTCGATCCGACCTATGTGCCGCCGCCCGCGCCGCCCGCCTACAGATTGGCGGTATGTGGCGCGACAACAGCGCGCGGCGGTGCATTGCGCGAGCCGTCCGGCACGCGGGAAGTGGCGCCGCACTTGGGCAAGGCTGCCACGGTGGGCGACCTAATCCACTATCCGGACGGTTCAACCGCGCGCGTTACGAGCGGCCTGGGTTTGACCGACGCGCCCGACTTCGCGCCGCTCGCATTCGTGGGCAGCCAACTCGATAACGGCGACACGATCACCGATAGTCCCGAGCGACAAGGCGTAGCGTCGTCCGTCGTATTTAGCGTCGTCACCCGCTCGCCCATGCCCCGCTGAGGTAGCGCCCATGATCCGCTACTTTCTTGCCAAAGGCGACCGCGCCGGGGAAGCGGTGATTGTCGAAGGCCTCGACACCGTGACCTGTTCCAATCCGCCGCCGAGGGTTCATATCGCCACGCTGGATATGAAGACCTACTGTGCGGCCTGCAAGCGTGAAGGGTACATCGCACCACAAGGGCCGCGCTGGCCAGGTACCGGTCCGAACGGCAAACAGTGGGCATTGAGCGGCGATATCAATGTCTGCGGATGCAACCCACCACCGGTCTTCCACGCTGAGCGTGGCATGCGGATGATTTTTACTGCGGGCGAAATTTCGACGCTGGATGGGCGCAAACTTGGTGCAGCCCATTTGCCGTTTGCCTTATCGGATGCCGTACATGACGAGCAATTTACCTTGCTCGATGATGCACACCGTCCGCTCGCCAACGTTCGCTATCGAATCGTCACCGACACCGGGCGGATCTTCGCAGGCACCACGGACGTGGCCGGGCAAACAGATCGAATTGTCACCGACGCCGCAGCATCTCTGAAAATCTATACGAAGGGGTATTGACGCGATGAGCGGTTTTTCGGGAAATAAATACAACTTCGAAGTTCAGGAAAACGAAGAATTGGTCCTCGTCCATTCGGGGGCCGTCACCAATACCAATCCGGGGTCCATGGTCTATATATCAATCAACACGATGCCAATTTGCCCCAACATGAGTAACAAGGCATTCAGATCCCTAATAATGCGACTACGGGACACCGCGGTGATATTAATTGAGGAGCGCATATCGGATCTGGCGCGATGGGATAAAATTACCCGAGATAGAGTGCAATTCTGGTTTGGCCGAAGCGACGAAGCGATACGTCAAAAACTAAGTTTCGGCCTCCCCAGGCTCGCTGCGGCTATGTGCGAACTACAGCCCGAGAAGATCATCAGATGGGACGAACAAAGCCAGCGGCAACTTACATGCTCAGTGGTCCCTGATACTGGCACAAATGACGCGGCTGTATGCAAGCCCGATTCGGCACGTCGAATAATCGCGATCTACCCGCATTTCTGCACTGTCGAGGATGTTTACGTTGCTGGAAACTGCAAATTGAAAATTCTCATTCACGAATGTTCCCATTACATTGACACATTCGATGCGGACGACGTCAACTATGGGTTTGCTCGAGGGATCGGGTATTGGGCACAAGCCAATCCAGAAGGTGCACATAGAAATGCAGACAGCATTGCATGCTACATCGCGCACTTTGATGACATAAGTGAATTCTTAAGAAAGAATATTTGGTGATTGAATGATAAAATTTTTGATTTCCGTTGCTGCACTTGCCGGTGCCGTTTTTATTCAACACGCAAGCGCTTGTACGATATCGGAAAACATGCTCGAAAGCGTGCCTCTGAATTATCCCGGCATTCCAAATGCATATCGAATAAAGATAATGGATATGGTTTTGGCTGCACGTCAATGGCCCGATGTTGAAGTGCAGGCGCAAATCATCGCCAGCGCATATGTCGGCGAACGCAACCCCTTGAATCTGGCAAAATCAAGAGGTGACCAGCTGAAAGACTTCCTGATACAGCTTGGCATCAAGCCTCAATATATCTATGTTGATACGCACGTCAATCGAATTACATATCCAATCGATAGCACCGGCCATGGAGGATACTTGCAGATCGGCGTGAGTCTTCTGCCTTTCTGCAAAAATGGATGTGGAAATTTATGCGACGCTCCGGCGTCTCTCCGACAACAAAACTCACCAAATAATAAACTATGAAATTAATTGCTGGCCTATGCGTCGTCACGTCTAGTCATGCATCTGCGTGTGTCGCAAGCGAAAATTTCGACATCCATTTTCCGAAAGAAAGTTCATATGTATCGAATTCTGAAATCGTCCGCACTGCAAACTGGGCAGCAGACCAGAAAATCGCCTACGCGCGTCACGTAACCAAGGAAACAACGCTGATTAGCGGCCATACCGAGGAAAGCGAACAGAGCGCACTGCCCCTTGCACAATCGCGAATGCAAACCGCGTATGCGCTGCTGAAGCAAGTCGGTTTTCTACGCGGAACCATTAAGACGAGCGCCCGCGTCTATTCGCATGGGGACGTGGATAATGGGCGGCGTGTGGAAATTTCCTTCCTGCCCGATTGCCCCAACAAGTGCTGTGCAGATAAGTAACCTCGCACTGCCGCCAGTCGCATCGATGAGGCATTGACGTACACACGCGACGCCCCCGTCGGAACATACCCAAACCGTTGAATCATCGCCGGCAAGAGCCGTATGTACTACCTGGCCGTGCACCGCCAAAGAAAAAGCCACCCGGCCCGACGGCCCGGTGGCTTTTTCGCATAATCGACGGGGCAGCAACTTTCGCCGCCGCCAGCGCCTCACATCACATCAAGCTGCTTACTTGCCGCCGATGCTCTTCAGCGGCTTCCAGTCGCCCTTCTCGACCTTGTACATCGTGATGCCGCCGTTCTTCAGGTCGCCCTTCGCGTCGTACGCGACGTGCGTCGACGTCACACCAGCCATGTCGGTCTTCGCGAGCACCGGCAGGTACTTCGCCGGATCGGTCGAATCGGCCTTCTTCATCGCGTTCAGCATCGCCATCGCGCCGTCGTACGCGTACGGCGAGTACGTCTGCACGTCTTCGCCGAAACGCTTCTTGTACTTGTCGGCGTAAGCCTTGCCGCCCGGCATTTCTTCCAGCGGCAGGCCGGCCAGCGACGCGATCGTGCCTTCGGCCGCGTTGCCCGCGATCTTCAGGAACGTCGGCGTCTTCACCATTTCGCCGCTCATCAGCGGGGCGGTGATGCCGAGCGTCTTCATCTGCTTGACCATCGGCGCTGCCTGCGAATCCGCGCCGCCGTAGTAGACGAGGTCCGGCTTCGCTGCCTTCAGCTTCGTGAGAATCGCCTTGAAGTCGACGGCCTTGTCGTTCGTGAATTCGCGGTCGACGATCGTCGCGCCGCCGGCCTTCGCGGCCTTCTCGAACTGGTCGGCGAGACCCTGGCCGTAGGCCGTGCGGTCGTCGACGATCGCGATCTTCTTCATGCCGAGATCCTTCGACGCGAACGTGCCGGCCACCGAGCCCTGCTGCGTGTCGGACGTCATCATGCGGAAGGTCGTCTTGTAACCCTGCTGCGTGTATTCCGGTGCCGTCGCCATCGCGATTTCCGGAATGCCCGCGTTCGCGTAGATGCGCGAAGCCGGAATCGTCGTGCCCGAGTTGAAGTGGCCGAGCATGCCCTTGATGCCGTCGTCGACCAGCTTCTGGGCGACCGTCGTACCCGTGCGCGGGTCAGCCTGGTCGTCCTGCGTGTCGAGCACGAACTTCACGGCCTTGCCGCCGATCTTCGGGTTCGTCGCGTTGAAGTCTTCCAGCGCGAGCACGATCCCGTTCTGCATATCCTTGCCGTAGTGCGCCTGCGCGCCCGTCATCGGCCCTGCGTAACCAATCTTCACGTCATCCGCATGAGCCGTCCCCGCCAGCGACATGACCGCGACGAACGTCGCGCCTGCCACCTTTTTCATCGTGTGTTGCATAGCATCTCCTTGGTACCAGGGTAAATGGAGCGGCTTCGGGATCGCCTGGCCGCTTCCTTTGTTTGATCCGAACGGCAAGGATGATCAGCCGATCGTCATCAAATTCGCATTGCCGCCCGCCGCGGCCGTGTTCACGCTCACCGAGCGTTCCGTCAAGAGCCGCTCGAGCGCGTAGTCTTCCGCATCGCCGTTCTCGAACGCGCCCGCCGACACGCCCTGCACCGACACGATCGGGCCCGGCCGCTGCGCGACGTCCTTCACGAGCGTCTGCAGTTCGTCGCTGTCGCCTTCGAACAGCACCGCGTCGAACGGCGCGTCGGCCTGCTTGCGCACGGCCGCGTGCGCCTTCAGCGACGCCGGCAGCGCGGCGACCAGCGCCTCGCCCGCCGCGCCGGCGAACAACGCACGGTTGCCCGTCGCCAGCACCGCCGCGAACTGCGCACGCGCGCCGCCGGGCGTCGCCGCGACACACAGCACCGTGCCGCGCGGGCCGAGTGTATACGTGTTTCGCTCGCCCGTCGGGCCGCTCAGCACCGCGGTCGCACCGGCCGGCACCTGCGCGAGGTAGCCGTCGCAACGCGCGGCCAGCGCCGGCTCGCGCTGCTCGATCAGCCAGTCGCGCAGCGTCGTGAGCGCCGCCGCCGGGTTGCCGCGCGCATCGCTTTCGGTCGCGCCGTCCGCCACCAGCGACTGCGCGAGCGAGCGCGGCAGGCCCGACGGACGCGTCGCGAGCAGGCGCTGCAGGTACAGCGCGCCGCCGGCCTTCGGGCCCGTGCCCGACAGCCCTTCGCCGCCGAACGGCTGCACGCCGACCACCGCGCCGATCACGTTGCGGTTCACGTAGATGTTGCCCACGTGCGCATTCGAGATCACGTGCGCGATCGTCTCGTCGATCCGCGTGTGAATGCCGAGTGTCAGCCCGTAGCCGGTCGCGCGGATCTGCTCGAGCAGCTTGTCGAGCTGGCTGCGGCGGTAGCGCACCACGTGCAGCACGGGGCCGAACACTTCACGCTTGAGCTCGTCGATGCTGCCGATCTCGATCAGCGTCGGCGGCACGAACGTGCCGTGCGCGCACGCGTCGGGCATCGGCAGTTGCGTGACCGCGTGGCCCTTGTCCTTCATCGCCGCGACGTGCGTGTCGATCGTCTGCTTCGCGTCGGCATCGATCACCGGGCCGACGTCGGTCGACAGCCGGTCCGGGTTGCCGAGCGCCAGCTCGTGCATCGCGCCCTTGAGCATCGTCAGCGTGCGGTCCGCGACGTCGTCCTGCAGACACAGAACGCGCAGCGCCGAACACCGTTGACCGGCCGAGTCGAATGACGACTGCATCACGTCCGCGACGACCTGCTCCGCGAGCGCCGACGAGTCGACGATCATCGCGTTCTGGCCGCCCGTTTCGGCGATCAGCGGAATCGGCTTGCCGTCCGGATCGAGGCGTGCGGACAGCGTCTTGTTGATCAGGCGCGCGACTTCGGTCGAACCGGTGAACATCACCGCCCGGGTGCGCGGATCGGCGACCAGCGCCGCGCCGACGGTCTCGCCCGTGCCCGGCAGCAGTTGCACCGCGCCGGCCGGCACGCCGGCCTCGCGCAAGAGGCGCACCGCTTGCGCGGCGATCAGCGGCGTCTGTTCGGCCGGCTTCGCGAGCACCGTGTTGCCGGCGGCGAGCGCCGCGGCCACCTGGCCCATGAAGATCGCGAGCGGGAAGTTCCACGGGCTGATACAGACCACGGGGCCGAGCGGGCGGTGCGTGTCGTTCGAGAATTCGCCGCGGATCTGCGCCGCGTAGTAGCGCAGGAAGTCGACCGCTTCGCGGATTTCGGCGATCGCGTTCGGCAGCGACTTGCCGGCTTCGCGCACGATCAGGCCCATCAGCGTGTGCATCTGCGCTTCGAGGAGGTCAGCGGCGCGCACCAGGCAATCGGCGCGTGCGTCGACCGGCGTCGCCTGCCAGATCGGCGCGGCGGCCACTGCATGCGCGAGCGCCGCGCTCACGTGCTCGGACGTCGCTTCGCTGACCGTGCCGACGACGTCGCGCTGGTCGGCCGGGTTACGCACGTCGCGCGCCGGCGCGTCGGCAAGCGCGTCATCGGCGAGCATCGGCGCCGCGCGCCACGGGTGGTGCGCGCTCGCGAGCAGCGCGGACGACAGCGACGCGAGACGATGTTCGTTCGACAGGTCGAGGCCCATCGAGTTGGGACGCTCGTCGCCGTACAGGTTGCGCGGCAGCGGGATCTTCGCGTGCGGCGCGCCGAGCGGCACGATCTTCGACGCCTCGTCGACCGGATCGGCGACCAGTTCCTTCACGGACACGGTCTTGTCCGCAATGCGGTTCACGAACGACGTGTTCGCGCCGTTTTCCAGCAGACGGCGCACGAGGTACGCGAGCAGCGTCTCGTGCGTGCCGACCGGTGCGTACACGCGGCACGGACGATTCAGCTTGTCGCGGCCCGTGACTTCCTCGTACAGCGGCTCGCCCATCCCGTGCAGGCACTGGAATTCGTACTGGCCCGGGTAGTAGTTCTGGCCCGCGAGCTGGTAGATCGCGGCCAGCGTGTACGCGTTGTGCGTCGCGAACTGCGGGTACACGGCGTCCGGCGCCGCGAGCAGCTTCTTCGCGCACGCGAGGTACGACACGTCGGTGTAGATCTTGCGCGTATAGACCGGATAGCCTTCGAGGCCGTCGACCTGCGCCCGCTTGATCTCGGTATCCCAGTACGCGCCCTTCACGAGGCGGATCATCAGACGGTGACGGCTGCGGCGCGCGAGATCGATCAGGTAGTCGATCACGAACGGGCAGCGCTTCTGGTAGCCCTGCACGACGAAGCCGATGCCGTTCCAGCCCGCGAGCTCCGGATCGAAGCACAGCGCCTCGAGCAGGTCGAGCGACAGTTCGAGACGGTCGGCCTCTTCCGCGTCGATGTTCAGGCCAATGTCGTAGCGGCGCGCGAGCAGCGCCAGCGCACGCACGCGCGGCAGCAGCTCGCTCATCGTGCGGTCCTGCTGCGAACGCGAGTAGCGCGCATGCAGCGCCGACAGCTTGATCGAGATGCCCGGGCCTTCGTAGATGCCGCGGCCGCCGGCCGCCTTGCCGATCGCGTGGATCGCCTGTTCGTACGACGCGTAGTAGCGCTGCGCGTCCTCTTCGGTCGTCGCCGCTTCGCCGAGCATGTCGTACGAGTAGCGGAAGCCGCGCGCTTCGTACTTGCGGCTGTTCGCGAGCGCCTCGGAAATCGTTTCGCCGGTGACGAACTGCTCGCCCATCAGGCGCATCGCCATGTCGACGCCCTTGCGGATCAGCGGCTCGCCGCCGCGGCCGATCAGACGCGTGAGCGCCGACGACAGGCCCGCTTCGCTGTTGGTCGTCACGAGCTTGCCGGTGATCATCAGCCCCCAGGTCGCCGCGTTCACGAACAGCGACGGCGCGTGGCCGACGTGCGAGCGCCAGTCGCCCTTGCTGATCTTGTCGCGGATCAGCGCATCGCGCGTCGCGCGATCGGGAATGCGCAGCAGCGCTTCGGCGAGGCACATCAGCGCGACGCCTTCCTGGCTCGACAGCGAGAACTCGTGGATCAGCCCTTCGACGCCGCCGCCCGAGCTCTTCTCGCGCAGCGCCTCGACCAGCTTCGTCGCGAGCGCCTGCACGTCCGCCTGCAGGTTCGCGGGCAGGCGCGCCTGGCCGAGCAGGAACGGCACGCACTCCGGCTCCGGACGGCGGTACGCGGCCGTGATCGCCGCGCGCAGCACCGATTGCGGCTGCACGTTCTGCGCGAACTCGAGGAACGGATGCGGCGAGTTGTCGTCGTCGCCGTCCGCGGCCTGACCGTCGGCGAGCTCCGTCACGCCGCTGTGGCCCGACAGCTCGGGCGGCAGCTGGCCGTGCTCGATCCGCTCGAGATACGCGAAGATCGCCTGCTTGATCAGCCAGTGGGGAGTGCGCTCGAGACGCGCCGCCGCGTCTTTCAGGCGCGAGCGGAGAAGGTCGTCGACTTTGACGCCGAGAGTCGTGCTTGCCATGGTGGGTTCGTGCGCCGGTGCGAGCCCGGCAATGTGGTGTAAGAGGATGCGCGAAATCCTACGGCACGCAATAAAAAGGTGCAACCAAATTGAGAGATAGGTTGCACCCGCAAGTTAGTCAATATAATCAGCCACTTATGCGGTTGCAACCTAGGGGTTGCCCGTGGTTTGAGGATCGGTGTTTTCCCTGATCGGGACGATTCGGCACGCGTGTGCAACCTTCCGTCTGCGCGGACACGGCCGGAAACGGGTTGCACTGGGGTGGGACGCGGCGCGGTGCCGGTGTCGGGTAGGCGACGGAGGGGATTGGGCACTGGCGCCCAGGTGTTCGGGTCGGGCAATGCGGCGGACAAGGGTTCGGGTAGCCGGCGGCAACCCGAGTGCCGAATATCCCGCAACGCCGCGCGACGGCCGCGCCGGCGCCGCTCAGATATCCAGCGGATCGACCTCGACGCTCCACCGCAGCACGCCCTTCAGCGCGCGCAGTTCCGGCTGCCATGCGCGCAGCGCGTGCTGCAGCGCCGCCCGCGACGCGCTTTCGAGCAGCAGCTGAGCGCGATGGACGTTCGCGACCTTGACGATCGTCATCGGCACCGCGTCGTACACGGTCACGCGATCGGCGCCTGGCAGCCCGGGCAACGCGGCCGCGGCCTGCAGCAGGAACGCGAGCGCCGCGTCGAGCGTGCGCCCTTCGGCGCGCAGCAGCGCCTGGTAGACGAACGGCGGCAGGTGCGCGTCGCGGCGCTCGGCGAGCGTCGAATTCGCGAAGCCCACGTAGTCCTGCCGCCCGAGCGCGTGGTACAGCGCGTGACGCGGGTAGCGCGTCTGCACCATCACCTCGCCCGGCAGTCCGGCGCGCCCCGCGCGGCCGCTCACCTGCATCAGCTGCGCGAACAGCCGCTCGCTCGCGCGGAAGTCGTGCGAGAACAGCGCGGTATCGGCATTGAGCACGCCGACGAGCGACACGCGCTGGAAGTCGTGCCCTTTCGCGATCATCTGCGTGCCGACCAGGATGTCCACTTCGCCCGCGTGCACGTCGGAAAAAAGCGCCTGCGCGCTGCCCTTGCGGCGCGTGCTGTCGGCATCGATCCGCAGAATCCGCGCGCCCGGCACGGCCTCGGCGAGCGCCTCCTCGATGCGCTGCGTGCCGCGCCCGAGCGGCGCGATGTCGACGTTCCCGCACTCGGGGCACGAGCGCGGAATCCGCGCTTCCCAGCCGCAATGATGGCAGCGCAGCGCATGCTCGGGCTTGTGCAGCACGACGTACGCGCTGCAACGCGGGCAGCCGGCCACCCAGCCGCATGCGTCGCACGCGAGCTGGGGCGCGTAACCGCGCCGGTTCAGGAACACGAGGCTCTGTTCGCCGCGTTCGAGCCGCGCCTTCAGCGCCGCGACGAGCGGCCCCGACAGCCCGCCCATCGACGCGCGCCCGCGCCGCCGCTCCTCTTCGAGATCGATCAGCCGCACGGTCGGCAGCGTCGCGTCGGCCACCGCGCGGCGCGACAGCGTGAGCCGCGTGTAACGCCCTTGCTCGGCCTGCCACCAGCTTTCGAGCGACGGCGTGGCCGAGCCGAGCACGACGGTGATGCCGAGCTGCTTCGCGCGCCACACGGCCAGGTCGCGGGCCGAATAGCGCAACCCTTCCTGCTGCTTGTACGCAGGTTCGTGCTCCTCGTCGACGACGATCAGCGCGAGCGTCGGCATCGACGCGAGCACCGCGAGGCGCGTGCCGAGCACGATTCGCGCGCGGCCCGTGTGCGCGGCGAGCCAGTTGCGCGCCCGTTCGCCTTCGGCGAGCCCGCTGTGCAGCGTGACGATCGCGTCGTCGGCAAGCGCTCCCGCGAAACGTGCGCGAAACGCGGCCTCGAACTGCGGCGTCAGGTTGATTTCGGGCACGAGCACGAGCGCCTGCGCGTCCGGCCGCGCGTCGAGCAGCGACGCAAGCGCATGCAGATAGACCTCGGTCTTGCCGCTGCCCGTCACGCCGTGCAGCAGGAACGGCGCGAAGCCTTGCGCCGCGCGAATCGCGTCGAGCGCCTCGGCCTGCTGGTCCGTCAACGCCGGCGGCACAGCGCGTCCACTGCTTGTCGACAGGTTATCCACAGGGTTGGCCACAGGCGCATCGGCCCAGCCGATCTCCTCGACGTCCACCCAGCCGCGCGCCGCCCAGTCGTCGAGCGTCGCGGCCGCCTTCGGATGCAGCGCGCGCGCGTCCGGCAGCGTCAGCGAGCCGGTATCGACCAGCGCCTGCGCGAGCCGGCGCAGCGCGGCGCCGCGCGCGGGCAACGCATCGGGCAGCGCCACGCGGCCGGCTTCGGTCGGCCGGTAGCGCACTTCCGGCGCGAGCAGCCGCCCCCAGCGCCCGGCGTCCCGCAGCGCCTGCGGCAGCGCCGGCAACGCGACTTCGCCGCGCCCGCGCTGATAATAGTCGGCGGCGAACGACACGAGCGCGAGCCAGTCCGCCGACAGCGGCGGCAGCTCCGTGCAGATCGCGTCGACCGCACGCAGTCGCGACGGCGGGAGATCGGTGTGAGTGGTGACTTCGCAAACGAGCCCGACGGCCTGCCGCTTGCCGAACGGCACTTGCACGAGCGTGCCGGGCACGGGCGCCGGCTGCACGTCGCAGCGGTAGTCGAACAGGGTCGCGAGCGGATGGTCGAGCGCCACGCGCAGGTAGGTACCGCTCATCCACACGCTCCGGCAACAGCGGCACGCAGGCGACGGACGGCCAGCATCCGCGCCCGGATTGTGACGGCGAACTTAAAGTAAAACTTCAGATTCGGCGCTAAGTTTTGGATTCGCATTAGGAATCGCCGTATACCCTGCCCAGCCTGTGGATAACTTTGTTGAGAACTCGCCCCTCAACGGCCGCAACGCGCGCGGGGCCGCGCTTTCCGCTGTTTTTCGCCGCTTGCCGAGGTGTCCCGCGAAGCCTTATTCCATAAGGCTGCTATTCAAATTACCGAACCATAGCGAGACAAATTGACCGATACGGGGCTCTACCGCGCTGCAACGTGGAAAATGTGTATAAGTCAAGTCTTGACAAGCACCGAATCGGCAACGGGAGCGGGGTTGCGTCCTGTTTAGTTTCAGAAACGAAACATCGTCATGCCGCAGCGCAGCATGACGGCGCTTGCGTTCAGCCCGCCGCTCCGCTACGGATCGCGCGGCTGTGGGTATGCACTTCGTCGACGAGTTCGGCGACGTGGTCGGGCGACGTGAATTGCGAGATGCCGTGCCCGAGGTTGAACACGTGGCCCGGATGGTTGCCGTAGCTGTCGAGCACCGCGCGCGCCTGTTCGCGCACCGCGGCCGGTGGCGCAAACAGGATCGTCGGGTCGAGGTTGCCCTGCAGCGCCACGCGCCCCGCGACGCGCTCGCGCGCGGCGCCGAGGTTGACCGTCCAGTCGAGCCCGACCGCATCGACGCCGGTCGCCGCGATCTCCTCGAGCCACAGCCCGCCGCCCTTCGTGAACGTGATCACCGGCACGCGCTCGCCGTCGTGCTCGCGCTTGAGCTGCGACACCACGCGGCGGATATAGTCGAGCGAGAAGCGCTGGTACGCGCCGTCGGCCAGCGCGCCGCCCCACGTGTCGAAGATCATCACGGCCTGCGCGCCCGCTTCGATCTGCGCGTTCAGGTACGCGGCCACAGCCTGCGCGTTCACGTCGAGGATCCGGTGCATCAGGTCGGGGCGCGAATACGCCATCGACTTCACCGTGCGGAAATCGTCCGAGCCGCCGCCTTCGACCATGTAGCACGCGAGCGTCCACGGGCTGCCCGAGAAGCCGATCAGCGGCACGCGCTGACGGCCCTGGCCGTCGATGAGCGCGCGGCGGATCTCGCGCACGGCGCCCGTCACGTAGCCGAGCGTCTCGTCGATGTCCGGCACCGCGAGCTTCGCGACGTCGGCCTCGGTGCGCACCGGATGCGCGAACTTCGGCCCTTCGCCGACCTGGAAGTCGAGGCCGAGCCCCATCGCGTCGGGAATCGTCAGGATGTCCGAGAACAGGATCGCGGCGTCGAGCGGAAAGCGCTCGAGCGGCTGCAACGTCACCTCGGTCGCGTAGTCGGGATTCTTCGCGAGGCCGAGGAAGCTGCCGGCGCGCGCGCGCGTCGCGTTGTATTCGGGCAGGTAGCGGCCGGCCTGGCGCATCAGCCAGATCGGCGTGTAGTCGGTCGGCTCGCGCAGAAGCGCACGCAGGAAGGTGTCGTTGAGCAGGTTATGGGCCACGGTAGGAGCGACGATGCGAAGGCAAAGCGGCATTTTACCGGACAGCCGCGATCGGGCTGCGCATACCGATGCGATGGCGGCCATATGACGCGCGCGATGGCTCCGTTATGATCGGACGCTCATATCCAACCGAAGGAGGAGACCGATGAAGACATTCGCCACGCTTGCCACGCTCGCTGCTGCCGCCGCGTTTTGCTGCGCCGCCGCGCACGCGCAGGGCACGACCACGGCGGCGCCCGCGAGCGCCGCTGCCGCCGGCTCGCGGCTCGACGACGTGCTCGCGCGCGGCGCGCTGCGCGTGTGCACGACGGGCGACTACAAGCCGTATTCGTA